>DAOLBY010000033.1:1844-13839 GCA_035324325.1 Paracoccaceae bacterium | reverse complement strand
CGCATCTGGCGCGGTCGGGCAGCGTGTCGGTGCGCGACATCCATGCCCGCGCGGCGCTGGAAAAGCCGCGGGTCAGCCGGGCCGTCGCGCGGCTCGAGGCGGCGGGGCTTGTCGCCAAGGCGGCCGGCGCCGGCGACGGCCGGCTGGTCGCGATCTCGCTGACCGGGAAAGGCGCCCGGGTGCTGGCCGAAATCCTGCCGTCCGCGCTGGCGGTCGAGGAAAGGCTGCGCGCGGCGGTCGGACCTGACGACATGGCCGCGCTCCTGCGCGCGATGGACCGCTTCCACGCGGCGCTGGACAGGGATGCGGGTTAGGCGCGGTCCTCACGTCGCCTGCCGGCACCGACGCATGGCGCCGATGGCCGGCAGCAGGATCGCCGCAATCACCGCAACCCGCAGGATCGCCGAAATCGGACGCTCGACGAAGATCATCGGGCTGCCCCGTGGCGGCCCGATCGGCCGGCGCATGTCCGCTCCAGCATCCTCGGCTTCGTCATGCCCCCCGAAGAAAAGATTGATACAGATTGATCTATGATAATCCCCATTAAACGGAAACGATCTCGCTCAGGCACGGCGGCTCCCGGACCCCAGGCGGCAGCCACCCGGCCCGCTGCACCCGCTGCCGCAGTCGAACCGCCTGCACATTCCGGCGCGGTGCGCGGCGGGACCACCCGCCCGTGCTGGCGGCGACCCCGCCCCTCCCGGCCACCATCCTGATCGGCTGGCGACGGTCGCCGGACGAAGCCGTCTTGCAATGGTGTTGCCGGCAGCGACGTGATGGGCGATCAATCGGCATTGATCCCAGTGCATCCGGCGACTAGGGTCGGACAGACCGCGGTGGAGAAACAACGCTGACCAGCATGCTGCGCACGAGGGCCGAGGAGGAAAGCGCCGACGCCGCCCTTGCCGAGGTGTCGGACGCCGCCGCCATTTCGCAGCTTCGCGCCTTCATCCTGGAGCGGGGGCTGGCGGCAGGAGACCGGCTTCCGCCGGAGCGGATGCTCGGCCCCGAACTGGGGCTCAAGCGGTCTTCGATCCGCCGGGCGCTGGAGGTGCTGGTGAACGAGGGCGTGCTGTGGCGCCATGTCGGCAAGGGCACCTTTCTTGCCGCCGAACAGGAGCGCATCGACCGCGACGGCCTGAACGCGCTGGCCCGCGACATCAGCCCGGCGGATGCGATGCGGGCACGCGCGGCCTTCGAGCCTGCGGTGGCGCGAGAAGCCGCGCTTCATGCCTCGGCCGCCGCCATCTCGCATCTGCAGGTCATTGCCGAACGCTCGCGCCGTTGTGCAAGCTGGCGCGAATACGAAGTGCTCGACGCCGACCTGCACCGCGGCATTGCCGAGGCCTGCGCCTCGCCCACGCTGCTGGAGCTGTTCGACCGGCTGAATACCCTGCGCCGGATGGTGTCCTGGGGTTCGGCCAAGCGCACCGGCGCCCGCCCGCCCGAGACGCACCCGAGCTTTGCCGAACACGACGAGATCCTGCGCGCCATCGCCGCCCGTGACCCGGAAGCCGCCGAGGCGGCGATGCGGCGCCACCTGATCTCGGTCGCCACGCGCTTCGAGACCTGACCGCGCGAGTGCGGCAGGGGTCGTCGCCGCAATGGGCGGCCGGCACCCACAGGGCTTGCCGAAACCGCCCTCACGCTGACCGGCACGACAGGATCCGGCCGCGCAGAAAGTCGGCGCCAGAAGGGGCTTCCGTCCCAATTGTGTCCGGTGCCGGATCCGGGGCGGGTGATCGGCCGGATCTGCTGGGCCTGTCGCGAGCGATCGAGAAAGGCCTGGACGCGATCGACCCTGCCTGCGTGGCGCGCCCGAAACCCGGGCGGCCGTGCGGCGGATCGAGGCCGACATCGACCGCCGCCACCCGATCGGCGGCGCCGCGGCCGTGGTCGGGAAGTTCGCGGGCTTGGGCCTTGCCCCGCGCGAGGTTCGCGCACAGACCCCGGCCCGCCCGACCGTCCTGGCCAACCTGCGCTTCTGCGACGGCAACACGCCGGCGATGCAGACCGGACGCGAGAACGTGGTCGAGGGCGGGCGGATCGCCGGCCGGCCCGCGGGACGCCGATGGGATCGACTGCGGCAGGCGATCCGTGACGCCGGGGCCGATCGACTGCCGTGGGCATGCCATGCTGGTCAGCGTCACCCCGCTGGCCGCCCTGACCCAGACCATCGGCTTCGCCCACAGCGTCTCGGGCCACGGCGGTTTCCGGTTGCTCAACACGCTTCCGCGCATGCCGGGGGATGCGGCGAACCGTGGCGGGCGGCGGGATGACCTGGCTCCACGATCCGCTCGACGCCACCCCGTTCGGCGTGTTCGCCGTGGGGGAACTGGCCGACATCCTTGTGCGGGACGGCGACCCCGAGACCGGTCTCGACCTCCTCGACGATCCCGCGACGAACCTTCGGCAGATCCGGAACGGCGGGCGCATTCGCAAGAAGCAGCCTGCATGACCCGGACCCTGACCGGTACCCTGCGCGCCCTGGGGTGCGGCCATGATGGCGGGCGCAGGCATCGCGGGGGATCTTCCGCCGTCACGCCCGCCGAGGTCATCGCGCACCAGCTGGGCCAGCCCTTCGGGTCGATCCTTGTCGCGCTGGCCGTGACGCTGACCGATGTGTGGCGGCTGCCGTCGGCGCCCGAAAGCGAAAGCACCATCGCGGCCGGCCCAGCCTTGGCCAGCCTCTGTCCGACGATCCCCACGGTGGCGCCGTTCTCGCTCTGGCCGGGTCAGGACCAGGTGCCCGGGCTCGATGCCGGACACGTCGTCCTGCTGGTCCTCAGCCTGGTCGCGGCCACGCTGAAGCGCGCCATGGACCGCGCGACGGCGCTGCCGGGGGGCCTCCACCCCATGATCTTCGGCGCCTTCCAGTCGGTGTCCGCGATCCCCAGGGGCGCTGGCGCTACAGCGCCACGCGCCGCCCGGTCTCGCGCAGCGCAGTCAGTTCCTCGGCCACCAGGAAGGCCAGTTCCAGCGACTGGCTGGCGTTCAGACGCGGGTCGCAGGCGGTGTGGTAGCGGCTCGACAGATCCTCGTCCGTCACCGCGCGCAAGCCCCCGGTGCATTCGGTCACGTCCTTGCCGGTCATCTCGAAATGAACGCCGCCGGGCACCGTGCCTTCCGCCTTGTGGACCGCGAAGAACTCGCGCACCTCGGACAGGACGGCATTGAAGGGACGCGTCTTGTAGCCCGAGGCCGCCTTGATCGTGTTGCCGTGCATCGGGTCGCAGGACCACACGACATTCGCACCCTCTTCGCGCACGGTGCGGATCAGCCGCGGCAGGTGTTCGCCCACCTTGCCCGCCCCGAACCGGGCGATCAGGGTCAGCCGCCCGGGCTCGTTGCCCGGGTTCAGTCGGGCCATCAGCACGCGCAGGTCCTCGGCCGTGGTCGTCGGCCCGCACTTCAGCCCGATGGGGTTCAGCACGCCCCGGCAGAACTCCACATGCGCGCCGTCGGGCTGGCGCGTCCGGTCGCCGATCCAGATCATGTGGCCCGAGCCCGCCACCGGCTGGCCGGTCAGGCTGTCGATGCGGCACAGCGCCTCCTCGTATTCCAGCAGCAGCGCCTCGTGGCTGGTGTAGAACTCGACCGAGGACAGCGTGTGCGCGGTGTCGCCGTTCACCCCGGCGGCCGTCATGAAGTCGAGCGCGTCGGAGATGCGGTTGGACAGTTCGCGGTAGCGTTCGGCCTTGTCGTGTTCGGCAAAGCCCAGCGTCCAGGAATGCACCCGGTGGATGTCGGCGAAACCGCCGGTCGAGAAGGCGCGCAAGAGGTTCAGGCTGGCCGCGGCCTGGGTATAGGCCTGGAGCATCCGCGCAGGGTCCGGCACGCGCGCCTCGGCCGTCGCCTCGAAGCCGTTGATGATGTCGCCGCGATAGCTCGGGTATTCGACGCCCCCGATCACCTCGGTCGGCGCCGAGCGCGGCTTGGCGAACTGGCCGGCCATGCGCCCGACCTTGATCACCGGCACCTTGGCGCCATAGGTCAGCACAACGGCCATCTGCAGCATCACGCGGAAGGTGTCGCGGATGTTGTCGGCCGAGAACTCGGCGAAGCTTTCGGCGCAGTCGCCCCCCTGCAGCAGGAAGGCCTTGCCCTCGGCCGCGAGTGCAAGGTGCTTCTTCAGCCGCCGCGCCTCGCCGGCAAAGACAAGCGGAGGATACTTGGCCAGCTGCGCCTCGACCCCGGCCAGCGCCGACGGGTCGAGATAGTCGGGCATCTGCACCCGCGGCTTGGCTCTCCAGCCCGATTTCGTCCAGGCCCCTGCCATGGCACCCTCCGTCATGTTCCCGGGCCGCGGTATGGGCCATCGCGGCGCGCATGTGAAGGGGCAACCGGCTGCCTCCCCCTTGCGGGCGCCCCGATTTCCTGCTTCCCTTCGCTCGAAAACGACGCATGCAGGTCGCGCCCATGTCATCCCCCGCGCCCGCCCCGGCCACGAAGGCGGCGCTCGCCCCGGCACGCAAGGCGACCGCCACGGCCAGGCCGGACGCGCCGCGCCGCTTCGTGTTCCTGCTTCTGGACCGCTTCACGCTGCTGGCCTTCGCCGCGGCTCTCGAGCCGCTGCGCATCGCCAACCGCGTCGCCGGGCGGCCGCTCTATACCTGGCGACTGGCGGGCGAGGGGGGCGAGACCGTCAGCTGCTCCAGCGGGACCGCCTTTCACCTCGACATGGGGCTCGAGGAGATCGAGCGCGACGACACGCTGATGGTCTGCGGCGGGATCGACGTGGCGCAGGCCAGCACGAAGGCCGTGCTGAACTGGCTCAGACGCGAGGCGCGGCGCGGCGTGACCATCGGCGGCATCTGCACCGGCGCCTGGACGGTGGCGCGCGCGGGCCTTCTGGACGGCAAGCGTGCGACCATCCACTGGGAGAACCAGGACGGGTTCCTCGAGGATTTCGAGCAGGTGCGGCTGACGAAATCCGTCTTCGTGATCGACGGCAACCGCATCACCTCGGCCGGCGGCACCGCCGCGATCGACCTGATGCTGAAGCTGATCGCCGCCGACCATGGCGAGGACCTGGCCAATACCGTCGCCGACCAGCTGATCTATTCGCAGATCCGCACCGACCAGGACGTGCAGCGCCTGTCGATCCCCACTCGCATCGGCGTGCGCCACGGCAAGCTGGCGCAGGTCATCCAGCGGATGGAGGCGCTGATCGAGGAACCGGTCAGCCCCGCCGATCTCGCCGACGAGGTGGGGATGAGCACGCGCCAGCTGGAACGGCTGTTCCGCCGCTATCTCAACCGCAGCCCCAAGCGCTACTACATGGAACTCAGGCTGCAGAAGGCGCGCAACCTCCTGATGCAGACGGACATGAGCGTGATCAACGTGGCGCTCGCCTGCGGCTTCGCCAGCCCATCGCATTTCTCGAAATGCTACCGCGCGCATTACAAGACCACCCCCTACCGCGAGCGCGGCACGCAGGGGGCGCCGGCGGCCCCGCGCCTGTCGATCTGACACTTCCTGCCGTCCCGCCCCCCGCTTTCCCGATGGCCCCAATATCCCGGGGGGAGCGCCGCAGGCGCGGGGGGCAGCGCCGCAGGCGCGGGGGGCAGCGCCGCTGGCGCGGGGGGCAGCGCCCCCTACCCCACCCCGATCAGCCGGATCGCGCGGTCCTGCCCGGTCAGCCACAGAAGAGCCCGCACCGCCGCCCCCCGCGGCCCCTCCAGCCCCGGATCGGCGGCCAGCAGCGCCCGCGCGTCCGACTGCGCCACCGCCATCAGGCCCGCCTGCCGCTCCAGATCCGCGACGCGAAACCGCGGCAGGCCCGACTGCGCGGTGCCGATCAGGTCGCCCGCACCGCGCATCGCCAGATCCTCCTCGGCGATGCGGAACCCGTCCTCGGTGTCGCGCAGGGTCCGCAACCGGCGCTCGGCGCTCTCATTCAGGGGCGGCTGGTACATCAGAAGGCAGGTCGATTGCGCGCCCCCGCGCCCGACCCGGCCGCGCAACTGGTGCAACTGCGCCAGGCCAAAGACCTCGGCCCGCTCGATCACCATGATCGTGGCCTCGGGCACGTCCACCCCCACCTCGATCACCGTGGTCGCGACCAGCACGCGGGTGCGGCCGGCTGCGAAATCGGCCATGGCGGCGTCGCGGTCCGCCGGTGGCATCTGGCCGTGCACCAGGCCGACGCGCCCCGCGCCGAAGGTGGCGCGCAGCATCGCGAAACGTTCCTCGGCCGAGGCAAGGTCCACCACCTCGCTTTCCTCGACCAGCGGACAGACCCAGTAGGCGCGGGCGCCGTCGGCCAGCGCGCGCGCCAGGTGCGCCACCACCTCGTCGATCCGCGCGGCCGAAACCATGCGGGTGGCGACCGGCCGGCGGCCCGGCGGCTTTTCATCCAGCACCGACACATCCATGTCGCCGTAGGAGGCCAGCGCCAGCGACCGCGGGATCGGCGTTGCGGTCATCACCAGAACATCAGTCGCCGCACCCTTCGACCCCAGCTCCATCCGCTGCGCCACGCCGAACCGGTGCTGTTCGTCGATCACCGCCAGCCGCAGGTCGGCGAATTCCACGTCCCGCTGAAAGACCGCATGGGTCCCGACCAGGATGCCGATCCGGCCGGCGGCCAGGTCGGAAAGCTTGGTCTCGCGCTCGGTCCCCTTGTCGCGGCCCGTCAGGATCTCGACGCGCACGCCGGCGCTGGCCGCCAGCGGCGCAAGGCCCGCAAGGTGCTGGCGCGCAAGGATTTCCGTGGGCGCCATCAGCACGCCCTGCCCGCCCGCCTCGACCGCGACCAGCAGCGCCATCAGCGCGACCAGCGTCTTGCCGGCCCCCACGTCGCCCTGCAGCAGGCGGTTCATGCGCAGGGGCCCCGCCATGTCGGCCGCGATCTCGGCCACCGCGCGCGTCTGCGCGCCGGTCGGGCGGTAGGGCAGCGCCGCCAGCACCCGTTCGCGCAGATGCCCGTCGCCTTCCGTCGCGCGCCCCCTGGCGCGCCGCGCCCGGGCGCGCGCCAGCGCCAGTGTCCCCTGATGGGCGAACAGTTCGTCATAGGCCAGCCGCGCCCGTGCCGGGGCGGTCGCGGCGATGTCGGCCGGCCCCTGCGGCGCATGGGCTGCCGTCAGCGCCGCGCGCCAGGACGGCCAGCCCTCGCGCGCCACCAGCGCCGGATCGGCCCATTCCGGCAGGTCGGGCGCACGGGCCAGCGCCGCCGCCGCGGCCTTCGCCACCTGCCGCTGCGCAAGGCCGGCGGCCAGCGGATAGACGGGCTCGTAGGACGGCAGGTCGGCCGCCTCCTCGGGCGGCAGGATGTGGTCCGGGTGGGGCATCTGGGCGATGCCGTCGAACAGTTCCACCTTGCCCGACACCACGCGCCGCGCCCCCGTGGGCAGCTGCGCGCGCAGCCAGTCTGCCCGGGCGTGGAAGAACACCAGCTGGAACTCGAACCCGTCCGCGTCGCGCACCGTCACCCGCCACGGACGCCCCTTGGCTCGGGGCTGGATGTGGCCGCCGACCGTCACCTCGAGCGTCACGACCGCCGGTGGCACCACCTCGCGCAGGGCCGCGCGGCGACTGCGGTCGATGCCGGAATGAGGCAGGAGGAGGAGGAGGTCGCGCGGCAGTTCCACCCCCAGCCCGGCGAAGGACTGCGCGGCCTTCGGCCCCACGCCGGGCAGCGTCTGCAACTCCGCGAACAGCGGGAACAGGGCCTCCGGCCGGCTCATGCGTCGCCGATCAGGGCCAGCCAGGCATCCTCGTCGATGGTGCGGATGCCGAGGCGCGCGGCCTCCTTCGCCTTGGACCCGGCGCCGGGGCCGGCCACCAGGATGTCGGTCCTGGCGCTGACCGATCCGGCGACCTTGACCCCCAGGGCCTCCGCCCGCGCCTTGGCCTCGGCCCGCGTCATCCGTTCGAGGGTTCCGGTAAAGACGACGGTCAGGCCGGCGACCGGGCTTTCGGTTGCGCGGGCGGCGACGGGGGTCACACTCAGATGCGCCATCAGCGCATCGATCGCAGCGCGCTCGGCCGGGTTCGCGAAGGCGGCGATCAGACTGCCGGCCAGCGTTTCCCCCACCCCGTCGATGGCCAAAAGGGCAGCATGTTCGGGGCTGGCGGGGTCGGCCGCCGCGGCGACCGCAGCCTCGAAGGCCTCCCACGTCCCGTAGTGACGGGCGAGAAGGCCTGACGCGACCTCGCCCACATGCCGGATGCCGAGGCCGAAGATCAGCCGGTCAAGCGGGATGACCCGCCGCGCCTCGATCGCGGCAAACAGGTTCTCGGTCGATCTCTCGCCGAAGCCGGGACGATTCTTCAGCCTGCGCAGGGGGTTGGCGGCGTCGCGCCTGGCCAAGGTGAAGATGTCGGCGGGGGTCTTGACCGGCAGGTCGTCGTCGCGGAAGAACATCTCGATCTGCTTGGCGCCCAGCCCCTCGATGTCGAAGGCGCCGCGGCTGACGAAGTGCTTCAGCCGTTCGACCGCCTGCGCGGGGCAGATCAGACCCCCGGTGCAGCGGCGCACCGCGTCGCCCTCCTCGCGCGCGGCGGGGCTGTTGCATTCAGGGCATTCGTTCGGAAAGACAAAGGGTTGCGCGTCGTTCGGGCGGTGACCCAGATCCACGTCCGCGATCTTGGGGATCACATCTCCGGCACGGTAGACCATCACCCGGTCGCCGATGCGGATGTCGCGGCCACCGCGGATGGGGGCGCCCTTCGCGTCGCGTCCGGCAATGTAGTCCTCGTTGTGCAGGGTCGCGTTCGACACCACGACCCCCCCCACGGTGACGGGGCGCAGGCGGGCCACGGGCGACAGCGCGCCGGTCCGGCCGACCTGGATGTCGATCCCTTCCAGGATCGTCCAGGCGGTTTCGGCCGGGAACTTGTGGGCGATGGCCCAGCGGGGCGTGGCGGCGCGAAAGCCCAGGCGGCGCTGGAGCCCGAGGTCGTCGACCTTGTAGACGACGCCGTCGATGTCGTAGCCCAGCGTGGCGCGCTGCGCCTCGATGGCGCGATAACGGGCGACGAGGTCGTGCAGGCCGTCGCAGCGCCGCATCAAGGGGTTGGTGGAGAATCCGAATGCGCCGAGCCGCGCGACCGCCGCCGACTGCGTGGCGGCCAGAGGTTCCGAGGTCTCGCCCCAGGCATAGGCGAAGAAGCGCAGGGGCCGGGCGGCGGTGATGCGGGCATCGAGCTGTCGCAACGACCCCGCGGCGGCATTGCGGGGATTGGCGAAGGTCTTGCCGCAGGCCCCTGACTGGCGGGCGTTCAGCGCGGCAAAGTCCGCGTGGGTCATGTAGACCTCGCCCCGGACCTCGAGCACGGCGGGGATGGCGCCCCCTTCGGCGGCGGAGCCCCCCTCCCCCTGCCCCTCCCCCAGCCCTTCCCCATTGGGGGGAGGGGAGGCGCCGATGGTCGCGTCGGCCACCCCCGGGGCACCGCGCAGCCGCTGCGGGATGTCGGGGATGGTGCGGGCATTGGCGGTCACGTCCTCGCCCGTCTCGCCGTCGCCGCGGGTGGCGGCCTGCACCAGAAGGCCTGCTTCGTAGCGCAGGGACAGCGACAGCCCGTCGATCTTGGGCTCGGCCGTCATGGCCAGGGGTGCATCGGGCGCGAGGTTCAGGAAGTCGCGCACCCGGGTCAGGAAATCGGCCACCTCGCCCTCGTCGAAGGCGTTCTCGAGACTGAGCATGGGCACGGCATGGCGGATCTTGCCGAAACCGTCGGAGGGCGCGGCGCCGATGCGGTCGGTCGGGCTGTCGGCGCGGCGCAGGTGGGGAAAGCGCGCCTCGATCGCCGCATTGCGCCGTTTCAGCGCGTCATAGGCGGCATCGTCGATCTCGGGCGCGTCGGCGGCGTGGTAGGCCGTGTTGGCCGCCGCGATGGCGGCAGTCAGCCGTTCCAGTTCGGTCGCCGCCTCGGCCTCCGTCAACGCCCCGACCGCCCGTTCCATCGCCCGCGCCCCCGACCTGCCGCCGCACCTCCGGGTTTAGGCGGGCCGGGCCGGCCCGTCCAGTGCGGGAGCCGCGCCGGTCAGGCGCCGATGGCCAGCCGCGGCTGCGCCGCCACCGGGTCGCGCAGCACATAGCCGCGGCCCCAGACCGTCTCGATGTAGTTGTCGCCGCCCGTGGCCTCGGCCAGCTTCTTGCGCAGCTTGCAGATGAACACGTCGATGATCTTCAGCTCGGGCTCGTCCATGCCGCCGTAGAGGTGGTTCAGGAACATCTCCTTGGTCAGCGTCGTGCCCTTCCGCAGGCTGAGAAGTTCCAGCATCTGGTATTCCTTGCCGGTGAGGTGGACACCCTTGCCCTCGCTCTCAACGGTCTTGGCGTCGAGGTTCACGGCGATCTTTCCGGTGCGGATGACCGACTGCGCGTGACCCTTCGAGCGGCGGATGATGGCGTGGATGCGGGCGACCAGCTCCTCGCGGTGGAAGGGCTTGGTCATGTAGTCGTCGGCGCCGAAGCCGAAGCCGCGCAGCTTCGAATCGGTGTCGTCGGATCCCGAGAGGATCAGGATCGGCGTCTCGATCCGGGCGAGGCGCAACTGGCGCAGCACGTCGTGGCCGGACATGTCGGGAAGGTGGAGATCGAGCAGGATCAGGTCGTAGTCGTAGAGCTTGGCAAGGTCGATCCCGTCCTCGCCCAGGTCGGTGCAATAGACGTTCAGGTTGGCATGCGTCAGCATCAGTTCGATGCTGCGCGAGGTGGTGGGGTCGTCCTCGACCAGCAAAATCCGCATTCGGGCAACTCCGCGACAGGGTGGACCTTCGTTAACGACCTTGGCGGGCGAGTGGTTAACGTTGGGTTACTCTGCCATAGATTGCCCCGGGAACAACCTAAAGTTGTCTATATTTCTGGATCGCCGTCACTTTCAGGGCCTTCTCGCCGTGCCGTTCCACCGCTTCGCGCCACATCGCGAACTCCTCGGCGGAAAGGGCATAGCGCTCCAGCGCTTCGGATTCGGGGATCAGGCCATGGATCACGGCCCGCACCACCACCGCCTTGCGCGAGGCCACCCAGCGGCGGGTGTCGGCTGGCGGCAGATCGGCGCGCGACAGGAAGCGGCCGTCGGGCAGCATCACCTGTCGCGGGCCATCGACGCGTTTGAGATACATCGCTCGACCCTTTTCCATCCCGGGCGCAGGGTGCGCCATCAGGCTTAAGCAAGGGTTGCCCCGCGGGGTTGCGAGTGCGGGGCATTTTCCTATATTCCGCCGGTTCCCCCGGAGACCGCCATGCGCGACGCGCCCCTCAACCCGCTCGGCCTGCCCAAGGCCCCCGCCGACACCCGCGTGGTGGTGGCGATGTCGGGGGGTGTCGACAGTTCGGTCGTGGCCGCGATGCTGAAGGACGAAGGCTACGACGTCGTGGGCGTCACGCTGCAGCTCTACGACCACGGCGCGGCACTGGCGAAGAAAGGGGCCTGCTGCGCCGGGCGCGACATCCACGACGCCCGCCGCGTGGCGGAGGCGATGGGTTTCCCGCACTACGTCCTCGACTACGAGAACCTGTTCCGCGAGGCGGTGGTCGAGGAATTCGCCGACAGCTACCTCGGCGGCGCGACCCCGGTCCCCTGCATCCGCTGCAACGAGCGGGTGAAGTTCAAGGATCTGCTGGCCACCGCCCGCGACCTCGATGCCGACTGCATGGCGACCGGCCACTACATCCGCCGCGAGATCGGGCCTCTTGGCCCGGAGGTGCACCGCGCCGCCGACCCGGCGCGCGACCAGAGCTATTTCCTGTTCCCGACCACGCGGGACCAGCTCGACTTCCTGCGCTTTCCGCTCGGGGGGCTGGCGTCCAAGGCGGAGACGCGGGCGCTGGCCGCGCGCTACGGCCTGCCGGTGGCGGACAAGCCCGACAGCCAGGACATCTGTTTCGTGCCGAACGGCAACTACGCCGCGGTGATCGAGAAGCTTCGCCCGGGCGCCGCCGACCCCGGCGAGATCGTGGACGAGGCGGGCCGGGTGCTGGGGACGCACCGTGGCGTGATCCACTACACGGTCGGCCAGCGCAAGGGCCTCGGCATCGGCGGG
>DAOLBY010000033.1:0-1834 GCA_035324325.1 Paracoccaceae bacterium | reverse complement strand
GCCGCTGTTCGTGCTGCGCCTCGACCCGGCCACGCGGCGGGTGGTGGTGGGACCCAAGGCGCGGCTGGCCACTGCGCATGTGCCGCTGGCCGAGGTGAACTGGCTGGGCGATGGCGATCTGCGGCCGGGCGACAGCCACGAGGTGCTGGCGCGCGTGCGCTCGACCCGCGAGCCGAAGCCCGCGGTGCTGCACGCGCTGGGCGGCGGCCGGGCCGAGGTGGAACTCTTGGCGCCGGAGGAGGGAGTCAGCCCCGGACAGGCCTGCGTGGTCTATGCGCCCGAGGGCAGCCGGGTGCTGGGCGGCGGCTGGATCGTGCGCGGCTGAGGGCACGAAGGGGGGCGCTGCCCCTCGCGCCTGCGGCGCGCCCCCCGGGATATCTGGACCATCAGGAAAGGGCCTGGCCCGTGTCCCCGCGGGCGATCGCGGCCAGCACCGAACGGGCGGCGCGCAGTCCCGGCGCCTCGCCGCCGCGGCCGAGGCGCTGCATCGTCAGGTCCATCGCCGCCACCTGGGCGGCGCGCTCGGCGGGGTCGGTCAGCAGACGCGCGAGCGCGGGGGCGATGCGGGCGGCGCGGGCGTCGCGGCCGATGAATTCGGGGATGGCACGGGTGTCGGAGACGAGATTGACGAGCGTCACCGTGTCCACCCGCGCCATCCGCCGCATCAGCCAGAGCGTCACGGGGTTCATGTCATAGGCGATGACCATCGGGCAGCCGGCCGCGGCGAGTTCGAGCGAGACCGTGCCCGAGGCGGCCACCGCCGCATCGGCGGCGGCGAAGGCGCCGCGCTTCAGTCCCGGATCGGTCACGATCCGGGGGCGGAGCGGCCAGACGGCGGTGTGATGCTCGATCTGCGGACGCAGGTGGGGCAACGTCGGCAGGACCGCGCGCAGGTCGGGAAAACGCGCTTGCAGCAGCGCCAGCGTGGTACCGATGACGGGGGCGATGCGGTCGATCTCGGCGCGCCGCGATCCGGGCAGGCAAAGGATCAGCGGCCCCTGCCCGTCGAAGGCCCGGCGCTCGGCGGGGCTGGCGACGGGTTCGGCCACGACCGGATGACCCACGAAGTCGCAGGTCATGCCGGCGGCGGTCATGTAGGGCGGCTCGAAGGGCAGGAGCGCCAGCACATGGTCGATGACGCGGGCCATCTTCGCGGCACGCCCCGGGCGCCAGGCCCAGACCGAAGGGGCGACGTAGTGGATGGTGCGCAGCCCCGGCCGCGCGGTGCGCACGAGGCCCGCCAGCCGCAGGCAGAAGTCGGGGCTGTCGATCGTGACGAGGGCGTCGGGCGGGTCGGCCAGAACCGCCGCGGCGGTCTGGTGCAGGCGGCGGCGCAAGGCACGGTATTTCGGCAGCACCTCGGCCAGGCCCATCACCGACAGATCCTGCATGGGAAACAGGCTTGCCATGCCCTGCCCCTCCATCCCCGGCCCGCCGACGCCGGAAAACCGCACATCCGGCGCCAGCCTCCGCAGCCCCGCCATCAGCGCCGCCCCCAGCCGGTCGCCCGAAGGCTCGCCCGCGACGAGGAACAGCCTCAGCGCGCCCAAAGGAACAGGCCCCGCGCCTGCGCCGCCGCCGCCATCGCGGGCCGGCCGAGCCAGATGACCTCGCCGGCCGCCCAGGCGATGCCGGCAAGGCCGCCGTCTGCCACTGCCGTCACCGTGGCGGGGCCGAGTGTCGGCAGGTCGATGCGCCGGTCCTGACCGGGTTTGGCGGCCTTGTAGAACAGGCCGCGACCCTGCGCCGGGTCGGGGCGGACGGCCATCGCCGCCACCTGCGCCAGCATCGCATCCGTGCCCGGCAGCGCCTCGACCGCCAGGCACTGGCCCTG
>DAOLBY010000032.1:0-25889 GCA_035324325.1 Paracoccaceae bacterium | reverse complement strand
GCCGCCCGCCGCCGGGGTCCTGCGGCATGGGACGTTGGGCGCGGCAGCGATCGAAGGCCTGCGGGCAACGGGGGTTGAAGGCGCAGCCGGGCGGAATCGCATTCAGCCGCGGCATCGCACCGGGGATCTGCACAAGCCGGTCGGCGGTCTGGCTGAGCGTGGGGATCGATCCCATCAGGCCGCGCGTATAGGGATGCTGCGCAAGCAGGATCACGTCGCGCACCGGCCCGATCTCGGCCAGCCGGCCGGCATAGAGCACCGCCACCCGGTCGGCGGTTTCCGCGATAACCCCCATGTCATGCGTGATCAGCATCACCGCCGCGCCCCGCGCCGCGCAGATGGATTTCAGAACGTCAATGATCTGGGCCTGCACGCTCACGTCCAGCGCCGTCGTCGGTTCATCGGCAATCACGAGGTCGGGCTCTGCCGCCAGCGCCAGCGCGATCACCACGCGCTGCCGCATCCCGCCCGAGAAGTGGTGCGGATAGTCGTCGATGCGCCGGGCTGCGGCCGGGATGCCGACGCTGTCCAGCAATCCGATGGCCCGCGCCCGCGCATCCCTTTCGGACAGGTCCAGATGCGTGCGGATCGTCTCCACCAGCTGTTGCGCGACGGTGTAGAGCGGATTGAGGCTGGTCAGCGGATCCTGGAACACCATGCCGATGCGCCGGCCGCGGATGCGGCGCATGCCCTCGGGAGGCAGGTTGTCGATCCGCTTCCCGTTCAGCCGCACCTCGCCCGACACGATCCGCCCCGGCGGCTCGATCAACCCGATGATCGCGGCGCCGGTGATCGACTTGCCCGCACCGCTTTCGCCCACCATCCCCAGCACCTCGCCGGGCGCGATGTCGAAGGACACACCGTCGAGCGCGCGCAGGGTGCCGCGGCGGCCGGGAAACTCCACCACCAGGTCGCGGACGGAGAGCAGAGGTTCCGCCATCACCGCAGCCTCGGGTTCAGCGCGTCGCGCAGCCAGTCGCCCAGCAGGTTCACCGACAGCGCCAGCGCCAGCAGCGTGACCGAGGGGAACAGCAGGATCCACCATTCGCCCGAGAACAGGAACTGCTGGCCTATGCGGATCAGCGTGCCCAGGCTCGGCTGCGTCGGCGGCACGCCGACCCCCAGGAACGACAGCGTCGCCTCGGCGATGATCGCCAATGCGAGGCCGATGGTGGCGATCACGAGGACCGGCCCCATGACGTTCGGCAGGATGTGGCGGATCAGGATCAGCGCGGGATGCACTCCGATCACGCGGGCGGCCTGCACGTATTCCTTGTTCTTCTCGACCATCGTCGCGCCGCGCACCACGCGTGCGAACTGCACCCAGTCCGACAGGCCGATGGCGATGATCAGCACCCAGATCGCCATCGTCTCGCGCTGGCTGGGCGGGATGAAGCCGCGCGCCACGCCGAAGATCAGCAGCGCGATCAGGATCGAGGGGAAGGACAGCTGCACATCGGCAATGCGCATCAGAAGCCCGTCCACCCACCCCCCTCGATACCCCGCCACCAATCCCGCCGTGATGCCCAGCACCATGGCGAGCAGCACCGCCGACACCCCCACGAACAGCGAGATGCGCGCGCCGTAGAGGATCGTGGACAGCATGTCCCGGCCCTGGTTGTCGGTGCCCAGAATGTAGGTGTTGCCGGTGAAGGCATTTGGCTGCATCGGCGGGGTGAAGCCGTCCATCAGGTTCAGGGTGGACGGGTCGTAAGGGTTGAAAGGCGCGATTACCGGGGCCAGAACCGCGACCAGCACGATCAGAACGGTCACCGCGCCTGCTACCATCGCCACCGGCGAATGGCGGAAGGACCAGGCGACATCGCTGTCCCAGATGCGTGCGAACCGTCCGGCGGGTTGCGTCGTCATGGCCCCCCCTCAGTGCCGCGCCGCGCCGCGCTCGACGCGCAGGCGAGGATCGACGACGTAGTAGAGCAGGTCGACGATCAGGTTGATGGTGACGAAGATCAGCGCGATCAGCATCAGATAGGCGGCCATCACCGGCACATCCACGAACTGCACCGAGTTGATGAACAGGGCGCCGACGCCGGGCCACTGGAACACTGTCTCGGTGATGATGGCGAAGGCAATGATGCTGCCCAGCTGCAACCCGGTGATGGTGATCACGGGAACCATCGTGTTCTTCAGCGCGTGCCCGAAATGCACCGCCCGGTTCGACAGGCCGCGGGCGCGGGCGAACTTGATGTAGTCGGCGCGCAGCACCTCCAGCATCTCGGCCCGCACCAGCCGCATGATCAGCGTCATCTGGTAAAGCCCCAGCGTGATCGCCGGCAGCACCAGCGAGGCACGACCCGAGGGTGTCAGGAGCCCGGTGCGCCACCAGCCGCCGAGGTCCACCACCTCGCCCCGCCCGAAGCTCGGCAGCCATTGCAGCTCCACCGCGAACAGCCAGATCAGCAGGACGCCGATCAGGAAGGTGGGCAGCGATACGCCGATCAGCGAGACGGTCATCACCGCGCTCGACAGCCAGGAGTTGCGGTTGAGCGCGGTATAGACGCCCAGCGTCACCCCGGCGACGAAGGCCATTGCGCCCGAGATCAGCGCCAGCTCCAGCGTGGCGGGCAGGCGCGACAGGATCAGCTCCATCACCGGCTGCTGCAGGCGGTAGGATATGCCGAAATCCCCCTGCGCCGCGCGGCCAAGATAGCGGGCGAACTGCACCGGCACGGGGTCGTTCAGGCCCAGCCGTTCGCGCAGCGCCTCGCGGTCGGCGACCGTTGCCTCCTGGCCCATCATCGTGGCGACCGGGTCGCCGACATAGCGGAACAGCGAGAAGGCGACGATGCCGACGACCAGCATCACGACCAGAGACTGGAACAGGCGGCGGAGGATGTAGGCGGCCATCGGATACCCTTGGAAATCCGCCCCGCGAAATGCGGGGCGGAAAGGCCGGGCAAGGCCGCCCGGCAGAAGGAACCCTGCGGTTACTTCATCGTGACCGTAGTCATCTTCGGCTGGTTCTCGGGATGCACGGCAATCTCCAGTCCCTCGCGCGTGGCATAGGCCAGAAGCTGGTTGTGCACGTTCAGGAACACCCGGTCGGCCTGACCCTTGTCCCAGATCGCCGCGATGGTGGCGTTGCGCTTGTCGAGATCGACCTCGGTCGCCAGCGACTGGATCATTGCGTCAACTTCAGGGTTGGAATAGCGCGAGCCGTTCCAGCCGCCCCGGTCCTGCGTGCGCGAATGGACCAGGAAGTCGAAGATGTACTGGCTGTCGAAGGTGGGCACGCCCCAGCCCAGGAGATAGAAGTCCACCTCCAGGTTCTGGATCGCCGGGAAGTGGATGGTGCGCGACTGGCTGACCAGGTTCGCCTTGATCCCGATACGCCCCAGCATCCCCACGAAGGCCTGCGAGATCGCCTCGTCGTTCAGATAGCGGTCGTTCGGGGTGTGCAGGTCGATGGTGAAGCCGTCGGGGTATCCGGCCTCGGCCAGCAGTGCCTTGGCGCGGTCGTAATCGGGCGCGCCGTAGGCGTCATACTCGGCCCGCCAGCCGTTCACGAAGGGCGGGGCGTTCATGGCGGAAGGCACCGACTGTCCGCGCATCACGACCTGCTTGATGGCGTCGCGGTCCAGCGCCAGTTCCAGCGCCTCGCGCACCTGCGGCTTCTTGAAGGGGTTGTCGCCGGGCATGGATTTCAGGCTGTCGGATGCCATGTCGTAGGCGAAGAAGATCGTGCGGTTCTCGGCACCCGTGGTCACCGTGATGCCGGCGGTCTGCTGCAGGCGTTCGATGTCCTGCACCGGCACGTCCTGCACGAAATCGACCTCGCCCGACAGCAGGGCGGCCACGCGCGTCGCCGCCTCCTTGATCGGGGTGTAGACGATCTCGGTCACCTTCGGGGCAGGGGCCCAGTGATTGGGGTTCGCCTTCAGGACGGTCCGCACCTCGGGGTCGCGGCTGTCCAGGACGTAGGGGCCGGTGCCGTTGGTGTTGCGCACCGTGAACTTCTCTTCCCCCGCCTTGAAGTCCTGCGGCGTCTGGACGCCGTTGGCCTCGATCCAGCCCTTGTCCATGATGAAGAAATTGGTGAGATTCTGGGGGTAGAGCGGCGCTGGGCCGGTCATGCGGATGTGGACGGTGAAATCGTCCACCGCCTCGGCGCCGGCGACGGCGGTATGCAGGCCCTTGTAGTCCGACGATTCCTGTTTCACCCGCTCGACCGAGGCGACGACGTCCTCGGCGGTGAGGTCGGCGCCGTCATGGAACTTCACCCCCTCGCGCAGCTTGAACACCCAGACCGTCGGGTCGTCGGGATGGATCGACCACTCCGTGGCCAGCGCGGGCTCCAGCGAGCCGTCAAGGGCGCGATTCACCAGCGTTTCGTAAATGTGGTGCAGCAGGGTGGAGGTCGGCCCCTCGTTGGCCGAATGGGGGTCGAGCGTCAGCGCGTCGCCGACGCGCGCCCAGCGCAGCGTCTCGGCATTCGCTCCGGCTGCGGCCAGCGTCAGTGCCAGCGCGGAAACCGAAAGCGCGCGCAGCGCGCGGTGTGGCATGAGGTGGAAAGACATCGTCATTCTCCCGTTGTCATTGGTCTTCTTGGTTGTGTGGTCTTGGCCCGTCCCAAAGGCCCGCCCGCGGCGTGTGCCCGACAGGGCATGGCGAACGTTACAGCCGAACGCCGCGGTGTCGAGAAGGCATCGCACCGGCTGCGGTGGAAAACCTGGCAACTGGTCAAGGCCGCGCCGGTGCTTCGGTCGGCCGCCCGCCATGGCTGCGGGCAACCAGTTCGCGGCCATAGGCGCTTTGCAGCCGTCCCGCACGCAACAGCGCCACATCCGAGATCTCCTCGAGCCGGCCCGCCCGCAGCACGCCCAGACGGTCACACAGGAAGGACACCACCGTCAGGTCATGCGTGACCAGAAGAAACGTCAGCCCCTTTTCCGCCCGCAGCCGCTTGAGCAGGTTCAGGATCTCGGCCTGCACCGAGACATCGAGCGCCGAGGTCGGCTCGTCCAGCAACAGGACGCGCGGCGACAGCATCAGCGCACGGGCGATGGCCACGCGCTGCCGCTGGCCGCCCGACAGCTGGTGCGGCAGGCGGAACCGGAACCGGCGGGCCAGTCCCACAGCATCGAGCATCGCCAGCACCCTTGCGTCGCGATCGCCGATGCCGTGGATCGCCAGCGGTTCTGCCAGAGCGTCGTCCACCGTGCGGCGGGGGTGGAGGCTGCCGTAGGGATCCTGGAACACCATCTGCATCAGCGCCGCGAGGTCGCGCCGGCTCTGCCGGCCCACGTCCTGCCCCGACAGCGCCATCCGGCCCGACCAGTCCGCGACCTGGCCTGCCAGCGCCTTGAGGATGGTCGACTTGCCCGAACCGCTTTCGCCCACCAGCGCGAAGGATTCGCCCTCGGCCACCGAAAAGCTGACGCCGTCCAGCACCAGGGCAGGGCCGTAGCGAACCGAGAGGTCGCGCACCTCGATCATGCGCCGCGCGCCAGGGCCGCGCGGTCGAGGACCGGCAGTTCGGCCCGCGTCTCGTCCATCCGCGGCAGCGACGCGATCAGGCCGCGGGTGTAGGGATGTGTCGCGTCATGCAGGCGGCCGGCGGCGATCTCTTCGACCACCCGGCCATCGAACATCACGAGGATGCGGTCGCACCAGCGCGCCACCATGTTCAGATCGTGCGAGATCAGCATCAGGCCCATGCCCCGCCGCCGCACCAGGTCGTCCATGATCTCGAGCACCTGCTCGCGCACGGACACGTCCAGCGCACTTGTGGGCTCGTCCGCGATCAGCAGCGCAGGTTCCAGGATCACCATCATGGCGATCATCACCCGCTGGCCCATGCCGCCCGAGATCTCGTGGGGATAGAGGCGATAGACGCGCTCGGGGTCGTCAATGCGCACGGCGGCCAGCGTCTCCAGCACCCGGGCGCGGCGGTTCCGGGCGGACAGGCGCGCGTGGAAGGCCAGCGCCTCGCCGATCTGGTCGCCGACCCGCATGACCGGGTTGAGGCTGAATTTGGGGTCCTGCAGCACCATCGACATCCGCGCGCCGCGCAACGCCCGCCATCCGGCCGGGGTCAGCCCGGTCAGGTCGGTTCCGTCGAAATCCATCCGCGCGGCGGCGACGCGGCCGGGCGGCGCGATCAGGCCCATCAGCGCGCGCCCGGTCATCGATTTGCCGGACCCGCTTTCGCCGACGATCCCCAGCCTTTCACGCCCGAGGTCGAAGGTGATGCCGCGCACCACCTCGACCCGGCCGCCGGTCGGGCGGGGAAAGGAAACGCGCAGGTCGCGGACGGAAAGCAGCGTCATCCCCGCGCCCTCTGCCGCGGGTCAAGCACGTCGCGCAGCCCGTCGCCGAACAGGCAGAATCCCAGGCTGACGATCACGATGGCGAAGCCGGGCATCGTGGCCACCCACCACTGGTCGAGGATGAAGGCGCGGCCCTTCGAGATCATCGCGCCCCATTCCGGCAGAGGAGGCTGCGCGCCGAGACCGAGAAAGCCGAGGCCCGCAGCCGTCAGGATGATGCCCGCCATATCCAGCGTGACGCGCACGATGGTCGAGGACAGGCACAGCGGCACGATATGCAGCCCGATCACCCTTGCGTGCCCGGCCCCCTGCATGCGGATGGCGGCGACGAAGTCGGCATTGCGGAAGGTCAGCGTCTCGGCCCGGGCGATCCGGGCATAGACCGGCCAGGCGGTGATGGCGATGGCGATGACCGCGTTCTCGATCCCCGGGCCGAGCGCCGCGACGAAGGCCAGTGCCAGGATCAGTCGCGGCATCGACAGGAAGATGTCGGTGACACCCATGAGGATGCGGTCGGTCCAGCCGCCGAAGTAGCCCGACACCGCGCCGATGATCAGCCCCAGCGGCGCCGCGATGACCGCGACCAGCAGGACGATGAACAGCGTGATCCGGGCGCCGTGGATCACCCGCGAAAGGATGTCGCGGCCCAGTTCGTCGGTCCCCATCCAGTGTGCGGCCGACGGTGGCAGGAGCCGCGCGCCAAGGTCGCCCTGCACCGGCGAATAGGGCGCCAGCCAGGGCGCGAAGGCCGCGACGACCAGAAGCGCGAGGATGATCGCCAGCCCCACCATGGCGAGCGCATTGCCGGCCAGCGCCGTGGCAAGCCGGTAGGCCTGTCCGGCGCGCGCCTGCGCGCGTGTGGCCGGATCCTCGTCCAGAAGCCAGTCGCGGGCCGTCATGCGCGCGCCCTCGGGTCGAGGACCAGATAGAGCAGGTCCGACAGCTTGTTGATGCCGATGAATACCGCGCCGATCACCAGCGTCGCCCCCAGCACCGCATTCATGTCGGCATTCAGCAGCGCCGTGGTCAGGTAGTTGCCGATGCCGGGCCATGAGAAGACGGTCTCGATCATCACCGATCCTTCCAGCAGCCCGGCATAGGACAGCCCGATCACCGTGATCAGCTGTACCCGTATGGGCCGGAAGGCATGGCGCCAGATCACCACACGCTCGGGCGCGCCCTTGACGCGGGCGGTCACGATGAACTCCTGCCCCAGCTGTTCGAGCATGAAGCTGCGGGTCATGCGGGCGATGTAGGCAAGGCTGAAGAAGCCCAGGATCAGCGCCGGCAGAACGATATGCGAGAAGGCGCTGCGGAAGGCCGCCATGTTGCCGGCGATCAGGCTGTCGACCAGCAGCAGGTTGGTGCGCACCGGCACCATGCCGTCGAGGAAGATGTCTATCCGTCCGGGGCCGCCGACCCAGCGGAGTTTCGCATAGAACAGCACAAGGCCCACCAGCCCCAGCCAGAAGGCCGGGATCGCGTAGCCGGCAAGGCCGACGATGCGGATCACCTGGTCGATCCAGCTGCCCTGCCGCGAAGCCGCCCAGACGCCCATCGGGACCCCGAGCCCGACGCCGATCAGGATGCCCAGGGTCGCCATTTCCAGCGTGGCCGGGAATACGCGCGCCAGATCCTGCGCCACCGGCCGGCCGGTCGAGACCGACATGCCCAGATCACCCTGCACCACTGCGCCGACATAGCGCGCGAACTGCAGGACAAGCGGATCGTCGAGGCCCATCTGTTCGCGCACCGCCGCATAGGTTTCCTGCGAGGCGCGGTCACCCACCACCGCCAGGACCGGATCGATCGGCACGACGCGCCCGATCACGAAGGTGATGGCCAGCAGCCCGAGGAAGGTCGCTGCGACCGTCAGCACAAGCCCCAGCAAGCGGCCGAAGACGCCTCTCAGACGGGGTGCGAGCGTCAGCGCCATGCGGGATCCTGCAACCTTTGCCCGGGCACACTACCAAAAAATTTTTGACTGATCAAAAATCTTTTACTAGCCTGACCGCAACGGAGTCGTCCATGTCGCCCCCGACCAGCCAGAGCGCAGCCCTGCCCGACACGCCTGCGGCACCGCAGTTCGGCGGCCGCATCCGGACCTTGCGGCGCAAGGCGGGGATGACGCTTCAGGCGCTTGCCGACCAGGCCGGCATCTCGGTCGGGTTTCTCAGCCAGGTCGAGCGCGACAAGGCGACGCCCAGCCTTGCCACCCTGGCCGGGCTTGCCGCGGCGCTCGGGGTCGATGTGGACTGGTTCATCGCCACCCCGCGTCCCGCCGACAGCGTGACACGCGCGGGCGAGCGACCCGAGTTCGGCATCGCCGACACCTCGCTGCGCTACGAACGGCTCAGCACCGGGTTGCCGGGCGGGATGCTGTCGTCGCTGATCATCCACATTCCGGTCGGCTATGCCTCGGAAGTCGCGGCGCATAGCGGCGAGGAACTCGTCTTCGTCCTGGAAGGCACCCTGCGCCAGACCATCGGCGCGGGCGTCTTTGTCGTCCATGCCGGTGACAGCCTGCACTTCATGGGCGACACGCCCCATTCCTTCGCCAACATCGGCGACTGCCCGGCCCGCCTGCTGTGGACGGGCACGTCGCCCCGGCTAATCGGCCGATCCCCCGAACGCCCGTAGCGGGACGAAATCTGCGGCACAAACTCGGAGACACGCGCATGACATTCCTGAGGACAACGCTGACGGTCAGTCTTTTCGCTCTTGCCTCGGCCATGCCGGGCATCGCGGCGACCCCCGACAACGCGCTGGTGGTGGCGCAGAACATCGACGACATCGTGACGATCGACCCGGCCACCGCCTACGAGTTCACCTCGGGCGAATACGTCACCAACGTCTACGACCAGCTCGTGCAGTACGATGCTGCCGATCCCTCGGTGCTGGCGCCGGGGCTGGCGTCGTCCTGGGACGTGGATGTCGCGTCGAAGTCGATCACCTTCGCGCTGCGCGAGGGCGTCACCTTCCATTCCGGCAACCCGCTGCGGCCCGAGGACGTGCGCGACAGCTGGCGCCGGGTTCTGGTGCTGAACAAGGCACCCGCCTTCATCCTGGCCAACCTCGGCTGGACGGCCGACAACCTGGACGAGATGGTGATGCTGGGCGACGGCAGCGTGACCATCCGCTGGACCGGCGATTTCGCCCCGACCTTCGTGCTCAACGTGCTGGCCGCCAACCCCGCCGCCATCGTCGACGTGCAGACGGCGATGGCGAACGAGGTCGACGGCGACATGGGCCACGCCTGGATGAACGCCAATTCGGCGGGAACCGGGCCGTTCAAGCTGGTGAACTACCGACCTGCCGAGGTGATGATGCTGGAACGCAATGCCGACTATTTCGGCGGCACCCCGGCGATGGAACGCATCCTGATCCGGCATGTGGCCGAAGCGGCGACGCAGCGGCTGCTGCTCGAATCGGGCGACGTGGACATGGCCAAGAACCTGACCCCCGACCAGGTCGCGGGGCTTGAGGGCAATGCGGCGCTACAGATCGAGACCTATCCCCAGACCGCGGTCCACTGGTTCAGCTTCAACCAGAAGACCGAAAGCCTGACCAATCCCGCCGTCTGGGAAGCCGCGCGCTGGCTGGTGGACTACGAAGGGATGGCCAACAGCTTCCTCAAGGGGCAGATGCAGGTGCATCAGGCGTTCTGGCCGGCAGGCTTTCCCGGCGCGCTGACCGACACGCCGTTCAGCTACGACCTCGACAAGGCCAAGCAGATCCTCGCCGACGGCGGGGTGCAGCTGCCGATCACCGTCACGCTCGACGTGATCAACTCGGCCCCGTTCAACGACATCGCGGCCTCGCTCCAGCAGACCTTCGCGCCGGCCGGGATCAACTTCGAGATCACGCCGGGCACCGGCGCGCAGGTCATCACCAAGTACCGCGCGCGGACGCACCAGGCGATGCTGCTCTACTGGGGCCCCGACTTCATGGACCCCCATTCCAACGCCAAGGCCTTCGCCTACAACGCTGACAACAGCGACGACAAATACGTCTCGACCACGACCTGGCGCAACTCCTGGATGCCCCCGGCCGAGATCAACGAGAAGACGCTCGCCGCGCTGGCCGAACAGGATCCCGACACGCGCAACGCAATGTATGTCGAGCTTCAGAAGGCGATGCAGGACGAGGCGCCCTTCGTCATCATGTTCCAGGCGGTGAAGCAGGTGGCCATGGCCGATGACGTGAAGGGCTATGTCAACGGCCCCTCGGCGGCCTTCGTCTACTACCGGCTGGTCGAGAAGAACTGACCATCGATGGCCGGGGGGCGCGGCGCGCGTCCCCCGGGGCACCCCGACCCCGAAAGGCGATCCCATGACCGACCCGACGGCAACCTTTGCCGAACTGCACCGTGCGGCCGACGAACTGGCCGGGGCGCGGCTGTTCACGGTGACGGCGATCGACCGCGCAGCAGGCGTGGCCCGGCGCGCCTACAGTTCGCATCCCGCCGACTATCCGGTGACGGGTACCAAGCCGATGCGCGACAGCGACTGGTCGGCGCAGGTGATCGGACGGGGCGAGAGCTTCGTCGCCAATTCCACCGCAGCATTCGCCCCCTTCTTCCCCGACCACGCCCTGATCAACGCGCTCGGCTGCGCCGCGGCGATGAACATTCCGGTCCTCGACGGCGGTATCGTCCGCGGCACCGTCAACGTGCTGGATGTGGAGGGGCATTTTACCCCCGCGCGCGTCGCGGCGCTGGAGGCGTTGGTCGCCCGGCATTCCCCCGACATCCTGGCGGCGCTCGCCGCCCTCTTGAAGGAGCCGCCACATGACAAGGCTTGACCGGCTGCGCGCCCGAATGGCGGCCACGGGCACCGACCTCGTGGCGCTGGCGCCCGGGGCGCATATGCGCTGGCTGTTCGGCTTTGCCCCGCATGCGGACGAACGGCCCTGCCTGGCGCTCGTCGGGCAGACGGCGGCAGGGTTCCTGATGCCGACGCTGAACGCCGCCGACGCCCGCCAGCACACCGACCTTCCGTTCTGGGAATGGGCGGATGCCGCGGGCCCGGCCACGGCGTTCGCCGCGGCGCTGCGGGCCGTCTGCCCGCACCCTTCGCGCATCTCGCTCGACGAGACGATGCGGGCCGACCATGCGCTGATGCTGCTGGATGCGGCACCCGGCGCGGCGCGCGGATTTGCGGCCGAGACGATCGGCGCGCTGCGGCTGATCAAGGAACCGGCCGAGCTTGCCGCGCTTCTGGACAACGCCCGCATCGCCGATCTGGCGCAGGCCGCCGTTCATGCCGCCATCGCCCCGGGCATGACGGAACGCGAGCTTGCCGCTGTCGCCCGCGCCACCTTTGCCGAGCATGGCGCGGTCTGCGAGTTCGCCATCGTCGGCACCGGGGGCAATTCGGCCTTTCCGCATCACCACACCGGCGACACGCGGTTGAAGCCCGGCGACGCGGTCGTCATCGACATTGGCGCGCGCAAGGGTGGCCATGTCTCGGACATCACGCGCATGGCGGCGGTCGGCCACCTGCCCGAAGGCTATGCCGAGGTGCATGCCGTGGTCGATGCCGCGGTTCGGGCGGCACTGGCCGCGATCCGCCCCGGCGTCACCGCGCAATCGGTAGATGCCGCCGCACGCGGCGTGATCGCGGCGGCGGGCTACGGCGATTTCTTCACCCATCGCACTGGCCACGGCCTCGGGTCAGAGGTGCACGAGCCACCCTACATCACCGCATCCAATCCGCAGATGCTGGAGGCGGGCATGGTGTTCACCGTGGAACCCGGCGTCTACCTGCCCGGCCGCTTCGGGATCAGGCTGGAGGAGGTGGCCGTCGTGACCGGGGATGGCGCGCGCATCCTGTCCGGCCTGACGCGCGACGTGCATCTGGCCTGAGTGCCGGCAAACTTCGCGACGCCGCTGGCACCGCGGGTCCGGCCGCGCTACGACCCTCCGACAATGCCGGTGGCCGACGGCCGATGGAAAGGGAGGCGGGCAGCGTGGGGTCGACGGGGATCGGTTTCGTCATTTTCGACTGCGACGGCGTGCTGATCGACAGCGAGATCATCAGTGCCGGCATGCTGATCGAAGAGCTGGCGCGGCTGGGTGTCCGCATCGACATCGACTATGTGACGCGCCATTTCCTCGGGCGCAGCTATCCCACCGTGATGCATCAGATTCGCCAGGATTTCCGGCTGGAACTGCCACCCGCCTTCGAGGAGGACTATCGCCGCCGGCTTCTGGAAGCCTTCCGCACCGGGCTGCGGATCGTCCCCGGGGTGGCAGCGGTGCTGGACGGGCTGGCCGTTCCCTATTGCGTCGCCACCTCTTCCAGCCCCGCGCGGGCCGAGATGTCGCTGCGCCTCGTCGGCCTCGGCCATCTGGTGGGGCCGCGGCTGTTCACCGCCTCGCAGGTCGCGCGCGGCAAGCCTGCGCCGGACCTGTTCCTGCATGCCGCCGCCGCCAGCGGCGCCGACCCCGCGGAATGCCTGGTGATCGAGGACAGCCTGAACGGCGTGCGCGCCGCCCGGGCGGCAGGGATGCGGGTGTGGCGCTTCACCGGGGGCAGCCATCTGGCCGGGCGCGACCTGACCGAACCCGACGACGCGCGCGCCGATGCCCGCTTTGCATCCTTCGCGGATTTCTTCACACTCGCCCCCGATCTCCGGAGGGCCGCATGAACGCCTTGGAACCCGAGTCAGGCGAGCTTGACCATGCGGCGCGCGCGGGGTGGCTCGCGCATTTCGGCGGGCTGACCCAGGACCAGATCGCCGCCGAGATGGGCGTGTCCCGGCAGCGCGCGCAGCGGCTGGTGGCCCGCGCCATGGCCGAGGGGCTGATCCATGTGCGGCTGGAGCACCGGCTGGCGTCCTGCCTTCGGCTGGAGGCGGACCTGGCGCGCCGCTTCGGTCTGACCGAGGCACGGGTGGCGCCGGGCCTCGGCGCCGGGGCCGATCCTGCGCGTGTCACCGCATCCGCGGCGGCCGACCTGCTGGAGCGCTACCTGGCCCGGCCCGAACCCCTGGTCATCGCCTTCGGCACCGGACGGTCGCTGTCGGCCATGGCCGAAGAGGTGGCGACGCAGGATGTTGCACGCCACCGGGTCGTGTCGCTGATCGGGAACATCGCGCCGGACGGGTCGGCGACGTTCTACGACGTGATCCTGCGCATCGCGGCACGGCTGCGCACGCCGCACTACCCGATGTCGGTGCCGGTGGTCTTTGCCTCGCCCGAGGAACGCGCACTGTTCCATTCGCTGCCGCCGGTGCAGGCCGTGGTGCGGCTGGCGCAGTCGGCGGACGTGACCTTCGTCGGCGTGGGGCAGCTTGGCGACGACGCTCCGCTGTACAAGGATGGCTTTGTCACGCGCGACGAGCTGACGGCGATGCAGGCGGCCGGTGCGGCGGGCGGGATCGCAGGCTCGGGCTACGACACGGCCGGCCGCTACATCGACACGCCGCTGACGCATCGCATGGGCGGCGTGCAGGTCGAGGCGGGGCGGAAGGCCCCGGTGGTCGGGGAGGCCGCAGGAGCCGCAAAGCGCAAGGCGATTCGCGCGGCATTGGCCGGACGTCTTCTGAACGGCCTCGTGACCGACGAGGACACGGCGCGCGCCCTGCTGTCCTGACCGTCCGTTCCCGGCAACCTCCGGTAGACGCAACGTAAATTACCATTGACTTCCACGCGCCGCAGAGTGATCATTTGCCCATGTGATGAGCATATGCTCACACGAGGGAGGGATACATGAGATCGACCGTTCGGGCGCTCCTCTGGGGCGCCACGGCCGTCTGCGCGCTTGCCGCCGCAGCCGGGGCCGAAGACATCACCGTCGCCACCGTCAACAATGGCGACATGATCCGCATGCAGGGCCTGATGGCCGACTTCACGGCGAAGCACCCCGACATCAACGTCCGCTGGGTGACGCTGGAAGAGAACGTGCTGCGCCAGAACGTCACCACCGACATCGCCACCGGCGGCGGCCAGTACGACGTGCTGACGATCGGCACCTACGAGGTTCCGATCTGGGGCAAGCAGGGCTGGCTCGTCAGTCTGAACGACCTGCCCGCCGAATACGACGCCGACGACATCCTGCCCGCGATTCGCGGTGGCCTGACGGTCGACGGCAATCTGATGGCGGCGCCGTTCTACGGCGAAAGCTCGATGGTGATGTACCGCAAGGACCTGATGGCCGCCGCCGGGCTGACCATGCCCGACGCGCCGACCTGGGCCGACATCGAGACGGCCGCGGCGGCGATGACGGACAAGTCGAAGGAACAGTACGGCATCTGCCTGCGCGGCAAGGCCGGCTGGGGCGAGAACATGGCCTTCATCACCGCCATGTCCAACAGCTTTGGCGCGCGCTGGTTCGACGAGAACTGGAACCCGCAGTTCGACCAGCCCGAGTGGAAGGCGACGCTCGACTTCTACCTGAACCTGATGAACAGCTACGGACCGCCGGGCGCCTCGAACAACGGCTTCAACGAGAACCTGACGCTGTTCCAGCAGGGCAAGTGCGGGATGTGGATCGACGCCACGGTGGCGGCCTCGTTCGTGACCGGCAAGGATTCGACGGTGGCCGACCAGGTGGGCTTTGCACTGGCGCCTGACAACGGGCTCGGCAAGCGGGGCAACTGGCTCTGGGCGTGGTCGCTGGCGATCCCGTCGTCGTCCAAGAAGCAGGAAGCGGCCAAGACCTTCATCAACTGGGCGACGAACAAGGACTACCTCGCGCTCGTTGCCGCCAACGAAGGCTGGGCCAACGTGCCGCCGGGCACCCGGACCTCGCTCTACGAGAACCCGGAATATGCCGCGGTGCCCTTCGCCAAGATGACGATCGACTCGATCAACTCGGCCGACCCGAACAACCCGACGGTGCAACCCGTGCCCTATGTCGGCGTGCAATTCGTGGCCATCCCCGAGTTCCAGGGCCTGGGCACCAGCGTGGGCGAACTGTTCTCGGCCGCGCTGGCCGGGCAGCAGTCGGCCGATCAGGCGCTCTCTGCCGCACAGGCGCTGGTGGCCGACGAGATGAAGGCTTCCGGCTACAACTGATCCTCCCCGAGCCTGCGGGACCGGGTCTTCCTCGTCCGGTCCCGCCCTTTCTGCCTTGCCGTCGGGTGTCCGCGCCGACAGCAGATTGCGACCCGTTCCCGGCCACGCCGTGCGCAAGCGGTGCCTGTCAGCCCTTTCGGAGAGCGCCGATGTCCACGCAATCCTCCCGCCAGGCCGCGCGCCTCATGGTGTCGCCCTCGGTCATCTTCCTGCTTGTCTGGATGGCCGTGCCGCTGGCGATGACGGTCTATTTCTCGTTCCGGTTCTACCGCCTGCTCACCCCTGATCGCACCGGATGGGTCGGGTTCAACAACTACGCCTGGTTCCTGAATTCGCCCGAGTTCTGGACGGCACTCGTCAACACCCTGCTCCTGGTCGGCGGCGTGCTGCTGATCACCGTGGTGCTGGGCATCCTGATCGCGCTGCTGATCGACCAGCCGATCTGGGGGCAGGGGCCGCTGCGCATCCTGGTCATCTCGCCCTTTTTCGTGATGCCTCCCGTGGCCGCCTCGATCTGGGAAAACCTGTTCATGCATCCTCAGAACGGGCTTCTGTCGGCGGTATCGCGCGCCTTCGGGGGCGACCCGATCCTGTATCTCGAACATTATCCCATGTCCTCGATCATCCTCATCGTGTCCTGGGAATGGCTGCCCTTCGCTACGCTGATCCTGCTGACCGCGCTCCAGTCGCTGTCCTCGGAACAGCTGGAAGCGGCCGAGATGGACGGGGCCTCGTCCCTCAGCCGGTTCCGCTACATCATCCTGCCACACCTGTCGCGGGCGGTGACGGTGGTGGTCCTGATCCAGACCATCTTCCTGCTGGGCATCTTCGGCGAGATCTTCACCACCACCCAGGGCGGGCCGGGATCGGCTTCGACGACCCTGCCCTACATGATCTACAAGCAGGCGATCGTGGCCAAGGACATCGGCCGTGCCGCTGCCGGGGGGATCATCGCCGTCATCCTTGCCAATGTCGTCGCGATCTTCCTGATGCGCGGCCTCGGCAAGAACCTCGACTCCTGACCCGGAGGCCCCGCATATGGCACGCGCTGCAAGCCCCCGCCGCAAGGCACTGACCACCCTCGCCGCGTGGTCGGTCGCACTGATCATCTTCTTTCCGGTCCTGTGGATGGTCCTGACCAGTTTCAAGACCGAGGCCTCGGCGGTGGCCATGCCGCCGCAACTGGTCTCGGCTGACTGGACGCTTGCCAACTACGCCGAGGTCTGGGCGCGGTCGGACTATCCGCGGTTCTTCTGGAACTCGGTCGTCATCGCCTTCGGGTCCACCTTCCTGGGCCTCGCCATCGCGATACCGGCGGCCTGGTCCATGGCCTTCGTGCCGGCGCGGCGCACCAAGGATCTGCTGATGTGGATGCTGTCGACCAAGATGATGCCGGCGGTCGCCGTCCTGATCCCGATGTACCTGATCTTCCTGCGGATCGGGCTGTTCGACACGCGCATCGGCCTGGTCCTGATCCTGATGCTGATGAACCTGCCGATCATCGTCTGGATGCTCTACACCTACTTCAGGGAAATCCCGGGCGAGATCCTGGAGGCGGCACGCATGGACGGCGCCAGCCTGCCCAAGGAAATCCTGTATGTCCTGACACCCATGGCGATCCCCGGCATCGCCTCGACCATGCTCCTGAACGTGATCCTCGCCTGGAACGAGGCGTTCTGGACGATCACGCTGACCACGGTGAATGCGGCGCCCCTGTCGGCCTTCATCGCCAGCTTCTCGTCGCCGCAGGGGCTGTTCTACGCGAAACTCAGCGCGGCCAGCACCATGGCCATCGCGCCGATCCTGATCCTTGGCTGGTTCAGCCAGAAGCAGCTTGTCCGCGGCCTGACCTTCGGCGCCGTGAAGTGAGGGAATGATGGGACAGATAACGCTCAAGCAGGTCCGCAAGTCGTTCGGCGAGATACATGTCATCCCGGGCGTCGACCTCGACATCAACGACGGCGAGTTCGTCGTCTTCGTCGGCCCCTCGGGCTGCGGCAAGTCCACCCTCCTGCGGCTGATCGCGGGGCTGGAGGACACGACCTCGGGCACCATCGCCATCGATGGCAAGGATGCGACAAACCTTCCTCCGGCCAGGCGGGGCCTCGCCATGGTGTTCCAGAGCTACGCGCTCTACCCGCACATGACGGTGCGCAAGAACATCGCCTTTCCCCTCAAGATGGCGGGCCTGTCCGAAGCCGAGCAGGCCGCCAAGGTGGACCGCGCGGCCAGGGTGCTGAACCTGACGAACTACCTCGACCGCCGCCCGGGCCAGCTTTCGGGCGGGCAGCGGCAGCGGGTGGCGATCGGGCGGGCCATCGTGCGGGAACCCGCGGCCTTTCTCTTCGACGAACCCCTGTCGAACCTCGATGCCGCGCTGCGCGTCGGGATGCGGCAGGAGATCACCGAACTTCACCAGAGCCTCAAGACCACCATGATCTACGTCACCCACGACCAGGTCGAGGCGATGACCATGGCCGACAAGATCGTGGTGCTGAACGCCGGCCGGATCGAGCAGGTCGGAAGCCCGCTGGAACTGTACCGCAGCCCGCGCAACCTGTTCGTCGCGGGCTTCATCGGCAGCCCGCGGATGAACCTGATCGACGGGGCGGAGGCCGCGAAGCATGGCGCCCGGACCATCGGCGTGCGCCCCGAACACATCGACATCGGTGCGACGGGCGCCTGGATGGGCACGGTCGGCCTTTCGGAGCACCTTGGTTCGGACACCTTCGTCCGGGTGGAGGTGGACGGCATGGGATCGGTCAACGTGCGCGCCAGTGGCGAGGTTTCGGTCCACCACGGCGACCGCGTCGGCCTGACCCCGCAGGCCGGCAAGATCCACCGCTTCGGGCCGGACGGATTGGCGCTGTGAACAGGCTTTCGGGCAAGCGCGCGCTGGTCACGGGGGCCGCGCGCGGTATCGGGCTGGCCTTTGCGCGCGCCTATCTCGCCGAAGGCGCCCAGGTGACACTGGCCGACATCAACGAGGCGTCCGTGCGCGAGGCTGCGGCCGGTCTGGGCGCGGCGGCGCATGCCGTGGCCATGGACGTGACGCGGCAGGACAGCATCGAGGCGGGCGTCGCCGCGGCCGCGGCGAGCATGGGCGGGCTCGACATCCTGATCAACAACGCCGCCCTGTTCGATGCCTGCCCGACGGTGGATATCACGCGCGCGACCTACGACCGGCTGTTCGCCGTGAATGTGGCCGGCACGCTGTTCGCCGCGCAGGCGGCAGCGCGGGTCATGATCGCGCAGGGCACCGGCGGTCGGATCATCAACATGGCCAGCCAGGCCGGGCGGCGGGGCGAAGCGCTGGTCGCCGTCTACTGCGCCAGCAAGGCGGCGGTCATCAGCCTGACCCAGTCGCTCGGCCTCGACCTGATCCGCCACGGCATCAACGTCAATGCCATCGCGCCCGGCGTGGTGGACGGCGAGCACTGGGACCACGTGGACAGTCTGTTCGCCCGACACGAGGGCCGCGCGCCCGGCGAAAAGAAGCGACTGGTCGGCGCCGCCGTTCCCCACGGCCGCATGGGCACGGCGGAGGACCTGACCGGCATGGCGATCTTCCTTGCCACGCCCGAGGCCGACTACATCGTCGCCCAGTGCTTCGGCGTCGATGGCGGGAACTGGATGGCCTGAACGAACGAGGGTCGAACATGACGATGCTTTCCGATGCCACGCTCGGCGCCCTGCCGCCCGGCGTCGACCCCCCGGGATACGACCGCGCGGGGCTGACCCCCGGTATCGTGCATGTCGGCTGCGGCAATTTCCACCGCGCGCACATGGCCGTCTATCTGGATGACCTGATGCGGCAGGGTCTGGCGCGTGGCTGGGCGATCCTGGGCGCCGGGGTGCGGGCGGGCGATGCCGCGATGCGCGCCGCGCTGGCGCCGCAGGACTGGATGTTCACGGTGATCGAGATGGCACCGGGCCGCCACAGCGCCCGCACCATCGGCGCCATGACCGGCTTCGTGCCGGTCGAGGAGGGTAATGCGGCACTGATTGCCGCCATGGCCGACCCGGGGATTCGCATCGTGTCGCTCACGGTGACCGAGGGCGGCTATTTCACCGATCCCGACACCGGAACCTTCAGCCCCGACCATGACGACATCCGGCACGACGCCGCGCATCCCGACGCACCGCGTACCGTGTTCGGTGCCATCGTGGCGGCGCTGGCCCGGCGACGGGCGGCCGACGTCGCACCCTTCACCGTCATGTGCTGCGACAACCTTCCCCACAACGGCACCGTCACCCGCGACGCGGTGACCGGGCTCGCCCGCCTGTCCGATCCCGGACTGGCCGGATGGATTGCGGCGAACGTCGCCTTTCCCAACAGCATGGTGGACCGCATCACGCCTGCGACCGGCCCGCGCGAACGCGCCATCGCCGCCGCCTTCGGGGTCAGCGACGCCGCCCCCGTCACCTGCGAGGATTTCCGCCAGTGGGTGATGGAGGACAATTTCCCGCAGGGCCGCCCGCCGTTCGAGGCCGCGGGCGTCACCTTCACCGACCGTGTCGATGCCTTCGAGGCGATGAAGATCCGCATCCTGAACGGCGGTCACGCGATCATCGCCTATCCTTCGGGCCTGGCCGGGGTCGAACATGTGCACGAGGCGATGGCCGACGCGCGCCTGTGCGGTTTTCTGGACGCGGTGCTGACGCGCGAGGTGGTGCCGGGCGTCGCGCCGGTGCCCGGCGTCGACCTGATGGACTACAAGGCGCTGATCCTGCGCCGCTTTGCCAACCCCGAGGTGGCCGACACGATCCGGCGGCTGTGCCTGGACGGATCGAACCGGCAGCCCAAGTTCATCGTGCCCTCGCTGCGCGATGCGCTGGCGGCGCGGCGTCCGGCGCAGGGCCTGATCCTGCTGTCGGCGCTGTGGTGCCGGTACTGCGCGGGATCCGACGAGGCCGGGCGTGTGATCGCGCCGAACGATCCCGACTGGGCGGCGCTGAATGAACGTGCGCAGGCTGCGCGGCACGATCCCGCCGCCTGGCTGTCGATGGCAAAGGTCTATGGCGACACCGGCCGCGACCCGGAGTTCGCCGGTCCCTTCGCCCATGCATTGGCGCAGATCTGGTCCGAGGGATCCGCCGCGGTGATCGACCGCTATCTTGCCGCCGGGCCCTGAAGCCGCCGCACCCTTGCGGCACCGTGCGGTCGCCCGGCACTCCGGGTCGCTTGAAACGCCCGCCCGCGTGGCCGGCCATCCCACCGTCCGGCTGCCCCTGGTGGCCGCCCGATCCGTCCGTGACTTCAGCGACGGTCGCCGCGCCCACAGCAGGCCACGGGACACGATCCGTCGCGGCGGGTGTTCCGGCTTCCCCGCTTTCCGGCGTCCGGGCAGGCCTCTCAGGCGGCGGACCGGGCCGGCACAGAGGACGCGGAGCCGCACGGAGCACGGAGCGCCAGCGTCTCGAACCGTCGCAGGAGGGGGCGTGCGGCGGGGCCATAACCTTGTCCGGTGGCCGGGTCGAAGGCAGGAAACAGCGCCGCAATCTCGGCCAGCTGCGCCGGCGCGAAGATTTGGGCGGTCTGCGGGCCGGGCAACAGGCTTTCGCTTTCCAGACCTTCGGACCAGAGTACCGCGTGCCGATCGAACAGCAGGTGGTGATAGGCGACTTCGCTGCCCGGACGTTGTGTGACGGCGACGCCATCCACCAGATCCTTCGCCGCCGCCAGAACCTCGGGCACTCCGAACAGCAGATCCACCTGCGGGCCGCGCAGCAAGATGCGATGTTGCGGGGACACGAGCAGCGTGCGGTGCGCCCCGAAGGTGCCGGCCGCGATGCGGACGGGGGCCAGCAGTCCCAGCGCGGCCACCCGACGCGCGCCCGCCCAGCGCAGCGGCTGGGGGCCGTGGTCGCGCGTCAGCACCAGATCGTCGGGGCGCAGCGCCTCGACCGGCCGCTCGCCTCCCGGCACGGCGATGCGGGTGCCCGCGACGAAACAGGGGATGACGTTCAGCGTCACCGTGCCGACCGAGGACGCGCCGTTCCCCTGCCCGGCGGCGATGCGGTAGGTAAAGGTCGTGGTGCCGGTGTCAGGGCCAGCCAGGATCGTCACCGTCTTGTCGGCGTTCAGCGTGACCATGTGGCCCGAGGGCAGGGTGACGGTCTGGCCCACCGATATGGCGACGCCGTTGATATGGGTGATCTGGAGCGCGTTGATGTTGGCTGCCGTATCGTTGGCCAAGAGATTGGCGACGGTCGACTGGCCGGCGATGGCCGTGACGAAGTCCGGTTGGGCGACCGCGCCCCTCCCGTTGGCCTCGGCCGGCCCGGCGCCCAGCATCGCGGCCCCGACACCCGCGACCCCCGCCGCAGAGCGGCGCCATATCCGTGATGGGCCGCCGGCCACTGGCCCGGCGACCGGCATGGAGCCTGCCGGCAGGATGCGCAGTTCCACCGGTCCTGCGCCGCCCAGATCGTCGAGCCCCAGCCGCAGCGACAGAAGCTGTCCCGGCACCGTGGCGAGGCGCAGTGCCATCGTCACGCTCAGTCCGTCGTGCCCTGCCGCTGCCGAGGAAGGGGGCGGCGGGATCGCGGGCGGCCTTGCCTGCTGGGCCGGCGCGGGCGAAAGCTCGCGTCCGTCCACGAAGACCCCGACGAGGCCACGTTCCACCAGCGCGGCCAGCGCCTCGGGCCGTTCGGCCGTCAGCGACAGGGTCAGCGACAAGCCATCGCCTGCCGGCACCAGGTCGATGTCGATCCAGCCGGCGCCGTCGTCACTGCCCTTCCCGCAGGCAAAGACCAGCGCGCCAAAGTTCCCTGAGGCTCCTGGCTGCCCCGACCAGCTTGCCCCGACGACACGGGCCTGCGCGCCGACCAGCCGCGCCGCGGCTGCATCGGCGGCCTCCGCGCCCTTGGGGCGTGCCGCGTGGTCGTCCGACATGACTGCCCGTCCTGCCTGCCGCGCGGGGTGGTCCCCGCGTCGTCTTGTGCCCCTATCCTGCCACAATCGCGCAGCGGGGTCATCCCTCGGTTGCGGGGCTCGCGCGCCGGGCCTATGCGGGTGCGCGCAATCCACAGGTGTCCCCATGCCGCATGCCCCCCTTGATCCCGTCGCCCTGACCGCCGCGCTGATCCGCTGCCCTTCGGTCACGCCGGCCGAAGGCGGAGCACTGGCTCTCTTGCAGGGGGTGCTGGAAGGTGCCGGGTTCGAGTGCCACCGGGTGGACCGAAGTGGCGTGGCGAACCTGTTCGCACGCTGGGGCAGCAAGGGCGCCAACCGCAGCTTCGGCTTCAACGGACATACCGATGTCGTGCCCGTGGGCGAAGCAGCGGCCTGGCGGTACGATCCTTTCGGCGCCGAGGTGGCGGGGGGCCGCATGTATGGCCGGGGCGCCTGCGACATGAAGTCGGGCGTTGCGGCCTTTGTGGCGGCCGCGGTCGATTTCGTGTGCGACACGCCGCCCGATGGTGCCGTAGTCCTGGCCATCACGGGGGACGAAGAGGGCGAGGCGACCGACGGCACGATCGCGCTTCTGGACTGGATGGCCGGACAGGGCGAGGTGATGACCGCCTGCCTCGTGGGCGAACCGACCTGCCCCGAGACCTTCGGAGAGATGATGAAGATCGGGCGCCGCGGGTCCCTGACGGCCCGGGTCACGGCGGCGGGGGTGCAGGGCCATTCGGCCTATCCGCATCGGGCGAAGAACGCGGCCCACGCGATGATGGACCTTCTGGACCGCCTGCGCGCCCGGCCGCTGGACGAGGGCACGGCGCATTTCGACGCCTCGACCCTGGCCGTCACGACGATCGATACCGGCAATCCGGCGTCGAATGTCATTCCGGCCGCCTGCAGCGCAACCGTCAACATCCGTTTCAACGACCTGCACACGGGTCCGAGCCTGGCAGACTGGCTGCGGGCCGAGGCGGTGGCGGTGACCGAGGCGACGGGCGTGGCGCTGGATCTGGCGGTCAAGGTCTCGGGCGAGGCCTTCCTGACGCCGCCCGGCGCGCTGTCGGCGCTGGTCGCGGGGGCGGTCAAGGCCGAGACGGGGATCGAACCCGCGGCGAGCACGACCGGCGGCACGTCCGATGCGCGCATCATCCGTGCGCATTGCCCGGTTGTCGAGTTCGGGCTGGTGGGCCAGTCGATGCACCAGTCAGACGAATGGGTGGCGGTAGACCAGATCGTGGCGCTGAAGCGCGTCTATGGTCGCATCCTGCGGGACTACTTCGCGTGACGGCCGGGATCATGCGCACGGATGACCTCGCCGTCTGCCTTGCGCTGCGGCGTGTGGTGTTCATCGAGGAACAGGGCGTGCCCGAAGCTGACGAACTGGACGGGCTGGACGGCGATGCGATCCACCTTCTGGCGCGGCAGGGCGACCGCCCGGTCGGGTCCGCGCGTCTTCTTGTGATGGGCGACACCGGCAAGGTCGGGCGGGTCTGCGTGCTGCCCGAGGTACGGGGCCAGGGGATTGGCGCGGCGCTGATCCGCGAAGGCGTGAGCATCTTCCGCGCCATGCCCGGCATTCGGCGCGTGAAGCTGTCGGCGCAGGTTCAGGCGCTGGCGTTCTATGCGGCACTCGGGTTTGCGGCCACGGGGCCGGACTATCTCGACGCCGGGATCGTTCACCGCGACATGGTCATGGACCTTTGAACGCGGCTCAGACCCGGTGGTAGGGTGTTCCGGCCAGAATCGTCACGGTCCGGTAGATCTGTTCGGCGAGCATCGCGCGCACCAGCATGTGCGGCCAGACCATCGGCCCCAGGCTGAGCACGAGGTCAGCCCGGGCGCGCAGGGTGGGGTCCACACCGTCCGCCCCGCCGATGACGAAGGCGGCATCGGCCCGCCCCTCGTCCCGCCAGCGGGCAAGTCGTTCTGCCAGCGCCGGGCTGGTCAGCAACTGTCCGCGTTCGTCCAGCACTGTCAGCGCCGCGCCATCGGGCACCGCCCGTGCCAGCAGCGCACCTTCTGCCGCCGTTCCGCCGCCCCGGCGGTCCTCGACCTCGGTCTCGGTTGCGGGGCCGAGGCCGAGCGCACGGCCGGAGCGCGCGAAGCGTTCGAGGTAGTCGTCCACCAAGGCGCGTTCGGGTCCGGCGCGGAGCCTGCCGACGGCACAGATGCGGATGCGCAAGCGGTCAGGCCCGTGCGGCCGGCGGCTGCTGGTGGGCCGGCATCCACATCTTTTCCAGTTGGTAGAAGCTGCGCACCTCGGGGCGGAACACATGGACGATGACATCGCCGGTGTCGATCAGCACCCAGTCGCCGGTTTCCTTGCCTTCGGTCTTGGACTGGACGCCGAGGTCCTGCTTCAGCCGGTCGGCCAGCTTTTCCGAGATCGCGGCCACCTGGCGCGACGACCGACCCTGGCAGATCACCATGTAATCGGCCATGTCCGACCGGCCCCGCAGGTCGATCTGCACAACATCCTCGGCCTTGTCGTCGTCGAGCGATGCGAGCACATGGGCCAGCACGGTTGCGGGATCGGGGCCATCCGCCGCGGCCGTCGCGTCTTCGCGGACCGACTTGCGCGCCGCCCGCGGTCCGACCGGAAACCCGGTCGCAGGGTCAGAGTGGGACAGAAGAGCATCCTCCGAAAGCGCGCCGCGGTCCCCCGGCGCCGGGGCAACCACAGGGTAGCACCGGCCCGGCGCAACCTCAACCGACCGGGTGGTGCCGTCTGGCGGGAGGACCGGATGAGCGGGCTGCGCCCGGCCAGACGCTTCATGCGCCTTGCCTTGAAGGGACAAAGCGCGTATCCCCTCGCGCGATGATGCGGTTCTTCGACATGGCCGACCACGCGCGCCTGCCCTGGCGCTTTGTCCGCGATAGTCGGTCGGTCCTCGCGCGCCGGCGCTGACGGGCCGGCCCGGGCAAAGTGCCCGCGCCCTTCCGCATGCCAAAAGCCCCACAGTCACGGGATGCCACAGCCATGACCGCACCGAAAACGCTCTACGACAAGATCTGGGATGCCCATGTCGTTCACGAAGCCGACGACGGCACCTGCCTTCTCTACATCGACCGTCATCTCGTCCACGAAGTGACCAGCCCGCAGGCCTTCGAGGGGCTGCGCATGACCGGCCGCAAGGTTCGCGCGCCCGACAAGACCATCGCCGTGCCGGACCACAATGTCCCGACGACGCTTGACCGCGCCGATGCCGCGACAATGACCGAGGAAAGCCGCATCCAGGTCGAGGCGCTGGACCGCAACGCCCGCGATTTCGGCATCCACTACTACCCGGTGTCGGACGTGCGGCAGGGCATCGTGCACATCATCGGCCCGGAGCAGGGCTGGACGCTGCCGGGGATGACCATCGTCTGCGGCGACAGCCATACCGCGACGCACGGGGCCTTCGGCGCGCTGGCGCACGGGATCGGCACGTCGGAGGTGGAGCATGTTCTGGCCACCCAGACGCTGATCCAGAAGAAGTCGAAGAACATGAAGGTCGAGATCACCGGGTCGCTGCCGGCGTTCGTAACGGCCAAGGACATCACGCTTTCCGTGATCGGCGCCACCGGCACCGCGGGTGGCAACGGCCATGTCATCGAATACTGCGGCCAGGCGATCAGCGAGCTTTCCATGGAAGGCCGGATGACGGTCTGCAACATGGCCATCGAGGGC
>DAOLBY010000031.1:0-26050 GCA_035324325.1 Paracoccaceae bacterium | reverse complement strand
CCCTGGCCACAAGCGCCGCGATGTCGAAGCGCCCCTCGGGGTCGTAGGCCAGCGCGGCGTGCGGCGCGCCCTGCTGGCGCACCGCGCGGGTCAGGCGCCGTGTGTCCACCCCGCCGATGCCGATGCGCCCGCGGGCGGCCAGCCAGTCGGTCAGCCGCCCGGCCGCGCGCCAGTTCGAGGGCTCGGTCGGATCCCATTTCACCACCATGCCGGCGGCCACCGGTTCGGCGGCCTCGTCATCTTCGGGCGTGACGCCGACGTTGCCGACATGGGGGAAGGTGAAGGTGACGATCTGCCCGGCATAGGAGGGGTCGGTCATGATCTCCTGGTAGCCGGTCATGGCGGTGTTGAACACGAGTTCTGCCACCGTCTCGCCCGGGGCGCCGAAGCCGCGGCCATAAAGGACCGTCCCGTCCGCCAGCGCGAGGCAGGCGGTCGGGCGTGGCGTGGCAGACATGGTCATGGGCGACTCCCCCCGGCACGGGCGCGGCGAACCTAAGCCTTGGGGTGGTCGGGGTCAAGTCGATGGGTTGTCAGGAAAGTGAAGCCAAACCAATGGCTTGCTTCAAGGTCTCGCGGTTGCGCCCCGTCCCGCGGCGGGATAGGATGCCGGCCGGCAACAGGGGGAACGGCCGCATGAGCCTTCGGGACAGACTTCAGGCGGCGCTGAAGGACGCGATGCGCGCCCGCGAGGCGGACCGGCTGTCCACTCTGCGGCTGGTCAATGCCGCCATCAAGGACCGCGAGATCGCGCTGCGCGGCACCACCACCGACCCCGAGAGCGCCGAGATGGGCGAGGCCGACATCCTCGCCATCCTCGGCAAGCTGGTGCGCCAGCGGCAGGAAAGTGCGCGCGCCTATGAAGAGGGCGGGCGACTGGAACTGGCCGAGAAGGAACTGGCCGAGATCCGCGTGATCGAGGAATTCCTGCCCCGCCAGATGGACGCCGCCGAGGTCGAGGCTGCGGTCGCCGCCGCCATCGCCGAGACCGGCGCCACCGGCATCCGCGACATGGGCCGCGTCATGGCGGTGCTGAAGGGCCGCCATACCGGGCAGATGGATTTCGGCGCCGTCGGCCCGATGGTCAAGGCGCGGCTGGCCTGAGGCGGGTCAGGGCGCCGTCACGCTCGCCACGAAGGCCGATGCGCGGTCCAGCGCCGCCTGTCCCTCGGGTGTCGTCAGGTCGAACTGGTACTCGTGGCCGAGCGGCGGCTGATGGTCGGGCGGATAGAACAGCGTGTCCGTCGTGATCCCCAGGGCTGCGGCGCGGTCGGCCACGGCGAAGGTGGGCGCGCGCAGCGGGTCGGCATTTCCGACCGACAGGAACAGGGGCGGCATGCCGGCATGAAGGTTCGGCGCGATCTCGAACAGGTCGAGATCCGGCACCCCGGTCAGGCTGCGGCTGCCGAAATGGGCGAAGACCACCGCGCGGATGAACAGCCCGCCAAGGCCGCGATCGGGCATTCCCGCAAGCCCCATCCCGCCGCAGAACAGCACGAGGCCGCGCAGGTTTCCGGCCGGCAGGGCGGGGGCGGCCCCCAGCCGCGCGGCATAGCCGGGGTCGGTCAGGGCGATGCCGGCCTGCGCCGCGATCTGGGCCCCCGCGCTGTCGCCGGCCAGCACCATCCGCGCGGGGTCGATCCCGAGGCCGGCGCCGTGCGCCGCCAGCCAGTCCAGCGCGCGAAGCACGTGGCGCGCAGGCTCGGGGTGGCGGGCGCCGGGCGACAGCGGATAGCCGACGCCGACGGTCGCCACCCCCCGGCCCGCCAGGATGCGAAGGTAGTTCGACACTTCGTCCTTCGAGCCCGAGACCCAGGCGCCGCCATGCACCCAGACCACCACGGGCCAGCCTGCCGCAGGAACCTCGCCCGGCGGCAGGAACAGGTCGAGCCGTCCCTGCGGATGCGCGGCGTCCCAGGCCAGATCCGTGCGTTCGCCCAGACCCTGCGGCAGGAACGGCGCCTGGGCGGCCCGGGTGCTTGCGGCGCCGGCCTCGAACAGCGCCCTGATCGCCAGGGCCGAGGGCCAGGGAGAGGCGACGGCGGCGGCACCGGCGGCGGCGGCCAGGATGGCCAGGGTCAGGACGATGCGGCGCAGCAGGCGCATGGCGGCGCGTCAGGTCCCGGTCCGCAGCGTGCCGGCGCGGCCGGGGCCACCCATGCCGCCGGCGACCCCTGCCGCGAGGGCGGAGCATGCGGCCGGCGTTGCCGTGGCGGCGGATGCACGAGGCAGGGTTCTGGCGGAAAAGCAGACTTCGGACATGGGACGCTCCGGTCGTGTCGCGCGCATGGTGCCATCGTCGCCCGGGTCCGGCCAAGCCCGGAATGCGCTGCGGCGGCAACAAGGCGTCCGACCGGTCCGCCCGATGTCAGCGCAGCCGGTCCAGCGCCGCGCGCAATTCGTCGCGCAGGGCGATGCGTTCCTCCTCGGACAGGAAGGCGCCCAGTTCCACCTCGCGCGGGCCGCCCTGGAGCGTCAGGTAATTGGGCACCGGCCCGCCGGTTGCGTGCAGGACGGGGCGCACCCAGTGGGCGTTCGCCTCCCATGCCTGGCGGCGGCCGCGGGGGCCGTGGCGCACGAGGCTGACCCTGCCGGCGGCCAGGGTCAGATCCTCCACGATCTCGCCGTCGCGGTAGCTGCGGTTCAGCGCCAGCCACAACCCCGCCAGCGCCATGATCGCGAAGGGCAGGAGACCCCAGAGCACCGGTGTGCCCAGGACCGACAGCATCGGCACCGCGATCAGCGCGGAGGTCGCGGCCAGGAACCCCGCCTGCCCACGGCGGGGCAGGGACCGGTGCGGCCAGAGGTGCAGGTGCCGGCCGTCGCCGGCGGGGGGAAGCCACTGGTAGGGCATGGCCCGCAAGATTGCGGAAGCGCTGCGGACTGGAAGCGTCAGCATGTCTCAGGCCGACACGGCGCGGCGCGGACCCGGCGCCGCATGATGCTGAGACGGGCGTCCGGCGCGGCCGCAAAGCTGCCGGCCGCCGGTCCCAATTCCGCGACGCAACCTGGGCATCTTGGCCCTTCGCCAAGCGTTCCGAAGGGGGCAGAAGTTGGAACTCCGTGGAATCAGACTGAACCTCGACTTCGTGCAGGGCAGGGGGGACGTGCTGGCGATGCCGGCCGGGCCTGGCATTTACGCCGAGATCCACTGGCCGACCCGCAGCCTGCGCATCGGCGAAAGCCAAGCGGTCCGGGCACGCAATCTCAGCCATATTCGCTGGGCCGACAGGCACCGCAGCGGCACCCACAATGCAAAGGAGGCGAACCGTCGGGGGCCGATCGTCGAACTGGTGAGGGTCTGGGGAAGCGAGGGGCTGGAACACTATCTCATCAGCGCCGACGCACGGTTGGCTGACCGCGAGCTTCGCGTCGAATGCGAGAAATATCTGCACGGCTGGGCACGGACACAGACAGTCTTTTGCAACATCAGCACCCAGCGTGGCTATCGCACCGTGAACTGACTGCCAGACGGAAGGCTGCGGTGCAAAGCACAAGGCCCCGGATCGCTCCGGGGCCTTGTGTCATCTCTGCGACCCCGCCTTCAGTGCGCGTGGCCCTTGTCCCAGTCGCTCTGCTTCGGCAGCTGCTCGAACGTGTGTTCGGGCGGCGGCGAGGGCAGCGTCCATTCCAGCGTGTCGGCGTGTTCGTTCCAGTAGTTGTTCGCGGTCACGCGGCGGCCGTACCTCAGCGTCCAGAACACCACGCCGAGGAAGAACACGAACGATGCGAAGGACAGGAAGGCGCCGACCGAGGACCACCAGTTCCAGGTCGCGAAGGCCTCGGAATAGTCGATGTAGCGGCGCGGCATCCCCTGGCGGCCGAGGAAGTGCTGCGGGAAGAAGGTCAGGTTCGAGCCGATGAACATCGTCCAGAAGTGCAGCTTGCCCGCCCATTCCGGGTATTGCCGGCCCGACATCTTGCCGATCCAGAAGTAGATGCCGGCGAAGATGCCGAACACCGCCCCGAGGCTCATCACATAGTGGAAATGCGCCACGACGTAGTAGGTGTCGTGATAGGCGCGGTCCACCCCGGCCTGGGACAGGACGATGCCCGTCACGCCGCCCACGGTGAAGAGGAACAGGAAGCCGAAGGCCCAGAGCATCGGCGTCTCGAACGTCACCGACCCGCCCCACATGGTGGCGATCCAGGAGAAGATCTTGATGCCCGTGGGCACGGCGATGACCATGGTCGCCAGCATGAAGTAGCTCTGCTGGGTCAGCGACATCCCCACGGTGTACATGTGGTGCGCCCAGACGACGAAGCCCAGCACCCCGATCGCCACCATCGCATAGACCATCGGCAGGTAGCCGAAGATCGGCTTGCGCGAGAAGGTGGCGATGACCTGACTGATGATGCCGAAGGCGGGCAGGATGATGATGTAGACCTCGGGGTGGCCGAAGAACCACAGGATGTGCTGGTAGAGGATCGGGTCGCCGCCACCCGCCGGCTGGAAGAAGGTGGTGCCGAAGTTGCGGTCGGTCAGCAGCATGGTGATGGCGCCGGCCAGCACCGGCAGCGCGAGCAGGATCAGCCAGGCGGTGACGAAGATCGACCAGGCGAACAGCGGCACCTTGTGCAGGGTCATGCCGGGCGCGCGCATGTTCAGGAAGGTGGTGATCATGTTGATCGCGCCGAGGATCGACGAGGCGCCCGACAGGTGGACCGCGAAGATCGCGAGGTCCATCGAGTATCCGCCTTCGCCGGTGGACAGCGGCGGGTAGAGCACCCAGCCCACGCCCGAACCCATCTGGCCGTTGCCGCCGGGCGAGAACACCGAGGCGACGGCCGGCGAGGTGCCGGGCACATACAGCCAGTAGGACAGGTTGTTCATCCGCGGGAAGGCCATGTCCGGCGCGCCGATCTGCAGCGGCATGAAGTAGTTGCCGAAGCCGCCGAACAGTGCCGGGATGACCACGAAAAACATCATCAGGATGCCGTGGGCCGTGATCATCACGTTCCAGATGTGTCCGTTGGGCGTGCAGTCCTCGACCGCCGCTGCGGTCAGGCGCGCGCCCTCCATGCACATGTACTGCACCCCGGGCTCCATCAGCTCCATCCGCATGTAGACGGTGAAGATGACCGAGATCAGACCCACGAACCCGCCCGTGAACAGGTAGAGGATGCCGATGTCCTTGTGGTTCGTGGACATGAACCAGCGGGTGAAGAACCCGCGGTTGTCGTGTTCGTGGCCATGGATGGCTGCGTCGGCCATTGGCTGCTCCCGCTCTTGTCGCGCGCTTGGCGCGGTCTGTCCCATTGCGGCCGGTATGGGGGCGCGAGGAGGCACCACACCGGCCGTTGCCTTCGGCTTCTAGAATGCCGGGGCGGCGGCGTAAACCGCCCTCTTTGCCGCAGATCGGCCCGGGCGCGGGATTCGGGGCGCCGATTGTCGCAGGCGCGGCGGCGTGGCATCGTCCCCGGTGTGCGCCGGGGCCGGCTGCCGCGGCCCCTGACGGCAAGGAGGATGCGCATGAACTTCGTCCAGGGATTCGTCCTGGCCGTGCCCACGGCCAACCGCGAGGTCTACGCCGCCTATGCGGCGCGCATGTGGCCCCTGTTCCGCAAGTACGGCGCGCTGCGGCTGTTCGAATCCTGGGGCGTCGAGGTGCCGGACGGCAAGCTGACCTCGTTTCCGATGGCGGTGAAGCTGGCACCCGACGAGACGGTTGTCTTTGCCTGGATCGAATGGCCCGACCGCGACAGCGCCATGCGCTGCCACGGGTCCTTCGGCACCGATCCCGACTGGGAGATGGTGGGCGACGTGCGCGACAACATGCCCTTCGACGGGGTGCGCATGATCTTCGGCGATTTCGTCCCGATCGTGGATCTGCGCGCCTGACGGCGCGTTCGCCGGGGGATGGTCTTGCCGGCGCCTGCGCCGGGGGCGGGATGGAGACGGAATGCGAAGGGGGCGCGCCGCCCGCCGCGGTGCGCGCCCCCCGACCCGTCCCGGCGCCATGCCCTGTCGCGTCAGTTGGTTGCCGGCGTGGCGAAGGTCTCCAGATAGGCCGCGACGTCCTCGCCGCCCTTCGCGAGCTTGAACGACATCTTCGACTTGGCCTTGCTGTCGCCCGTGGTCTCCTTCAGCCACTTCACCGGGTCCTTGATGTAGGCGACCAGCATCGCCGCGTCCCAGACCGCGCCGGTCTCGCCCACGGACTTGAGCGACGGGCCATAATCGAAGCCCTCGTAGCCCGCCACCTGGCGGCCGATCACGCCCCAGAGGTTGGGACCGGTCTTGGGGCCCTTGACGATCTCGGTGCCGTCGGCCGCCACGATCATGTGGCACGTCTTGCACTTGCCGAACTCCTTCTCGCCCTTGGCGGCGTCGCCTTCGGCAAGGGCAGGTCCAGCGAACAGGGCCGCGGCCAGCGCGGCGGTCAGCGTGGTGAACTTCATGATGTGCCTTGGTCCTTCTCTCCCTGGGATCCGGGGCGGCCGACGATGCAGGAGGCAGGGCCTGAGTCGTCCCGGGCAAGCCGCGCGATGAAAATCCCGCGACGCGCTGCTATGCAATAGCGCGGAATGGGCGCGCGTCCACGGGGCGGCCGAAAATAGCGCAACCCTGCCCGCAATGCGCGCGGCCGGCGGGCTGCGGAGGTGAGCGCACTGCCGGTTCAGCGCGGTGGTTCGGGCCAGTCGCCGGGGCGCAGCAGCGCGACCAGCGACACCTGGCTGCGCACGCCGGTCTTGTCGAAGATGCGTTGGAGGTGCGTGCGCGCGGTGGTCAGCCGGATGCCCAGCCGCAGGGCGGCGGCGGGCAGATCCTCGCCCGAGGCGAGCCCCGCGGCCAGCCGCGCTTCGGCCGCGGTCAGCCCGAAGCGCCGGGCGAGCGCCGACTGGTCCGCCGACCCGGGCCCGACACGGCGCAGGATCACCAGCGCGAGCGGCGGGCCCGCCCCGTAGGACTCGCCCCCGGTCCAGGGCGCGACGCGGACCGACAGGCCCGGCGCGGTCATGTCGCTGCCGGTGGCGCAGGGCCAGGCGCCGGCGGGAAGCGTGGCACGCGCGATCGCCCGGGCAAGGCCCGGCAGCCCGGGCAGGTGCAGCCGCCCGCCGCACAGTTGCGCGACCTCGGCAGCCAGCAGCGCCTCGGCCTCGCGGCTGACCGACAGCACGCGGCCCGACCCGTCGCAGGTGAAGGTTGCCGCGCCCAGCCGGTCGAGCTGGCGGCCGAACATCGCCGCCCCGGCCGCGCAGGCCGCGGCAGCCGCCCCGGCGATCAGTCCCGCCAGCGCCCCGGCCCGTTCGACCTCGGTGCCCGAGAAACCGTCGCGCCCCGCACGCCGGCCGAAGGTCATCAGCGCCGTGCCGCCCGGCCCCTTCGCCAGCGTCAGCGTCAGCACCGCGTCCATGCCCTGCGGGCGGATGAACCCGGTGTAGAGGGCAGAGCGCAGATAGTCGTCGCGCGGGGCAGCCATCGCCTCGGTCGTGGCGCTGCCGGGCGGCGCACGCATCGCCGCCTGCCACAGGAAGTTGTCGCGGTGCAGCCCGGCCTCGCGGTAATGGGCATGCCAGAGCGGATCGGTCCGGGGGCACAGCGCACCGGTCTCGTGACCCTCGGTATCGCGCAGGCCGAAGGCGGCGGTGTCAGCCGACAGCGCCTCGCACATCGCTTCGAGCACCTCGGTCCAGCGGGCCGGGTCGGCAGCGGCGGCATGGGCGGCGCCCACCGCACGGGCAGCGGCAAGCTCGGGCATCGGCAGGGCCTTTCGCATTGCGGCCATCCTACGATCGTGGGACGCGCGACCCCAAGCGCTATGTTGACCTGTCGGCACAGGCAACGGCGCGGAGGGCTTCATGCCACAGGTGATCGACGGACAGTTCGCCGGCCGGATCGAGGGCGATTTCGTGGTGTTCCTGATCGGGATGCGGATCAACAAGCCCTGGAAGCTCGGGCAATGGCTGCCGGTGTTCCTGGCCATGCCGAAGCTGGTGAAGGAACTGGAGCGGGCAGGGCCGGACAGCGGGTTCCTCGGCCATACCGGCCTCAGCCTGCGCGTCATGGTCCAGTACTGGCGCAGCTTCGACCATCTGGAGCGCTACGCCCGGTCGAAGGACCATCAGCACTGGCCCGCCTGGGTCGCCTTCAACAGGCGCATCCGCGGCGCGCGCGGCGACGTGGGCATCTGGCACGAGACCTATCTGGTGCGCGCCGGCGAATACGAATCGGTCTATTCCGGGATGCCGCGCTTCGGGTTGTCGAAGGCTGCGGGTCATGTGCAGTTCGGAAAGGGAGCCGAGGGCGGAAGTGCTGCGCGCGATCGTCTGGCAGGAAGGCTGGCATGACCGCGGGGCAGGGGATCGCCGGGCCGGTCCTGGTAACGGGGGCCAACGGGCACCTCGGGTTCAACCTGGCGCTGGCGCTGCAGTCGGCCGGCCATGCCGTCCGCGCCTCGGTGCGCGACCCGGCCGACGCAGGGCGGACCGCGCACCTGCGGGCGGCGGGACTGAGCGATCTGGTGGCGCTGGACGTGACCGATGCCGCGGCCTTCCATCGGGCCGTTCAGGGCATCGACACCCTGTTCCACTGCGCTGCGACCTATCGCTACTGGACCGGCAGCGCTGAAGCCGATGCCGCGATGATCCGCGATTCGGTCGAGGGCGCGACCAATGCCGTCCGTGCGGCGGCCGGGGCCGGGGTGCGTCGGCTGGTGCTGACCTCGTCCGTTGTCGCGGTGCCGCTGTCGCGCCGGCGCGACGCCCCGGCGACCGAGGCCGACTGGCAGGACGATCTGTCGATGCCCTATTTCCGCGCCAAGACCGAGGCCGAGCGCGCGGCCTGGGCGCTGGCGGCCGAGCTGGGGGTCGACATGGTCGCGGTGTTGCCGGGCGCCATCATCGGCCCGGGCTTTGCTCGCCGCACGACCACGACCGATCTGATCGAGAACGCGATGGTCGGCGGCTACCGCTTCGGGGTGCCGAATTCGACCTTGCCGCTCGTCGATGTGCGCGACGTGGCGCGGGCGCATGTGCTGGCGGCGGGGCCGGGGGCCAGGGGTCGGTATCTCGTGGTCAACGAGCCCCAGCCGCATTTCCGCGAGGTGGTGTCGGTGCTGCGGCGGGTCGAGCCTGCGGTGCCGCGCACGCTGGTGACGATGCCGGGCTTCATGCTGGGCATGGTGCCGCTGGCCGAGGCGCTGAATGTGCGGGTCTTGGGCGGGCGGCGGGTGGTGTCGGAGGTCTTCGCCCGGGCGATCCGCGGCCGCTGGTGGGTCTATTCCTGCGAGAAGGCGCGGCGCGAACTGGGCTGGCGGCCCGAGGTGCCGCTGGATCAGAGCCTGGCGGACACGGTGGCCGTACTGCGCAGGTTGCGGGCGCCCGCGGCGGCCTGAGCCCCGGGTCAGGGTGCGCAGGCGCGCCCGCCGGCCGGGAAGGCCCGCGGGAAGGTTGCCATCAGCGCCGCGTCGAGGTCTGCCATGGTCACGGGCAGGCCGAGGTCGACCAGGCTCGTCACGCCGTGGTCGCGCAAGCCGCAGGGCACGATACCGTCGAAATGGCTCAGGTCGGGTTCCACGTTGATCGACAAGCCGTGAAAGCTGATCCAGCGGCGCAGCTTGACGCCGATGGCGGCGATCTTGTCCTCGGCCGGGGTGCCGTCGGGCCTCGGCGGGCGGTCGTGGCGCGTGATCCAGACGCCGATGCGGCCCGGGCGGATCTCGCCCCGCACCCCGAACTCGGCCAGCGCGAGGATCACCCAGGTTTCCAGGTCGCGCACGAAGCAGCGCACGTCGCGGCCCCGCGCGCCCACGTCGAGAAGGGCATAGACCACGCGCTGACCCGGCCCGTGATAGGTGTATTGCCCGCCACGCCCGACCGCATGCACCGGAAAGCGCCCGGGATCGGTCAGGTCCTCCGGCCGCGCCGATGTTCCAGCGGTGTAGAGCGGCGGGTGTTCGAGCAGCCAGATCTCCTCGCGCGCGGCGCCGCTGGCCATGGCGGCGACATGCGCCTCCATCGCGGCCAGCGTCGCGGCATAGTCCGACAGCCCCGGCAGGTGGCGGAACAGCGGCACATTTTCCGGTTTCTCGGGCGGGGGGTCGGATGCTATGATCACGCCAGGCTCAAGCCATTTTGATGCGACAGGAGTGATGAAATGACTTTCAGGCGGATTGCAACAGGCGTTGTGGCGCTGTCGCTGACGGTGGTTCCGGCGGGGCAGGCGGCGGCGGACAACGCGGTGGTTGGCGGGATCGTCGGCGGCATCATCGGCGGCATCATCGTCAACGAGGCGAACAAGAACCGCAACAAGCGCACCACGACGCGGACGACCACGCGCTCGACTTCGGGCCAGACGGCGGCGGTGCGCGAAGCCAACCGCGAGGTGCAGACGGCGCTGAACTACTTCGGCTTCCCGGTGGGCACGCCGGACGGCGCCCTCGGCCCGAAAAGCCGCGCGGCCATCGCCGACTACCAGGTCTTCATGGGCTACCCGCCCACGGGCAACCTGAATACCTTCGAGCGTGACCATCTGGTGGCGTCCTACTACCGGGCGCAGTCGGGCGGGGCGATGACGGCACAGCAGGTGGCGGGCAACCCGATGGGGGTGCGCGGGCTTCTGCATGTCTACCGCGACGAACGCATCGGCGTGCCCGGGGCGGCGACCTTCGCCGGCGGCGCGATGGCCGGGGCCGGCGGCGGCATGGCGCTGGGGGGCGGGATGCCCTTTGCCGGTGCCGCGGCGCCCGTGGCGCCGGTCGCAGCCCCCGTCCTGCCCGCGGCCCCCGCGGCCGCACCCGCGATGCCCACCTTCGCCGCGCCTGCGCCCGCGGCGCCGGCGCTGCCGTCCTTCCTGGCGGGCGGCGCCGCGGCGGTTTCGCTGTCGTCGCATTGCGCCAAGGTCGCAGTCGTCACCAACTCGAACGGCGGCTACATGACCCAGGTGAACATGACCGACCCCGGGCTGGCGCTGGCCGAACAGTTCTGCCTCGCGCGCACCTACGGCATCGCGCAGGGCGAGGAACTGTCGGCGCGCATCCAGGGCTTCACCCCGCAGCAGATCGCCGAACAATGCGCGGGCTTCGGCCCGGTCCTGAAGGACCAGGTCGCCTCGGTCTCGGTCAAGTCGATGCCCGAGGTGATGCAGGCGATGCAGTCCTTCGTGCTGAACTCGGGCATGGCGCCGGCGCAGATGGGCGGCACGGCCCGGGTCTGCCTGGGCGCCGGCTATGTGGCGGACGACATGGACGTGGCGATGGGGTCGGCGCTGATCCTGACCGCGCTCGGCGAAAAGGCCTATGGCGAGGTCGTGGGCCATCACCTCGTGTCGGGCATCGGCGCGGCGCAGCGGCCCGACCTGGCGCTGCCCTGGTTCGATGCCGCGCTCGGCACACCGGGGGTCGAGGTGCCATCGCCCTTCGCGCCGGGCATGGCCGACCGGGCCGGGCTGGTTCGGATGGCGGCCTATGCCGCGGCGGGCCAGCCGCAGCCCGGCGGCAGTGTTCCAGGGATGGTGCAGCCGGCACAGGCGCCGGCGGGCATCCAGTTGCCCAAACTGAACCTGCCGTTCTTCGGCGCGGCCCCCAAGGCGCCCTGACGCCATGCGGGGCGCGCGCGGGGAAGGGGCGGCACAGATTGCCCCTTCACAACCCCCCGGCGCTTCGCTAAGACGCCGCCGGGCCGGTCCGATGCGGTTGTGGCGGAATTGGTAGACGCGCAGCGTTGAGGTCGCTGTTCCTTAACCGGAGTGGAAGTTCGAGTCTTCTCAACCGCACCACCTGCCCGACGAAGGGGCGCGTTCCGCCAGGCGGGGCGCGCCCCTTGTCTTTGGCAGGGCCGTTCCGGCGGATTGGCCGCGCGCGCCCCGATATCATGCGTGTTTCGCCTGCCCGCTGCCCGTTTTTCGGCCGTTCGCCCTGATCTTGCGCAGCGCGGCATTGTAACCGTCACGATCCTGTTGCGCCACCGGGGCCAAACCGAATACTCCTTCGCGCCAGAGCGGGGAATCCGCCGGGCCACAGGGAGCTTCGGTTTGGCAAGGGACACGCAGGCCGGTGGGTTCGTGGTTTTCGACCACGTCCAGAAAAGCTATGACGGCGTCAGCCTGGTCGTGAAGGACCTGAACCTGTCGATCGGCAAGGGCGAGTTCCTGACGATGCTGGGGCCTTCGGGCAGCGGCAAGACCACTTGCCTGATGATGCTGGCGGGGTTCGAGACCGCGACGCACGGCGAGATCCGGCTGGACGGCCGCCCGATCAACCAGGTGCCGCCGGAAAAGCGCGGCATCGGCATGGTGTTCCAGAACTACGCGCTGTTCCCGCACATGACGGTGGCCGAGAACCTGTCCTTTCCGCTGGAGGTGCGCGGGATGGGCAAGTCCGACCGCGAGGCCAAGATCGTGCGTGCGCTCGACATGGTGCAGATGGGCGCGTTTGCGGCCCGCCGCCCGGCGCAGCTGTCGGGCGGCCAGCAGCAGCGCATCGCGCTGGCCCGCGCGCTGGTGTTCGATCCGGCGCTGGTCTTGATGGACGAACCGCTGGGCGCGCTCGACAAGCAGTTGCGCGAACACATGCAGTTCGAGATCAAGCACCTGCACGATAGCCTGGGGATCACCGTCGTCTATGTCACCCACGACCAGGGCGAGGCGCTGACGATGTCGGACCGCGTCGCGGTGTTCAACGACGGGGTGATCCAGCAGCTGGCGCCGCCCGACGAGCTTTATGAACGGCCCTGCAACAGCTTCGTCGCGCAGTTCATCGGCGAGAACAACAAACTTGTGGGCACCGTGGAGGACATTGCGGGCGGCCGCGCCACGGTGCGGCTGGATACCGGCGAGGTGATCGACGCAACGCCCGTCAACGTCGACCGCAAGGGCCAGCGGACGCTGGTCTCGATCCGTCCCGAACGGGTGGAGTTCAAGCCCGAGGCCATCCCGCCGGGGGCGCACACGATCGAGGCCGAGGTGATGGAGTTCATCTACATGGGCGACCTCTACCGCACCCGGCTGAAGGTCGCGGGCTCCGAGGACTTCGTGATCAAGAACCGCAACACGCTGGGTCAGCGCCGGCTGAACCCCGGCGAACGCATCAGGATCGGCTGGGCGCCGCAGGACGCACGCGCCCTCGATCCGGCCTGAACAGAATGCGAGGGGCGCCGAACGCCCCCCGAGGGACGACAAGAACCATACCAACCGGGAGACCGAAACCAATGAAAAGACTGCTGATCCTTTCCACCGCCCTTTGCGTGCCCGGCCTTGCCGCCAATGCGCAGTCGCTGACCGTCATGAGCTGGGGCGGCGCCTACGAGACGAGCCAGGTCGAGGCCTACAACAAGCCCTTCGCGGCGATGAAGGGCATCACCGTGAACATGGTGGCCGCCGACAACCCGGCGACGCCGATCAAGGCGCAGGTCGAGGCCAACAACGTCACCGTGGACGTGGCCGACGTGGAATATGCCGACGCGATCCGTCTGTGCGACGAGGGGCTTCTGGAGCCGATCGACGCCGCGGTGCTGCCGCCCGCGCCCGACGGCACGCCCGCGGCCGAGGACTTCCTGCCCGGCGCCGTGACCGAATGCGCGGTTTCGACCATCGTGTTCTCGACCATCTACGCCTATGACACGACAAAGTTCCCGCAGGGCCCGGCGACGATGGCCGACTTCTTCGATCTGGAGAAGTTCCCCGGCAAGCGCGGCATGCGCAAGGGTGCCAAGGCCAACCTCGAAATGGCGCTGATGGCTGATGGCGTGCCGGCCGATCAGGTCTACGAGGTGCTGGCGACGCAGGACGGCATCGACCGCGCCTTCGCCATGCTCGACAAGATCAAGGCCGAGACGATCTGGTGGGAAGCCGGTGCGCAGCCGCCGCAGCTGCTGGCCGACGGCGAGGTGGCGATGACCACCGCCTACAACGGACGGATCTTCGCGGCCCAGGTGGCCGAGGGCAAGCCGTTCCAGATCGTCTGGGATGGCCAGGTCTACGAATACGACCTGTTCGTGATCCCGAAGGGCGCACCCAACAAGGACCTGGCGCTCGAATACATCACCTTCTCGACCGACACGCAGCGGCTGGCCGACCAGGCCAAGTGGATCGCCTACGGTCCCGCCCGCAAGTCCTCGGGTTCGCTTGTCGGCCTCTACCAGGACGGCAAGACCGAGATGGGACCGCACATGCCGACCTCGGCCGAGAACCTGACCAATGCGCTGGCCTCCTCCTATGAGTTCTGGGTGGACCGCGACACCGAGCTGAACGAGCGTTTCAACGCTTGGCTCCTGCGCTGATCCGAAACCGGTGCGGCCCCCGACGCGGGGCCGCACCCCTGGCCCCGGGGTGTGCCGGATGGCTGAAACGGCGATGCAGGCCGCGCCGCAGGCGGGGCTGACCACCAATGACGGCCAGCCGCTGAAGGCCGCGCTGGCGCTTGCGACGGCGCGGGCAAGGCGCAAGGCGTTCCTGCTGGTGGCGCCCCTTCTCCTGTTCATCGTCGTGACCTTCATCCTGCCGATCGGGCAGATGCTCAGCCGGTCTGTCTCGAACACCCAGTTCTACGACAACATGCCGGCGGTGGTGGCCTGGTTCGAGGCCAATTCCGGCGTCGCACCCGACGAGGCCGCCTTTGCCGCGCTGGCCGCCGACCTGGCCGCCGCACAGGCCGCGCGCACGGCCGGAGCCATCGGCACGCGGATCAACTTCGACCTGCCGGGCACGCGGTCGCTGTTCACCTCCACCGCGCGCGGGGCCGCAGGGCTGGAGGCGCCGTTCCGCGAGGCCCTCCTGGCCGAAAACGCCGACTGGGGTCGCGCCGACCTCTGGGCCGCGATGCGCAGCGCGGCGCGTCCGCTGACGGGTGCGTTCTACCAGGCCGCCGTGGACCGCAAGCTGAGCGCCGAGGGCAACTACGAAGCCGCCCCGCCCGACCAGGCGATCTATCTGAAGCTGTTCCTGCGCACCTTCATGCTCTCGGCGGCGATCACGCTGATCTGCATGATCATCGGCTTTCCCGTGGCGCATCTGCTGGCCACGCTGCCGCTTCGTCAGGCCAACCTCTTGATGATCCTGGTGCTGCTGCCCTTCTGGACCTCGCTCCTGGTGCGCACCACGGCCTGGATCGTGCTGCTGCAGGGGCAGGGGGTGGTGAACTCGACCCTCGTGGCGCTGGGCGTGCTGACCGACGACGGGCGGCTCGCGCTGATCAACAACCAGACCGGCACGATCATCGCCATGACGCATATCCTGCTGCCCTTCATGATCCTGCCCCTGTATTCGGTGATGAAGACGATCCCCCCCAGCTATGCCCGCGCCGCCCGCAGCCTCGGGGCGACCAGCTGGACGACCTTCCGCCGCATCTACCTGCCGCAATGCGTCCCCGGCATCGGGGCGGGCGGCATCCTCGTGTTCATCCTGGCGGTAGGCTACTACATCACCCCGGCGCTGGTGGGCGGGGCGAGCGGAACCCTGATCTCGAACCAGATCGCCTTCCACATGCAGTCCTCGCTCAACTGGTCGCTGGCCGCGGCGCTGGCCTCGATGCTCCTGGGCTCGGTCCTGTTGCTCTACTGGGTCTACGACCGGATCGTGGGCATCGACAACATGAAGCTGGGGTGAGGCGATGAAACTGCCGGTCTACGCCACCCCGCTGGAGCGCGCCTGGGCCTGGGCCTACCGGGTGATCTGCGTGGCGATCTTCACCTTCCTGATCGCGCCGATCCTGATCGTGATCCCGCTGTCGTTCAACGCGGAACCCTACTTCACCTTCACCGAGGCGATGCTGACGCTCGACCCCGCGGGCTATTCGATGCGGTGGTACGACAACCTGCTGACCTTCGGGATGCAGGCGCCCGATGCGATGCGCGACAGGTCGTGGTGGGCCGACGTGTGGAACAACGCGACCTGGGTGCGGGCGGCGAAGAACTCGCTGATCGTGGGGTTCTTCGCCACGATCCTCGCGACCGTGCTGGGAACGGTGGCGGCGCTGGGGCTGGCGCGGTCGGAAATGCCCTACCGCAAGGCGGTCATGGCGATCCTGATCTCGCCCATGATCGTGCCGATCATCATCACCGCGACGGGGCTGTTCTTCTTCTACTCGAACCCCTGTTCGGTCATGGGGCCGCTGGCGCCGCAGGACGGCTGCGGGCGGCTGACCTCGACCTATCTGGGCGTCGTGCTGGCGCATGCGACGCTGGGCATCCCCTTCGTCATCATCACCGTGACCGCCACGCTGATGGGCTTCGACCGCTCGCTCCTGCGCGCCTCGGCCAGTCTCGGCGCGGGGCCGGTGCGGACCTTCTTCAAGGTGCAGCTGCCGCTGATCACGCCCGGCGTGGTATCGGGCGCGCTGTTTGCCTTCGTCACCTCGTTCGACGAGGTGGTGGTGGTGCTGTTCATCGGCAGCCACGAGCAGCAGACCATCCCGCGCCAGATGTGGAACGGCATCCGCGAGCAGATCTCGCCGTCGATCCTTGCAGTGGCCACGATCCTCGTGGTGGTGTCGATCGCGCTTCTGGCGACGGTGGAACTGTTGCGCCGGCGGTCCGAACGGCTGCGCGGACTGAGCCCGGGCTAGACCCTCGCCGCCTTCATCCGGGCCGACCGAGGTCTGCGACGCGGAACGGATGGCAATCCCCGCGGACCGCCACCGCGCGGCCCCCGCGGCGGGGATCCGCCGCACCCTGCGCCCCGCCTGACCCGGATCGCCTCCCGTCCCGATCCTGAACCGATGCAGGGCGAGGCCGGGCATCCGCGGATGCGGACGGGGACCGGGGCCCCTGCCACACGGCCCTGTGATCGGTTCTCGGGCTGACCGCCCCCTCGGCCGTGCTAGCCTTCCCGCATGCCCGAACCGGAGGCCCCATGATCCTGCGCCTTCTCGCCGCCCTTCTCGCGCTTGCCGCCCCCGCTGCTGCCGAGGACCGCATCCCGAGCCACTGCATCGCGCTGGCCGCAGGGCCGGACAGGGTGATCCCCGCGACCTTCGGCGCGCCGCTTGACCATGACACCGTGCGCATCCGCTATCTCGACCATGCCTCCTTCCTGATCGAGACGGCGGGCGGGCTGACCGCGGTCACCGACTTTACCGGCCACACCGGCACGCGGCCGCTGATCCCCGACGTGGTGACGATGAACAACGCGCACCGCACGCACTGGACGCCGAACCCCGACCCCGCGATCCCGCATGTGCTGCGCGGATGGGCCGAGGGCGGAGCGCCGGCCGACCACCGGCTCGACCTCGGCGAGATGCTGGTCAGGAACGTGCCGACCGACGTGCGCGGCGGGTTCGAGATGGGGGTACGGCCGGCCGGCAACTCGATCTTCGTGTTCGAGGTGGCGGGTCTCTGCATCGGGCATCTCGGGCACCTGCACCACATCCCCGACGATGCGCAGTTCGCCTCGGTCGGACGGCTCGACGTGGTGATGGTGCCTGTCGATGGCGGCTACACGCTCGACCTGCCGTCGATGATGCAGGTGGTCGGGCGCTTCCGGTCCTCGGTCGTGATCCCGATGCACTGGTTCTCGGGTGCCTCGCTCGAACGGTTCCTGGCGGACATGCAGGGGCAGTTCGACATCGTGCGTCTGGACCAGCCCGACATCGAACTGGGCCTGCGCAAGCTGCCGGGGCGCCCCACGATCATGGTGCTGCGCCCCGAATGGCTGAACCGCTGAGGCTTGTGCCCGCCGCCGGGCAGGTTAGCCTGCAGGCCATGGGCACCCTGACCGACGCCACCCCCGACGTGATAGCGGCGCTGTCCGCGGACCTGCCCGCAGGTCTTCTGTCCGCCCCCGAACCCCGCCACCTGACCGAGCCGCGGGGCCGCTGGCAGGGCCGGGCCGGAGCGCTCGCGCGGCCGCGCAGCGTGGAGGAAGCCGCCGCGCTGGTGCGTGCGGCGGCACGCCTCTGCGTCGGCCTTGTGCCCTGGGGCGGCGGCACCGGGCTGGTCGGCGGGCAGGTGGCGCCCGAGGGCGCGCTGCCGGTCCTGGTGTCGATGGAGCGCATGACGGCGGTGCGCGCGGTCCATGCGCAGGAAAACGTGCTGGTGATCGAGGCGGGCGCCACGCTGGCCGCGGCGCAGGCGGCGGCGACGGGCGCGGGGCGGCTGTTCCCGCTGTCGCTGGCCTCGGAAGGCTCGGCCACGGTCGGGGGGGTTCTGGCCACCAACGCGGGCGGCGTGAACGTGCTCCGCTGGGGCAATGCCCGCGACCTGTGCCTTGGGCTCGAGGCGGTGATGCCCGACGGGTCGGTCTGGCACGGGCTGCGACGCCTGCGGAAGGACAACACCGGCTACGACCTGCGCCACCTGATGATCGGCTCCGAGGGGACGCTCGGCCTGATCACCGCCGCGGCGCTGCGCCTCGTGCCGCGGCCTGCGGTGCAGGCGGCGGCCCTGCTGGCGGTGCCGGACCCGGGGGCGGCGCTCGACCTTCTGCATCTGGCCGAGGAACGTCTGCCCGGCCTCGTCTCGGCCTATGAACTGATCGGGCGCGCGGGATTCGAATTCATGGCCGAGACGATGCCCGAACTGCGATGCCCCTTCGGGACGCCGCCCGACTGGTCGGTGCTCGTCGACCTCGGCCTGCCCGCGGGCCTCGATCCGACCGAGGCCCTGGGCGGGCTCTGGGAGGCGGGCCAGGCGCGGGGCCTCGTCACCGATGCGGTCATGGCGCAGTCCGACGGCCAGCGCACCGCGCTGTGGCGGCTGCGCGAATCGATCCCGCAGGCCAACCGCCGCATCGGCGCGGTGTCGAGCCACGACATCTCGCTGCCGCTGTCGGAGCTTGCGGGTTTCATCGCGGCGGCCGGTCCGGCGCTCGCCGCGCTCGGCCCCTTCCGCGTCAACTGCTTCGGCCATCTGGGCGACGGCAACCTGCATTACAACGTCTTTCCGCCCCCGGGCCGGGCGGCGGCCGACTTCGCGGGCCAGCGCGGCGCGGTCAAGCGGCTGGTGCATGACATGGTGCACGCCCGCGGCGGGTCGGTCAGCGCCGAACACGGCATCGGGCGGCTGAAGGTCGAGGACCTTGCGCGCTACGGCGACCCCGCGCACCGCGCGGCCATGGCCGCGATCAAGGCCGCGCTCGACCCGCTGGGCATCATGAACCCCGGCGCGCTGTTCGGCCCCGAACCCCCCGGCGCCCCTTGCGCCACGCGAACGTGACACCGCGTCCCGGTGACGGCGGCCGCGGCGGCGGCTAGGGGAGGGCGATGTTCGGGATCGACCTGTTCGACGCCAGCCTCCTGCCCGCGATGACGGTCGCGCTGGCAGCCGGGATCCTGTCCTTCCTCAGCCCCTGCGTCCTGCCGATCGTGCCGCCCTATCTGGCCTACATGGGCGGGATCGGCATGGCCGAGGTTCGGGGCGGCGCGGCGGCGGCGCGGGCGCGGGTGGTCGTGCCGGCGCTGTTCTTCGTGCTGGGCCTGTCGACCGTCTTCCTGATCCTGGGATTCGCGGCCTCGTCGCTGGCGCGGCTGTTCCTCGCAAACCAGGTCCTGCTGGCCCAGATCTCGGGCGCGGTGGTGATCGTGTTCGGGCTGCATTTCCTGGGGGTCATCCGCATTCCCATCCTGAACCGCGAGGCACGGCTCGATGCGGGCGACCGCGGCGGGTCCGCCTTCGGCGCCTATGTCCTGGGCCTCGCCTTCGCCTTCGGCTGGACCCCCTGCATCGGCCCGCAGCTGTCGGCCATCCTGTCCCTGGCGGCCATGGAAACCAGCGTCGCCCGCGGCACCACGCTTCTGGGTGTCTATGCGCTGGGCCTGGGGCTGCCCTTCCTGTTGGCGGCGCTGTTCATCGGACAGGCCGTGGGCCTGATGAACCGCATCAAGCCCTACATGCGGCGGATCGAGCAGGCGATGGGGGCGCTTCTGATCATCGTCGGGCTGGCGCTGATCACGGGGGCCTTCACCGCCTTTTCCTGGTGGCTGCTCGAGGCGTTCCCGGCCCTCGGTCGGCTGGGCTGACCCCGCTCCGCAATTCTGCCAGAATGGCGTGACAGGGGGCGGGGCATGGCGGACGGGTCGGCAGCGCGGGACGACGACGGGGCCGGCGGCGCAGGCTTCCGCCGCCGCGTGTTCTACATCCCCGGCTACGACCCCTTCCACCCCCGCCGCTACCGCGAGCTCTACCGGAAGGAAGGCGCCGCGCAGGCCGCGCTGTCGGGCTATGAGCTGCGGCTGCTTCCGCGCCGGGGCGGCACTCCGCAAGGCTGGCGGGTGGAAAGCACGGTCGACGGGCATCGCGCCCTGGCCGCGGTCGAGGTGCTGGTCTGGTCCGACCTGGTGCGCGGGTCGATGGACCAGGGCATCGCGCAGACCTACGGCCAGCTTGGGCGCACGGCCTGGATCTACATCGCCTCGGGCGCGCTGTTCCGGCTGATGCGGCTGCGCAAGGGGCCGGTGATCGCCGCGCTCTACCCGGTGGTCGTTCTGCTGGCGCAGCTCGGGCTGGCGCTGCTCGCAGGCTGGCTGGCGGTGCGGGGCCTGATCTGGGTCATGCCGGGGCTGGCCGACACCGGGCGCGGACAACTTGCCCTCCTTGTGGTGGCGGGCATCGTCGTCGGGCTTGTCCTGCACGGCTTCCGGCGCATCGACAACCGTCTGATGGCCCATTACCTGATGCACGACTTCGCCTATTCGGCACAAGGCATGGGCGCCGACCCGCCCGACCTGTCCGCGCGCATCGCTGCCTTCGGCGCCCGCATCCGCACGGCGCTGGCCGAGGACTGGGACGAGGTGCTGGTCGTCGGCCATTCCTCGGGCGCGCATATCGGGGTCACGCTGCTGGCGGACCTTCTGCGCGCGGGGCTGCCCGACGGCCCGCGGCCCGCGCTGTCGTTCCTGACGCTGGGGCAGGTCGTGCCCATGGTCAGTTTCCTGCCGCGCGCCGACCGCCTGCGCGCTGACCTCGCCCTGATGTCCGCACAGCCCGACGTCTTCTGGGTCGATGTCACCGCCCCCGGCGACGGCTGTTCGTTCGCGCTTTGCGATCCCGTCGCGGTGTCGGGCGTGGCCCCGCCGGACAAGCGCTGGCCGCTGGTCGTGTCGGCCGCCTTCACGCAGACCCTGCGGCCCGAGACCTGGAAGCGCCTGCGCCGGCGGTTCTTCCGGCTGCATTTCCAGTATCTCTGCGCCTTCGACGCACTGCCCGGCCGGCCGTGGGACTATGACTACTTCCGCATCACCGCCGGCCCCCGGACGCTTGGCGACCATTTCGCCGGCCGCCCCCCCTCGGCCAGTCGCATCGAACGCCCGGTCAACCGCCATACCTCGATGGCCGCATGAGCACCCCGCCCTCCGCCGCGACGCCCGGGCTGCCGCCGAAACCTGCGCCGCGGGCCGACCGCGTGTCGCTCTGGCGGCACCTGCGGCTTTTCCGGCAGGACATCCTGTCGGCGCAGCCGGCCCGCCTCTATCGCGCCTGGATGGCGGAGTTCCGCACGCCCTTCTTCCGCAGCTATCTCTGCAACGACCCGGCGCTGGTGGATCTGGTGCTGACCCAGCGTCCCGACGACTTTCCCAAGTCCGACCGCGTGGCCGAGGGGTTGCGCCCGCTTCTGGGGCGATCGGTCTTTGTCACCAACGGTGCGGAATGGAAGCGCCAGCGCCGCCTCATCGACCCGGCCTTCGAGGGCGGGCGGCTGCGCGATACCTTCCCGGCGATGCGGGCCGCCGGCGCCGCGGCGGCCGCCCGCCTGGCCCCCGGAGAGGTCGAGATCGAGGAGGCGGCATCCCACGCCGCCGCCGACGTGATCTTCCGCACGCTCTTTTCCATCCCGATCGAGCATCACCTGGCCGCGGCCGTGTTCCGTGCCTTCCGTGACCACCAGCGCACCCAGCCGATCCTGAACCTGGGCGCCTTCCTGCCCTTGCCGGCCTGGGTGCCACGCTTCCACCGCCGCGCCACCGTCCGCACCGCTGCCCTGATCCGGCGCCTGATCACCGAACTGACGGCCGAACGCGCCGCAGCCATCGCCGCCGGCACCGCGCCGGACGACCTGGCCACCAAGATCATGACCGCCCGCGACCCGGAGACGGGCGACACCTTCGCCACGTCCGAGATGGTGGACCAGGTGGCGATCTTCTTCCTGGCGGGGCACGAAACCTCGGCCTCGGCGCTGGCCTGGGCGCTGTATCTGCTGGCGACCCATCCGCAGGTGCAGGACCGGGTTGCCGCGGAACTGGCCGGCTTTCCGGAAAACCCCGCCTTCTCTGACCTTTCGCGCCTGAAGTTCACGCGCGACGTTTTCCGCGAGACGCTGCGCCTCTATCCCCCGGTGCCGATGATGGTGCGGGCGACGACCCGGCCCGAAGAGTTCCGCGGCCGTGCCGTGGGGCCGGGCGCGCAGGTCGTGCTCAGCCCCTGGCACCTGCACCGGCACGAACGGCTGTGGCACAACCCCGATGCCTTCGACCCCGACCGCTGGCAGACCCCGGCCGCCCGCGACAGCGCACGCGCGGCCTATATCCCCTTCTCGGCCGGTCCTCGGGTCTGCACCGGGGCGGGTTTTGCCATGGCCGAAGGGGTGATCCTGCTCGCCGCCCTGGTGCGCGCCTTCCGCTTCGACCCGGTTTCGGGCGCAGTGCCGGTGCCCCAGGCGCATCTGACCGTGCGGGCGCGCGACGGCATCCGGCTGCAGCTGACCGCGCGTGGCTGAGCCCCCCGCCGAACCCGGCGTGATCGCGCGGGATTTGACGCGCCCAGCGGTTGCGGCGGGTCGCCGGCAGGCGCATGATGCGCGCGGCGGCGGGCCAGGGCGGTCCGGTTGACTCGCCTCACCCGCACCCCCAGATAAGGGCACTGACGCGGGGGAGGCCGGGGGCTGCCGATGCTCGGGGCCGGGGCTTTCCTGCCAATGAAGGAATTGACATGAGTGACCTTTCGCAAAGCTATCCCGTCCTGCCGCTGCGCGACATCGTGGTGTTTCCGCACATGATCGTGCCGCTGTTCGTCGGGCGCGAGAAATCCGTGCGGGCACTGGAAGAGGTGATGGGCGACGACCGCCAGATCCTGCTGTCCAGCCAGATCGACCCCACCGTGGACGACCCCGGCACCGCCGGCATCTACCGCACCGGCGTTCTGGCCAATGTGCTGCAGCTTCTGAAGCTGCCCGACGGCACGGTGAAGGTGCTGGTCGAGGGCAAGAGCCGCGTGCGCATCACCGAGTTCCTGAAGAACGACGCCTTCTTCGAGGCGCGGGCCGAGGCGCTGGACGAGTCGCCGGGCGAGCGTCCGGCGGTCGAGGCGCTGGTGCGCGCGGTCGGCGACGAGTTCGAGAAATACGCCAAGATCAAGAAGAACATCCCCGAAGAGGCCGTGGCCTCGGTGTCGCAGACGCGCGATCCCGCGCGGCTGGCCGACCTGGCCGCCGGCCATCTGGGTGTCAGCGTGGCCGACAAGCAGGCGCTTCTGGAGACGCTGGACGTGGGCGAGCGGCTGGAGCGTGTCTATGGCCACATGCAGGGCGAGATGTCGGTCCTGCAGGTCGAGAAGAAGATCAAGACGCGCGTGAAGTCCCAGATGGAGAAGACGCAGCGCGAGTACTACCTGAACGAGCAGATGAAGGCCATCCAGAAGGAACTGGGGGATGGCGAGGGCGAGAGCGAGGTCAACGAGCTCGAGGACCGCATCCGCAAGACCCAGCTCAGCAAGGAGGCTCGCGAAAAGGCCGAGGGCGAGCTGAAGAAGCTCAAGTCCATGTCGCCCATGTCGGCCGAGGCCACCGTGGTGCGCAACTATCTCGACTGGCTCCTGGGCGTGCCCTGGGGCGTGAAGAGCCGCGTCAAGAAGGACCTCGGCGCGGCGCAGAAGGTGCTCGACGCCGACCACTTCGGGCTCGAGAAGGTCAAGGAGCGCATCGTCGAATACCTCGCCGTGCAGGCCCGCAGCGCCAAGCTGAAGGGGCCGATCCTGTGCCTCGTCGGCCCGCCCGGCGTCGGCAAGACCTCGCTGGGGCGCAGCGTGGCCAAGGCCACGGGGCGCGAGTTCATCCGCATCAGCCTGGGCGGCGTGCGGGATGAGTCCGAAATCCGCGGCCACCGGCGCACCTACATCGGCTCGATGCCCGGCAAGATCATCCAGTCGCTGAAGAAGGCGAAGACCACCAACCCACTGATCCTGCTGGATGAAATCGACAAGATGGGGCAGGATTTCCGCGGCGACCCGGCCTCCGCGCTGCTCGAGGTGCTGGACCCCGAGCAGAACAACACCTTCGTCGACCATTACCTCGAGGTCGAATACGACCTGTCGAACGTGATGTTCATCACCACGGCCAACAGCTACAACATGCCCGGCCCGCTGCTCGACCGGATGGAGATCATCCCGCTGGCCGGCTACACCGAGGACGAGAAGCGCGAGATCGCCCGCGGCCACCTGATCCCCAAGCAGGTCAAGAACCATGGCCTGCGGAAGGGCGAGTTCACCGTGTCCGATGCCGCCCTGTCCGAGATGATCCGCACCTACACCCGCGAGGCCGGCGTGCGGAACCTGGAACGCGAGATCGCCAAGCTGGCCCGCAAGGCCGTGACCGAGATCATGAAGGGCAAGGTCAAGTCGGTCGCGGTGACACCCGACGGGCTCGAGGGCTTCCTGGGCGTCAAGCGCTACCGCTACGGGCTGGCCGAGAAGGAGGATCAGGTGGGCGTGGTCACCGGGCTGGCCTGGACCAGCGTCGGCGGCGACCTTCTGCAGATCGAGGCGCTCAAGCTGCCCGGCAAGGGGCGGATGAAGACCACCGGCAAGCTGGGCGACGTGATGAAGGAATCGATCGACGCGGCGTCGTCCTATGTCCGCTCGATCAGCCCCGAAATCGGGGTGAAGCCGCCCAAGTTCGAGGCCATCGACATCCACGTCCACGTCCCCGACGGCGCCACCCCGAAGGACGGTCCTTCGGCGGGGCTGGCGATGGTCACGTCGATTGTTTCGGTTCTGACGGGTATTCCGGTGCGCAAGGACATCGCCATGACCGGCGAGGTCAGCCTGCGCGGCAATGCCATGGCCATCGGCGGGCTGAAGGAGAAGCTGCTGGCGGCCCTGCGCGGCGGCATCCGCACCGTGCTGATCCCGGAGGAGAACCGCAAGGACCTCGCGGAAATCCCGGCCAATGTGAAGGAAGGGCTGGAGATCGTGCCCGTATCGCACGTCGATGAAGTGCTGGCGCTGGCCCTGGCCGAACCGCTGGTGCCGATCGAGTGGACCGAGGCCGACGAACTGGCCAGCCAGTCTGCCGCACCGGGGGTGACTGTGCCGGGGCACGGGCAGACCGCTCACTGATTCCCGCCGGGCGCGCGTTTCGTCCCCGACTGATTCTGCTGCAATGCGGCGAATCGGGCTTTTGCCGCCCGGTTCGCCGCACTTTTTACATCAAGTTGCCGGAACAAGCCCTCGCTTCGTCGAAATTGGCGGAATCTGGGGGATAATCGCCGCCGCTTCCGCGCTTTTCGCTTTGACAGAGCCAACAAAAATCGCTCAATTCCCGCCCACTTCGGAGGCGAGCACCACTCATCCTTTCAGTCCAAGAAAAGCAGGGGGATTCCCAGAATGAACAAGAACGACCTGATCGGCGCCGTCGCGGAATCGAGCGGCCTGTCCAAGAACGATGCCACCAAGGCCGTCGAAGGCGTGTTCGACGCCATCACCGGCGCGCTCAAGAAGGGCGACGAAGTGCGCCTCGTCGGCTTCGGCACCTTCTCGGTCGCCAAGCGCAAGGCTTCGACCGGCCGCAACCCGCGCACCGGCGAACCGATGAGCATCAAGGCTTCCTCGGCACCCAAGTTCAAGGCCGGCAAGGGCCTCAAGGACGCCGTCAACTAAGACGCGCATCCGGCCCGGACCGCATCGCCTCGCGGTCCAGACAAGCAAGGGACCGCATCTGCCCCATGGGCCGGTGCGGTTTTTTGTTGCCTGCGCTCAGCGCGCCAACCGGACCAGGGCCATGGGCGCGGCCGCGCTGCGCGGGCTGACGGTCCAGCTCAGAACCTGGCCTGCCGCATCGGGCTGGGGGCCTTCCTCGGTGTTGTTGGCCATCACTGCGCCGTCGGTGCGCAGGGTGAATGTCCCTTCGATCTGCGGCAGGCGAGGGGCGTCCCTGCCTTCCGACGCGCCCATGGCGGCCATCTGCATC
>DAOLBY010000240.1:0-3522 GCA_035324325.1 Paracoccaceae bacterium | reverse complement strand
CGCTGGCGTCCCCGGAACCGGCGCGTGCCGATGCGATGGCGGCGGCCATGGCCTCGGCCCGGACCGACTGCGCGGCCGAGGGCGGGGTGCTGGAACTTGCAGAAGGCGCGGCGCAGATGCTCGACCTGACCGGAGACGGCACCGCCGACGATGCGCTGGTCTGGGAGCTTGGCGGCTTCTGTGCGCCCCATTTCGGCTATCGCGGCGGCACCGGGGGCGCCGCCCTGCATGTGGCCGTGGGCGAGAAGGTGCAGGTGTTCGGCGCCCTGGGCTGGACGGTGCAGGATCTGGTGTTCAATGGCACCGAACTGGACGAGGGCGAGGTGGCGAAGGCGCTGCGGGTGCTGCTGCTCGCCGTCCACGGTTCGGCCTGCGACAGCTACGGGGCCGCGCCCTGCGTGCATGCGGTGGTCTGGAATGCCGGCGAGGGGCAGTTCCTGTCGGTGATGCCGCCGTTCGTGGACGAGGAGGCCGATCCGGCAGACGAATAGGCCTGGTCGGGCGGCCCGCCTATTCCGTATCCGGCACCCGTTGCAGCAGGGGCATCAGTTCGGCCATCTCGGGCCCCGCGTCGCGGCCGGTCAGTGCGCGGCGCAGGGGGCGGAACAGGGCCTTGCCCTTGCGGCCCGTCGTGGCCTTGACCGCCTCGGTCCACTCGCCCCAGGTCGCCTGGGTCCAGGGGCGCGGCGGCAGCATGGCGATGGCCTGCCCCACGAAATCCACATCCTCCGGGTCGATTGCCGGCGCCGCGCCGTCGCGCACCAGCGCGGCCCAGTCGGCGATGTCGTCGCGCCGGGTGACATTGGCGCGGACCGCGGCCCAGAAGGCCTGCGACTGGTCGGGCGGCACCCCCGCGGCGGCGATCCTGTCGGCCATCGCCTCGTGCGGCAGGGCCTGCACCACGCCGCGCGTCAGCGGCCACAGGTCGTTCGCGTCGAATCGCGTCGGCGCCGCGCCGAAACTGCCCACATCGAACCCCGCAACGATCTCGTCGATGCTGCCGGCCAGTTCCACGGGTCTCGATGAGCCGAGCCGCGCCATCAGCGACAAGAGCGCCAGCGGCTCCACACCCTGCGCGCGAAGGTCGCGCAGCGACAGCGTGCCGAGGCGTTTCGACAGTTCCTCGCCCTGTGCGCCGGTCAGAAGGCTGTGATGGGCGAAGGCCGGGGGCGTGCCGCCCATGGCCCGCATGATCTGGATCTGGGTCGCGGTGTTCGTCACATGGTCGGCGCCGCGCACGATATGGGTCACCCCCATGTCGATGTCGTCGACCGAAGAGGCGAAGGTATAGAGCACCTGCCCGTCTGCCCGGATCAGCACCGGGTCCGAGACAGAGCCCGCGTCGATCGATACCGGGCCGATGATGCCATCGGTCCATTCGATGCGCTCCTGCTGCAGCAGGAAGCGCCAGTAGCCCGCCCGTCCCTCGGCACGCATCCGGTCTCTGTCGGCCGCTGTCAGCGCCAGCGAGGCCCGGTCATAGACCGGCGGGCGGCCCATGTTCAGAAGCTTCTTGCGCTTGAGATCCAGTTCCACCGGCGTCTCGAAGCATTCGTAGAACCGCCCGGCCGCGCGCAGGCCTTCGGCGGCCTCGGCATAGCGGTCCATCCGGTCCGACTGCCGTTCCAGCCGGTCCCAGCTCAGCCCGAGCCATTCGAGATCGGCCATCAGCGCGTCGGCGTACTCCTGCCGCGACCGCTCGCGGTCGGTGTCGTCCAGCCGCAGGATGAAGGTTCCGCCGCCGGCCCGGGCGATGGCCCAGTTCATCAGCGCGGTGCGCAGGTTGCCCACATGGATATAGCCCGTGGGCGAGGGGGCGAAGCGGGTGACGACAGGCGCGGCGGAGGACATGGCGGGCACCGGGTGGCTATGCAGGCAGGGGCGGCGGTCGTCCTGACAGATGCCCCCCCGATTGGCAAGGCGCGCCGCGGCTTGCGGCGACGGCCCACGCGGGCCACAAGGGGCGGATGGAGACCGACCCCGCCGGCCTGACCGCCCCCGACGCAGCGCTGATAGAGGCGCTGGCAACGGCCGCGCTGGCGGCGCTGCCCGACCCCTGGCGCGGCCCGGCCCTGCAGGTGGCGCTGCGGGTCGAGGAGTTTCCGTCCGACGCGATGCTGGACGATCTGGACATCGCCGACGCCTTCGATCTGACCGGGCTCTACGACGGCACGCCGCTGACCGAGAAGTCGGCCTCGCACCAGGCCGTGCAGCCCGACGTGATCTGGCTGTTCCGCCGCCCGATCCTGGACGAATGGGCCGAACGGGGCGACGTGACGCTGGCCGAACTGGTCACGCATGTCGTGGTACACGAACTGGCGCATCATTTCGGCTGGTCGGACGAGGACATCGCCACGGTCGATCCCTGGTGGGAATGACGCGCCGGGCGGCCATGCTGCACATCCACCCTGCGCAGGTGCAGATCACGGCTGCGTCACCGGCCGGGCAGCGGCGCCCGGTTGCGCTAAGCTTGCCCGATCCGTCATCGAAGGAGGATCGCGACATGACCGCCCACGCCCCGACCCGCCGCCACCTGCTGGCCGCCGCTGCCGCGCTGCCGCTCCTGCCGGCGCTGCCGCGCCGCGCCGCGGCCGACGCCCCCGCGATGATGGGCGGCACGGTGCCGACCCACAACCGCTTCGGACTGGGCGGGTTCGAGGTGACGGCGCTCCTGGCCGGCACGCGCACGGTCGAGAACCCGCAGAACATCTTCGGCCTGAATGCGACACCCGGGGAGTTCGCCGCCGCCGCCGCCGAGGCTTTCATCCCCACCGACAAGGCGCAGTTCTTCTTTACTCCGACGCTCGTGAACACGGGGTCGGAACTCGTGCTGTTCGACACCGGGCTCAATCCCGCCGGCATCACCGGCGCGATGGCCGCCGCCGGCTATGCGCCCGAGCAGGTGGATGTCGTGGTCCTGACCCACATGCACGGCGACCATATCGGCGGGCTGATGGGCGATGCCGGCCCGACCTTCGCCAATGCCCGCTACGTGACCGGATCGGCCGAGCACAACCACTGGGCGGCCGCCGGGAACGAGGGGTTCGACAAGGCGGTGCGGCCGCTGTCGGACCGCATGACCTTCCTCGATGACGGCGGCAGCGTCGCGGGCGGCATTACCGCCATGGCAGCCTTCGGCCATACCCCCGGTCACATGGCCTACCAGATCGAGAGCGGGGGACAGCGCCTGGTGCTGATCGCCGACCTTGCCAACCACTTCGTCTGGTCGGTGGGCCGGCCCGACTGGGAGGTGAGCTTCGACGCCGACAAGGCCGCCGCGGCGGCCAGCCGGCGCGCGGTCCTCGGCATGCTCGCCGCGGACCGGGTGCCCTTCATCGGCTACCACATGCCCTTCCCCGCCATGGGCTATGTCGAGGCGCAGGGCGATGGTTTCCGCTATGTGCCTGCCAGTTACCAGATGATGCTCAACGGCTGACATCGTTCCGTCGGCCGGGGCGCGCGACGGAAACCGCGCGCCCCGGCGTAAAACCTGCGTGACGCGGGTGACGGTGGGGCCGGGGC
>DAOLBY010000030.1:9213-26225 GCA_035324325.1 Paracoccaceae bacterium | reverse complement strand
GTGCCCGAGATCATGTTGATCATCGTGGACTTGCCCGACCCGTTCGGCCCGATCAGGCCCAGCACCTCGTTGCGCTGCACCTCGAAGGCCATGTCGCTGACGGCGACCAGACCGCCGAAGCGTTTGGTCACCCCGCGCACCTGAAGCACCGTGCGCGCCATCAGTGCCCCCCCGCCCCGAACCGGCGCCGCAGCCGCGCGTGCAGCCCGACGAACCCGCCCGGCAGGACGTAGACGATCAGCAGGAACGTCAGGCCGAGCAGCAGCAGCGTCTGGTTCGGTGCCTGGCGCGAGATGAACTCCCACAGCAGCGTGAAGGGGATGAGGCCCGCCAGCGGCCCCCACAGCCGGCCCGTGCCCCCCAGCAGTGCCATGATCACCACCTGGAACGACAGGATCGCCGCGAAGGAGGTCGAGGGCTCGATGTAGACATAACGCGGCGCCAGCATGGCCCCCACCACCGCCGCGACCGACCCCGACACCATGAACAGCAGCACTTTTGCGAGGGCCGTGTTGATGCCCGAATGCTTCGCCACCGTCTCGTCGTTGCCGATGATGCGCAGCGCAAAGCCCAGCCGCGACCGGGCGATCAGCCAGCCCGTCACGAACACCAGCGCCAGCATCCCGATCAGCTGCCAGTAGATCTCGCGTTCGGTGATCGAGGTCAGCACATACATGCCGCGCTGGCCGGTGCGGTTCTGCACCCAGGTCACGATCTGTCGGACGAACTCGGCAAGACCCAGCGTGAAGATCACGAAATAGACGCCCGAAAGCCGCAGCGTCACAAGGCCGACCAGCGCCGCCAGCACCGCGCCCGCCACGGCCGCGATGATCGGCAAGAGCCAGAACGGCAGCGTCTGGAACCCCAGCCCCGTGACCAGTGTTCCCAGCCCGAAGAAGGCGGCCGTGGCAAGCGAGATGTAGTGGGTCGGCCCCGAGAACAGCGCCCAGCTGGTCGCCAGTACCGCGAACATCGCCATCGTCGTGCCGATCGACAGCAGGTATCCCGTGTCGTACAGGGGCAGCAGCGCCACGATGCCCAGCGCGATGGCGCCAAGGATCAGGGCGCGGACCTCCTGCGCGGTCATGTCGGCTTCTTTCCGAACAGCCCCTGCGGGCGGAACAGGAGCACGCCCAGGAACAGCACATAGGCCGCAGCCAGCGTCAGCCCGGGGTCGATCACCCGGGCCACGAAGGTTTCCGCGATGCCGAGGATCAGCGCCGCGACGACCGTGCCGCGGATGTCGCCCACGCCCCCCATGATGACGATGATCAGCGCCTTCATCGTGAACAGGACGCCGACCGAGGCATCGAGCGTGAAGAACATCGAGATCAACGCGCCCCCCGTCGCCGTGACCGCGCCGCCCAGCCCGAAGGCCAGCGCCGACACGGCGGGCACGTCGATGCCGACCAGCCGCGCGGCATCCGGGTTGACCGAGACCGCGCGCAGCCTCAGCCCGGCGCGGGGGCGGTCCAGCCACAGCCACAGCGCCACCGCGATCAGTGTGGCAAGCGCGAAGGCCACGACCCGGTTCTGCCCGTAGGAGGAGCCGAAGATGTCCACCCGCTCGGACAGGTAGGCATAGTTGAAATAGCCGCCGCCGAAGGCCCAGGTCATCACGCCGACCATGGCGAACGAGAGGCCGAAGGTGGCCAGGATGCTGTCCACCTCGAGCGCGCCGCGCGTCTTCGCGCGCGTGACCAGCGGCCGCAGCATGAAACGGTAGATCAGCCAGTTCACCGCAAAGGCCACCGGCGCCACGACCATCAGCGCAGCGACGGGACTGACCTGCCCGGCGGTGAACACCCAAAACGCGGCAAAGCCCCCCGCCACCAGCATCTCGCCGTTCGCCAGGTTCATGATGCGCGCAACGCCGTATTGCAGGTTCAGCCCCATGGCGATCAGCGCATAGGTGCCGCCCAGCAGGAGGCCGGTGATCAGGACGAACATGGTCGGCGATCCATCCGCGAGGGTGCGGCGCGCGCCCTGGACGCGCGCCGCGATGGGGTTACTGCCAGCCCTGCTTCAGCTGGATCGGCGCGGCACCGTCCCGTCCGCGCGCGGCAACGCCCTTGAACACGCCATTCTGCCACTGGCCCACGGTCCAGTAGCGTTCGTTGTCGTTGTTCTCGTTGAACTGGACCGGGCCGAGGATGGTCTCGTAGCTGTTCGAGCGATCCTTGAGGTATTCCATGACCACGGCGCGGTCCTTGGTGCCCGTGGCCTCGATCGCCTGGCCGAGGATTTCCAGCGTCGCATAGGTCGCGGCCGAGGCCCAGTAGTCCGGCCCTTGTTCGTTCAGCGCGACATGCGCCTCGGCGAAGGCCTTGAAGGCCGGATCGTCCGGGTTCACGCCGCCCATGCCCATCACGCCCTCGGCATTCGCGCCGAAGCGCGCACCATAGCCCGGGAAGGCGGTGGCGACCGCGGTGAAGAACACCTTCGGCTCGAACTTCTGCACGATGGCCTGGTCGGTCAGCGCGAAGGTGTCGCCGGGGTAGGACCAGGCGATGAAGGCATCCGGGTTCGAGGCCTTGGCGCCGTCGATCACCGGCGCAAGGTCCTGCGTGCCCAGGGGATAGGAGGTCTCGTAGACGATCTCGAACCCGGCCGCCTCGAGCACCCCGCGCGAGATGCCCACCATCTCGATCCCGAAGGCGTCGGCCACGTTCACCAGCGCCACGCGGTTGCCGATCTCGCCCTTGTCGCGCAGGTCCACCAGGACCTTGGCGGTGTCCTCGGCCATGACGCCGGTGCGACCCAGAACGAAGAACATGCTGGGGAACTGGGCGGCCAGTTCGGGCTGCTGGTTGGTGACGGCGGTGCCGGTGATCTGCGGGTAGCCAAGCTGCGCGAAGATCGGCGCGGCGGCAAGGTTCAGGCCGGTGGAATACGGCGACACCATGAAGTCGACGTTGTCCTGCGTCGCCATGCGCTGCGCGGCCTGGATGGCCTGCTGCGGATTGGTCTGGTCGTCGTATTCCACCAGTTCGATCGTTGCCTGACCGCCGGCGAGCTTGAGCCCGCCGCGTTCGTTCACCTGATGCACCCACAGCTTGACGGCTGGCCAGTGCGTCACGGCGGCGCCGCCGGCCAGCGGACCGGACAGCGGCGCGGCAGCGCCAAGCTTGATCGTCTCCTGGGCCGAAGCCGCCGTCACGCCCGCCAGCCCGAAAGCCAGCGCCGCGGCGGTCGCCATCAACGTCCTGCGTTTCATCCGTCTCTCCTCCCCGTTTGCGCGGCCTGTGACCGCTTTTCCATTTGGGCCGGGTCATGGCCCGACTCCGTCCTCTGTATACACTGTGATCCGTATTCGGCGAAGTTCAAGCCGCTCTGGCCCTGAACCTGCAAAACTCTGTACACATTACGCCGACCACCACACGCGGACAGCCTATCGGCCCATCATCGTCGTCGGCAGGAATAGGGCGATCTGCGGGAAGAGGATCAGAAGCACCACGCAAACCGCCATTGCGATCCAGAACGGCATGATCCCGCGGTAGATCGTCGCCAGCGCGACATGCTGCGCCACGCCCTTCACGACAAAGACGTTCATGCCCACGGGCGGACTGATCAGGCCCATCTCGACCACCACGACCATGATGATGCCGAACCAGATCGGATCGTAGCCCAGCGTCGTGATGATCGGCAGCACGATCGGCACCGTCAGCACCAGCATGGCAAAGCCTTCCATGAAGGTGCCCAGCACGATGTAGATCACGATGATCAGAAGCAGGATGGCCGGCGCCGGAATCGCCAGGTCGCCGATGGCTGCGGCAAGATCCATGGGGATGCGCGTCAGCGCCAGGAAGGGCGCGAAGAAATGCGCACCGATCAGGATGAAGAATACCATCGCCGTGGTGCGGATGGTGTCGAGCAGCGCCTCGAAGAACCGCGGCAGCGTCAGCTTGCCCGACAGAAGCGCGTGCAGGAAGGTCAGGAACGCGCCGACCGAAGCGGCCTCGGTCACGGTGAAGACGCCGGTGTAGATGCCGCCGATGACGATGGTGACGATGAACACCAGCGCGCCCGACCTGCCAAGCACCTTCACCCGTTCCCCTAGAGGCACGCGCGGTCCGGCAGGCCCGGCCGACGGGTTCAGCCGGGACACGATGACGATAGTAACGACGAACAGGGCGGTCAGCAAGAAACCCGGCAGGAACCCGGCCAGGAACAGCCGACCGACCGATTGCTCGGTCAGCAGCGCATAGACGATCAGCACGGTCGAGGGCGGGATCAGGATGCCCAGCGTGCCGCCCGCCGCGATCGACCCGGTGGCGAGGCCGGGGTCGTAGCGGTAGCGCTCCATCTCGGGCAGCGACACCTTTCCCATCGTGGCCGCCGCGGCCACCGAAGACCCCGACAGCGCGGCAAAGCCCGCGCAGGACAGGATCGTGGCCGAGGCGAGCCCGCCGCGCCGGTGCCCGACCCAGGCATAGGCCGTACGGTAAAGATCGGCCCCCATGCCGGACACCGTGGCGAAGGCCCCCATCAGCACGAACAGCGGAACCACGCTGAGGCCGAAGACCGCCGAATAGGTGTAGGGGAACGCCCCCATCACGTTCAGCGCCGCCGTGGGCGAGTTCAGCACCGCAATGCCCCCTGCCCCCACCACGGTCATGGCCAACCCGATCGGCATGCGCAGGCCGAGCAGGGCAAAAAGGGCGACGAAGCCCACGAGGCCGGCCACGAGCGGGCTCATCGGTCAGTGTTCCTGTCTGGTTGGCCCTGCCCAGGCCTTCACGGCATCAAGCAGCAGGACAAGGGCGAAAAGACCCATCGAAACCGCAACGGCCGCCTGGAAGGGGAACTTCGGTACCCGCATCATGTTCGTCAGGCTGCCCATGGTCATGGACCCCATGGCATAGGTCCAGGCCCGCCAGGCCACCAGCGCCAGGACTGCCGCACCGACCAGATGCACCAGCACGACAAGCCAGCGCATGAACGGCACATCCAGCCAGCGCGCGAACAGGTCGACGGTCACATGGCCGCGCTGGATTGCCGTGTAGGGCATCCCGAAGGCCACGATGATCGACATGGCAAGCTCGGTCAGTTCATATCCGCCCCGGAACGGCCGGCCGAAGAAGTAGCGCATGGTGATCTCGTAGATCACCATGAACATCAGCCCCACAAGGACGAGGCCGCCCGCATAGGCGAGCAGCCTCAAACCCCGTTCGAACCCTCGCTCCAAGGACCCAAGGGTCATCCTGTCAGTCCACCGTGACGCCGGCCACCGCAAGCAGCGCCTTGCCGTCGATGCCCTGCGCGGACATCGCCTCGACCCACTGGCCGTAGATCGGCGCCAGCGCCTCGAGCACGCGGGCCTGTTCCTCGGCCGAGAACTCGATCACTTCCTTGGTCGCGTCGGCACGCACGAAGGCCAAGCTCTCGTCAGCGCGGTCCAGATAGGCCTGCGTCGCCTTGCGGCTCAGCTCGATCCCCGTCAGCCGGTCGATGACCGCCCGATGCGCCTCGCTCAGGTTGTTGTAGCTGCCTTCGTTCATCACCACGGTAAACTGCGACCGCCCGAAGACCGGCCCGGTCAAGGTATAATACTTGGCGACCTCGTGCATGCGGAAGTCCAGGATGGTGGTGAAGGGCACCATCGCGCCGTCGATCACGCCCCGCTCGAGCTGCGGGTAAAGCTCGGTGATCGGCATGGCGACGGGCGTCCCGCCCAGCGCCTCGATCTGCCCGGCCTGCGCGGCCGAGGGCGAGCGCAAGAGCATCCCCCGGATATCCTCCATCGTGCGGATCGGCTTGTCGCGGGTATAGAGGCCCGCGTCGTCGGCCGCCCAGAGTGCCAGAACCTTCAGCCCGTCGAATTCGGGGGTCAGGTGACCGCCCTCCAGCAGGTTCCACATCAGTTCGGTGCTTTCGATTCCGTCCTTCGACAGCCCCGGCAGCTCGATCATCCCCGTCCGCGGGAACACCGGCGAGGTATAGCCGGGCAGGCTGAACACCATGTCCACGGTGCCGTCGGTCGCCTGACGGATCAGCTCCGGCGGCGCCCCGCCCAGCTGCATCGAAGGATACAGCGTCAACGTCAGCTCGCCGTTCGTCTCGGCCGCGATCTGCTCGGCCAAGGGCGTCAGGATCTGCGTGAAGATGATGTGGTTGGGCCCGACGAAGGTATGCAGGCGCAGTTCGGTCTGGGCCTGCGCCATCGACGAGGCGAACAGCCCCGCCGTCAGCGCCAGAGCCGCGGATGCGGTCTTGAAGACGCGTTCGATTTTCATGGTATCCTCCCCTGTCGATCTCTGCCGGGAAATAAGCAGCCCCCGGCCTGTCACGCGCGCAGTCTATCGGACAAACCCGGCGTGATTCAAAGTTTCATTGCAGTTCGGGTCATTGGAATCGACTGGCGGACATAAGCTGCGTGAAGATCATCCTGTCCCGACCCCCGACCTGCCGAACAGTTCCTCGACGAAGGCGCGGTGCAGCGGTCCCGGCAGCGCCGAGGCCAGCGTCGTCACGCCGATCGCCCGCTCGGCATGTTCCAGCGGCAGATCCAGCGGCACGAGAAGCCCTTGGACAAACTCGTAATGAATCTGGTTGAGCGAGATCAGCGTCAGGGCGTCCGATCCCAGCAGCAGCCCCCGAAGCACCACGAGCGAACCCGTCTCGACATGGCCGCGGCGCATCTGGTCCAGCCCGCGCAACGCGGCCAGATGTTCGAAGGCCCGGCGCGCGGGGGTGTCGGGGCGGGGAAGGATCCACAGGAACCGCGCCAGATCCGCCGGATCGACCGGCCGTCCGGCCAGCGGGTGGCCTTTTCGCGCGACGATGCTGAGCGAATCGGTGAACACCGTCCGTTCCGCAAGGTCGGGTGCCGCGTCGGGGCTGCGCAGCGCCCCGATGATCATGTCGCAGGTGCCGAAGCGCAGCCTGCGCACCAGCGTGTCGTAGTCGCCGTCCACCACCTCGACCCGCGCATCAGGGTAACGCGCCATCAGCCGGATGATCGCGTCGGGCACCAGCCGCGTCCGCGCCAGCGGCAGGGCGCCCAGGACCAGGCGCCCGTCCTGCTTGCCGATCCGCTCGCGCAGTTCCGCATGCGCCGTGGACAGTTCCTTGAGCGCGAGGCTCGCCTGCGCGCCCACCTTCAGCGCCACCGGGCTCAGCACACGGCTGCGGGTTCCGCCCTCGAACAGGGGCTGGCCGATGATGCGCTCGATCTCGCGGCAGGCCCGCTGGACCGAGGATTCCGATTGCCGCAGCCGTCTTGCCGCCTCGGCATGGCTGCCCGTTGCAACCACCGTCGCCAGCGCGCGCAACTGGCTGGTGGTGGCATAGCGTTCCAGCGTCTCGCGTGGCGCAGCACGACCGTTCGCACGCCGCCCGCGCCCGCCCGCCGAACATTCCGACAGATGGTCGAGCGCACGCCGTGCCCGCGTCGCCACGATCTGACCCTCCTCGGTCGGGGCCACGGCATTGCCGGCCCGTTCGAGCAGCGGCGCCCCGAAGATCGCGCCCAGACGCGAAACGGCCTGCGATGCCGCGGGCTGCGAGATATGGGTCGCCCGCGCCGCCGCCGTCAGCGACCGGCGCTCCACTGCCATGACCAGCAGGCCGAGGTGCCGCAGGTTCGGCAGGTCATCTTCCGTCGCTTGGGCCTGCATGGCATCGCTCGGGGACATTCGAAGGGTTCCGGGGCAGCGGGAGACGCAATTCGATCCTGCCGGCACACATAACTTCTGTGCAAGGCGCTATATCATCCGCGCCGCAAATCTGGTGCAGTCGAGAGCGAGGGCCCGGATGCCGTTCGCCGGAGGGAAGAATGACCATGGCGCTTGCGCTGGCCTGTCTTGCCATCGTCCTGGGCGGGATCATGAAGGGAGCCATCGGCGCCGGCGTCCCGGTGATTGCGGCGCCCGCGCTGACCATGCTGTTCGATGTGCAGACGGCGGTGGCAATCCTTGTGGTGCCGAACCTGCTGAGCAACGTCGTGCAGGGCTGGACCTACCGGCGACAGGCGATGCCCCCGCGGTTCCTGGCGCTGTTCGCGGGCGGCGCGATGGCAGGCGTGGTCGTCGGATCCTGGCTGCTGGCGGTCCTGTCGAAGGACGTGCTGTCGTTGTTCGTCGTGGCGGCGGTCGTGCTCTACATCGCGCTGCGCATCGCCCGGCCGGGTTGGGTGCTGAAGATGCCACTGGCGCAACGCCTGGCGGCGCCGGCCGGTGCGCTCGGCGGGCTGCTGCAGGGGGCGACGGGCATTTCCGCCCCCGCCTCGATCACCTTCCTGAACGCGATGCGCCTTGGCCGCGAGACCTTCATCGGCACAATCTCGATCTATTTCCTGCTGATGACGGCCATGCAGATCCCGGCGCTCTGGGGGCTCGGCATCCTGACGGGCGAGCGGCTTGCGCAGGGGTTTGCCGCGCTGGCGCTTGTGCTTCTGTCGATGCCGTTCGTCACCTGGCTGGGCAAGCGGGCACGGCCCGAGGTCTTTGACCGCATCATGCTGGGCACGCTGGCGGTGCTGTCGGCCAAGATGCTGTACGATGTGGTCGCATGACCCTGGTCAACACCCTTCTCCCGCTCTTTGCCGTCATCGCCATCGGCTTTGCGATGGTCCGCCTTGGCCAGATCGACGGCGCGGCGGTGCGCCCGATGGGTGCGGTCGTCATAAGGGTGGCGCTGCCGGCGCTGGTCTTCCTTGCCGTGGCGCGGATGCCGCTGGGGCAGGCGGTGGACGTGCCCTTCCTGCTTGCCTACGGCGCAGGGTCGCTGGCGACCTTTGCGGCGATGGTCGCGGCCGCGCGGCTGGTCCTGGGCCTCGGTCCGGTCGAAAGCGCGGTCGTCGGTCTCGGCGCCGCGATGGCGAACAGCAGTTTCCTGGGCCTTCCCATCGCGCAGGCGCTGATCGGGGTCGACGACGCCGGCCTTCTTCTGGCGCATTGCGTGACGGTCGAGAACCTGGTGGTGCTGCCACTGGCGCTGGCCATGATCGCGCGGGCACAGGCACGGACGTCGCAGGGCGGGCCGGTGACGGGCCTGCTGCGCAATCCGCTGATCCTGGCACTGATGGCTGGCCTTTCCGTTTCGGCCACCGGCCTTGCCTTGCCGCAGGTGGCCGAGGCGACTCTGGCCCTGATCGCCCGGCTTGCCGCGCCGCTGGCACTGCTGGTGATCGGCGGCATGCTGGCCACCCTGCCGGCCGAGGGGCGGATCGGGCCGGTCGCCCTGCTGGTCACGGGCAAGCTGGTGCTGCACCCGCTGGCGGTGCTGGCGGCCGTCACGCTGGTCCCCGGGGTCGGACCGGTGCTGGCGACGGGGGGCGTGCTGTTCGCGGCGATGCCCATGATCACGATCTTTCCCCTGCTGGCGGCGCAGGCCGGTCAGGGGCAACTGGGGGCATTCGGACTGCTGGCGGGAACCGTGGCGGGCTTTGCCACGGTGCCGGCGGCCATCGCCCTCTTGGGACTTGCCTGAGGAGGGTGCATGACCGACCTGTCGCTGACCGCCGGCGCCGTGCTGATCGCGCGGCTGAAATCGCTCGGGGTGGACTATATCTTCGCCAATTCCGGCACCGATTTCCCGCCGATCATCGAGGGGCTGGCGGCAGCCGCGGTGCAGGGCGTGCCGGTGCCGAATGCGCTGACCATCCCGCATGAACACGCGGCCATGGGCATGGCCCATGGGTACTATCTGGCGACCGGCCGGCCGCAGGCGGTGTTTGCGCATACCGACGTGGGACTGGCGAACTGCGCGATCGGGGCGCTGAACGCGCATGTGGAGCATGTCCCGGTGCTGCTGTTCTCGGGCCGGACGCCGGTGACCGAGAGGGGGCGCTTCGGGTCACGTACCGTGCCCATCGGCTGGGGGCAGGAGATGCGCGACCAGACGGCCCTGGTACGCGAGGCCTGCAAGTGGGACTACGAGCTGCGCTTCCCCGAACAGGCGATCGACCTGCCCGACCGCGCGCTGGCCATCGCCGCATCCTCGCCCCCCGGGCCGGTCTATGTGTCACTGCCGCGCGAGGTGCTGTGCGAACCCTGCCCGGCCGGGACCCTGACCGACCCGCCGCGAATGCGCGCCCATGGCGCGGCAGCCGACCCCGCCGCGATGGCCGATCTGGCGGCGCGGATTGCGGCGGCGGCGCATCCGGTGATCTTTGCCCAGCACGGCGCAGGGACGGACGCGGGTTTTGACGCGCTGGCGCGGATCGCGGCGGACTGGGGGATCCCGGTCTGCCAATACTGGGCCAATATCCTGGCGCTTCCGACCGACCACCCGATGGCCGCGCCGGGGGACCCCGGGCCTTTGCTGGCGCGGGCGGATCTGGTGATCTGCCTCGACACGCTGGCGCCCTGGATGCCGGCGGCGCAGGAGCCGCTGCCCACGGCAACGGTGGTGCAGATGGGGCCGAACCCGCTGGCGAGCCGCACGCCCGTCCGCAACTTCCGCGCCGACATCGCCATCGCCAGCGACACCGGCCCCGGGATCGTGGCGCTTGAGGCCGCGCTTGCAGCGCATTCCCCCGCGGCCACCGTTGCCGACCGCATTGCAAGGCTGACCCGCGAGCACGCAACGGCGCGGGCCGCCGCCCGCAGGGCGGCGGAGCCCGATAGCGCGCAGGGCATGACCAAGGCGCAGGTGGCACTGGCCTTGTCGGACGCGCTGGAGGGGCAGGGCGCCACGGTGCTGTCGGAACTCGGCGTGCCCATGGCGCCCCTGACGTTGACCCACCGCCACGCCTGGTTTCAGGAACCCCACGCCGGGGGCCTCGGCTGGTCCTTCCCGGCCGCACTCGGGATGCAGCTGGCCGACCCCGGGCGGCTTGTCGTGGCTACGATGGGCGACGGCGGCTACATGTTCGCCAACCCCGTGGCCTGCCACCAGATCGCCGAGGCGCTGGGGCTGCCGGTGCTGGTCATCATCCTGAACAATGCCGAATGGGGCGCCGTGCGGCAGTCGGTGCTGGGGATGTATCCCGATGGCGCCGCGGCGCGCGCGAACGAGATGCCGCTGACCGGCCTGTCGCCCAGCCCCGATTTCTGCATGGTCGCGCGTGCCTCGCGCGCCTGGGCCGAACGGGCAGCGACGGCCGCCGAACTGGCCGACCTGCTGCCGCAGGCCCTGGCCCATGTGCGGGCGCGGTGCTGGAGGTCGTCACCCGCCGTTAGGGCGGGTCAGCGGGTCGATGCGGCCGGCCTGGAACGTGTCGGCCAGCCGGATCAGCTCGATCCGCTCCACCACCCCGCCGGTGTGGAAGGGGTCGCCCTCGGCAAAGGCGCGGGCCTCGGCCTCGGACGCCGCCTGAAGCACGCCGAAGTTGCCGATGCCCCGCCCGTCCGCGTCCCACAGGGCCGAACCGGTCAGCACCACCGCCAGACCGTCGCCGCCGCGCGCCACCCAGTCGCGGTGCGCGGGCCTGAGCGCGTCGCGCCGAGCGGGGATGTCGGGGCCGGTCGCGTGATGGCAGAGCATCAGGAAGAACATCAGGCCGCGTTCTCCAGCAGCACCATGCCGGCGCCGGTCATCGAGGCGGGGGCGAAGTAGTGCCGCGCCAGCGTCGCCACACGGTCATCCATGCAGCCGCGCATCACCAGCCACATGATCAGCTCGGCCCCTTCCGAGCCGAACACCTCGACATAATCCTCGCGGCTCATCCCCCGCCAGCGGTCGGGGGCGGGGCCGATCGTGTCGATCCAGTCGCGGTCGGCGGCGGGATTGATGAAGCCCGCCCGCGCGCCTTGCAGCTGGTGCGACAGCCCGCCGGTGCCCATCACGATCACCCGCTCGTCCCCCGGCCAGCTTTCGATGGCCTGCCGCAGAAGGCGCCCGAGGTCCCACATCCGCTGCGGCGTGGGGATCGGATACTGGATCGTGTTGACAAGGATCGGCACGACGCGCACCGGCCAGGCCTCGGGCCGGCCGAACACCAGTTCCATCGGCACCTGCATCCCGTGATCGACGTCAAGCTCGCGGCAGATCAGCGGGTCGAAATGCCCCTCGACCATCCGGTCGGCGAGGTGCCAGGCGAAATCGGCCGCGCCGATGAAGTCGGGCACCGGGCGCGGGCCCCAGCCTTCGTCCGCGGGGCGGTAGCGGTCGGCCACGCCCAGCGCCAGCGTCGGCACGCGGTCGAGGAAGAAGGAATTGCCGTGGTCGTTGAACACCACCACCGCGATGTCGGGCCGCTGCGCCGCCACCCAGTCCTGCGCCGGGATGTAGCCGTCGAAGAAGGGTTTCCATTCGTCCGACTGCCGCAGCCCCTTGTCGAGCGCTGCGGCGATGGAGGGCACATGGCTGGTGCCCAGCCCCGCGATCAGCCTAGCCATTGGTCGCCTTTCCCAGCCGCTCCTGCAGGAACTGCTCCAGCGTCATGCCCGCCTGTGCCGCACCGATGGCGCGGATCGGGGTCGGGTCCACCGCCGAAAGCTTGAGGATGTAGAACAGGTTGCCGCCCAGCCGCACCATTTCGGCCCAGTCGCGCGCCTTGACCGCGGCGCGCTGGTCCGCCGTCAGGTCGTAGCGGTCGAGATAGGCGTCCTCATCAGCCCTGAAGGCCGCGCGCCCCTCGGGCGTGGACAGGCCCATCGCCATCTTGTTCAGCGCATAGCCCGCGTTCGCGCGCGGGCGGTCGAACAGGGGCGTGTCGGGGATGCGGTCGATCATGCTCAGGCGGCCTTTCGGGCAAGGGCGGCAACCCAGTCCGTCAGCAGGCGGGCCACGGTGCCGGGCTGTTCGACGGGGGCGAAATGGCCCGCGTTCTCGACGATCTCGAGCTGCGCCTGCGGGCAGAGGCGCGCGATCTCCTCGTGCTGCGCGACGGGCGACCAGATGTCCTGCCGCCCGGTGATCAGCAGCATCGGCCCGGTCCAGGCGCCGATGGTGGCAGAGGCGTCGGGGCGGTCGAGCAGGGCGCGCATCTGGCGCGCGTGGATCGCGGGCGTCATGCGGCAGACCATGGCGGTCAGGCCCGTCACCACGGCCGGGTCGGGGGGCAGGCCCGCGGCCATCATGCCGGGCAGCCAGGCCTCGGCCAGGGCCGCCATGCCGCGGGTGTCGGCAAGGTCGATCATCGCCTGGCGCTTGGCCTCCTCGCCCTCACGGCGGGGGTGGATGCCGGTGTTCAGAAGGGCAAGGCCCGCGATGCGGCCGGGCGCCTGGCGGGCCATCTCCATCGCCACGCGGCCGCCCATGGAATGGCCGATGGCGATGACCGGCCCCGGGTGGCGCGCCAGGATGTCGGCCGCCATGGCGGGGATCGAGGGCTGCGCGGTCACATCGGCCACGGCATGCGGCACCCCGCCCAGCGCCGCTGAGGTCGCCTGCCAGACATGGGCATCGCAGACGAGGCCGGGGATGAGGACGACGGTGGCCATGGGCACCCCTGCAGGGGAAGCGGCCGGCCCGCGGGGGGCCGGCCGGCACGGGTTCACTTCGCGCGGGTGCGCCAGCTGTCGGCGTAGCTGGTGCGCGCCTCGGCGGCGTAGGGCGTGGGCGACACGCGCACGCGGATCTCGGCCTGGCGGTGCGGCTCGGTCGAGGTCTTGGCGGTGGTCTCGGGCTCGCCCCACACGAGGGTCAGCACGTCGCCCACCTGCACATCCTGCGCCACGACGCCCAGCGAGAGCATGGCGCGTTCGTTCCAGCTGTAGCCGTTGAACATGCTCATCCCGACCATCCTGCCGTCGCGCATCACCATGTCGGCGCTGGACGAGGCATAGTTGGGCTGCGGGAAGTCGATCCACTTGGCGGGCGTGCCCTGCTCGAAGGCAGTGGCGATCACCGCCAGCACATCGTCGCGGTTCCACTCGAAGGTGACCTTCTTGCGGTTCTTGGGCGAGCCCTTCATCGCGGCGAGCGCCGCCTTGCCGATGAAGTCGTCCTTCTTCCAGCCGATGTAGAAGTCGTAGCCGAGCTCGAACGGGTTGACGTAGTAGTCCTCGATGTTGTCGGACACGAAGCTGCCGCCGATGGCGCCCGCGGCCTCGTACATGTCGGCGCCCAGCCAGTCGCGGTAGTCGGCCAGCATTCCGTCGCCGGTGTAGATGCCCGGCAGGGGCGAGGGGATCCAGCCCGATTCCAGCGTGTTCGTGGAATAGGCGCGGCTGCCGCACTGCACGAGGTTCACGCCGGCATCGCGGGCGGCCTGAAGGATCGTGGAGTGGATGTAGTCCTTGTCCTTGTAGGGGCCCCAGATCTCCAGCCCCGGGGCGCCGGACATGCCGTGACGCAGCGCCTGCACGCGCTTGGAGCCGATGTTGATCCAGTCCACATGGAAGAACTTGATGTCGGGGATCGGGCCGCCGTTCATCTTTTCGAAGATCTTCGGTGCGTCGGGGCCCTGGATCTGGAAGCGGTAGTGTTCGCGCAGCACGCGCTCGCCCTCGGGGCGCGAGGGGCTGCGGGGGTCGTAGCGCAGGCGCACGTTCCACTTGCCCCAGGCGGCGGCAAACATCAGCCAGTTCGAGGTGGGGGCACGGCCGACGAGGATGTACTTGTCCTCGCGTTCGCGGAAGATGATGTGGTCGCCGATCACATGGCCGTTCGGCGTGACCGGCACGAAATGCTTGGCGCGGTTCAGGTCGAAATTGGCGAAGCTGTTGATGCCGTGGTGGCTGAGGAACTCGGTCGCCTGCGGGCCCTCGACGATCACCTCGTCCATGTGGTGCGACTGGTCGAACAGGACCGCGCTTTCACGCCAGGCGGCCTGCTCGTTGCGCCAGTTCTGGAACTCGGGCGCCACGACCGGATAGACATACATGCCGATCTTCGAGTTGCGCAGCAGCTTCACGGCGCTGCCGGCTTCGGCGATCCTGCGGGTCAAACTGTTGGACATTGTCGCTCCTCCTTGCGCTAATGTATACATTTGGAGCGCATCGGCCCGGAAATCAAGCGGAAGTTCGGCCAGTTCCGCGCCAGAGCTGCGGAATCATGTATACACGAGCTGATCAAGCCGACAGGATCGCCAGGCTGGGTACCCCTTCGCGCCAGACGGCTTCCTGCGACAGCAGGTACTCGACGTTGCGCCTCGCTGACCGGGCATGTTCGCGAGCCAGCGATTCGGCCCGGAATCCCTCGCGGTTGGCGATGGCGTCGATGATTGCGCGATGCTGTTCCTGTGCCGCAGTCAGGGTCTTGACGAGGGCGGCGTGATGCGTCGGATCCTCCAGGAATGCCGAGGGCGAGGCGAAGGGCAGCGCGGTCACGCGTTCGATCTCGCGGTGCAGGACGGTGCTCTGCGCCATACGTGCCAGCAGGTGGTGGAACTGCGTGTTCAGAGAGGAATATCTTTCCAGATCAAACGACTGCCCCGCAAACAGGCTGTCTGTCTGACGCACGACACCATGCGCTTCGGCCATCATTGCCTCGGGCACACCGCGCTCGGCCGCAAACCGCGCCGCGGTTCCCTCCAGCACGCCGCGCAGCTCGATCGTGTCGACCACATCGGCCAGCGCGAAGCTGCGCACGACGAAACCGCCGCCCGGCCCGCGTTCCAGCAGTCCCTCCGCGGCGAGTTGAGACAGGGCAGCGCGAACCGGCGTGCGCGAGATCTGCAGTTCGTCTGCCAGGGGCACCTCGAGCAGCCGCGCGCCCCCCTGAAGGTGCCCGTTGACGATCTTCTGGCGCAGGGTGATCAGCGCGCGTTGCGTCTGGGTCAGGTTCATGCACAGGCCTTCCGGCGGTCCTCCCGCGACGAAATGGATACATCAATCCAAGGCGGCTGGCCAGTCCGCGCCGGAACCTGTGTATACATGACCGCGCTGACCCTCCAGCACCGCAGCCGCGTGCCGCAGCGCCGCGATCAAGGCCGACTGCGCCGGCGTCGGCACCCAGCCGTCCCGTTCGATCAGACCGATGGGCCGCGCGGTGTCGGGCATCGCGACCGGAAGCTGCGCCAGCGTGCCGGCGCAAAGTTCGGGCGCCACTTGCCGGGCCGAGATGAAGCCGAGGTGGTCACTCTCGCGCAGGACCTCGCGCATCAGGATCAACGACCCGGATTCGATCAGACTGACTGGCGGTTGCGGCACGATGGCGTCGAAGAAGCCGCGCGCCGGAGTGCCGGGCGGCGCGACCACCCAAGGATGGGCGGCCAGACGCGACCAGTCGACTCGACCGCACGTCGCCGGGTGCCCGGGCCGGCAGACAACCGCCATGGTGTCGGAGAAGAGCATCTCCTGCCGCAGATCGGGCATCGCCTCGGGCGGCCGAAGGGCCCCCACCAGAAGGTCGATCTCGCCCCGCCGCAGGGGTGCCGCCAGCGTGTCGAAGGTGCCGTCGACGATGCGCAGGGTCAGCCGGGGATGCGTCAGCCGAAACCGCGCGATGGCCGGCCCCATCAGGTAGGACCGCGACAGCGGCATCGCCCCCACGGTGATCCGACCGACCTCGGCTCCGCCCGCGGCGGCCAGTTCGGCCTGCGCCTGTTCCAGCTCTACAAAGGCAAGCCGCGCGGCATTGGCCAGCGCCCGGGCCGGCCGGCTGGCGACCACGCCGCGCGGCCCGCGCTCGAACATCGGGTGGCCGGTGTCCTGTTCCATCCCCGCGATGGCCCGGTGGACCGTCGGTTGCGACAGGCCGAGGTGGCGCGCGGCCTGCGAGAACCCTTCCTGTTCCACCACGGCGATCAGCGCGCGCAGCTGCGCCGCCGTGACGGTCTGGGCCAGCCGGGGACCGGACGCCGCAAGCGCCGGATCAAGAAACGCACAGGCGCGTCCGATCCGTGCGACCAGGATCGCCCCCCGTTCGGTCGGGACCAGGCCGCCCGGACCCCGATCGAACAGGCGCGCACCCAGTTTGCGTTCGACCCGGGCCAGCGCCAGGGTGACCGCGGGCTGCGACACGCGGCACAGCCGCGCCGCCTCGGATACCGAACCGCTGCGCGCGATCTCGCGCAGGATGCGCAGGTGGCGAAGGCTGGCGATCATGGCAGACGGCTCAGTATGGCGTCGGCGCGCGATCCGAGGTCGTCCGGCCCGGGATCGTCCAGTGTCCCGGCAAGCTGCGCCTTCCATTCAGCGGTCGCCCGCGCCATGCGGTCGGGCAGCCCCAGGCTGCGC
>DAOLBY010000030.1:0-9203 GCA_035324325.1 Paracoccaceae bacterium | reverse complement strand
GCGGGGGCGGAGCTCGTGCGCCTGCGGGCGGAGCGCGACCTCGAGGCGGGGGGGCCCCGCGCCGGGGCGGGGACCGCCGGCAACGACCGCACGGCGGTCGTCGGACGCGACGACCGCGAGACCGTCGGCGGCCGCGCGGCGCGCGCCGTGCGCAATCATGCGTTCGAGGTTGTAGGCCCCGCGCCGTGCCCAGTCCATGTCCGGGTCCGAAGCCTGGAGCGAGGCGATGACCTCCGTCTCCACCCCTGCCCTGCGCGCGGCCAGGAAGCATTCCACGCTCAGCGCCTCCAGCCCCTTGACCATCACCGACCGCAGCATCTTGACCGTCGATGCCGCGCCGACCTGATCCCCGACCGGACGCGCCAGCATCCCGAGGCTGTCGAGCACCGCCAGCCCGTCGGTGTGATGCGGGCCGGACAGCAGAACGGGTGTGCGGTGTCCAAGGGCACGCACCGGCGCCATGATCGCCATGTCGACATATCGTCCGCCTGCCGCTTCGATGGCCGCCGCCGCACGCCGCTTGGTGTCGGGCGCACAGGAATTGCCATCGAACCACAGCGTTCCGGGCCGGAGCCCTGCCGCTGCCGTCTGCGCCGAAACCTCGGCCTGATCGGCGGTGACCAGACAGAACACCACATCCGCCGCGGCCATCCCCACCACGTCGGACGGCTCGGCCCCGCAGCCTTGGCACGCGGACAGGATGCCCGCCGCCAGTGCGGGGTCATCCAGCTTCACGTCATGGGCACGCATCCGGTGAAGCCCGCTCCAGCCCGCGGCGAAGGCCTGCCCCGCCTCGCCGAACCCCCAGAACCCGATCCGCCCAGCCGACTGCATCCAACCCCGATGGCGCGCCCGCTGCATGTCCTCCGGCTCCGCCTATAGCAGATATTTATGGCGCGGGCGTCGATTGTAAATTGGTGAAGCCGTGCGGGCGGGCGATAAGCGGGTGTCGACCACCTTTCGGGTACCGAAATGTCTTCCTCCAGGACCGCCCTCGTCGTTTCTGCCCATGCCGCCGATTTCGTCTGGCGCTGCGGCGGGGCGATCGCCCTGCATGCCGCCAGGGGCGACAAGGTGACGGTCGTCTGTCTGTCCTTCGGTGAACGCGGCGAGAGCGCGAAGCTGTGGAAGCAGCCCGGCATGACACTTCAGCGCGTCAAGGATGCCCGCCGGGCCGAGGCCGAGCGCGCGGCGCAGGCCCTGGGTGTGCACGACCTGATCTGTTTCGACCTGGGCGACTACCCGCTGGAGATGACGCGCCCCGACAAGGTCCGGCTGGTGCAGGTGATGCGCGACGTGCAGCCCGCCTTCATGCTGAGCCACAGCCAGTACGACCCCTACAACAGCGACCACATGTACACGACGCAGGTGGTGCTGGAATGCCGGTCCACCGCGCAGGCCTGGGGGCACGAGCCGGAGCAGCAGGTTCTGGGTGCGCCACAGGTTTACCTGTTCGAGCCGCACCAGACCGAACAGATGGGCTGGAAGCCCGACACCTTCCTCGACATCACTCCGGTCTGGGACCGCAAGCGCGCCGCCATCGAATGCATGGAAGGCCAGGAACATCTGTGGGAGTTCTACACCCGCGTGGCACAGAACCGCGCCAACCACTTCACCCGCAACTCGGGCGGACAGGCGGGCGGGCGGGCCTGCCGATATGCGGAAGGGTTCCAGTCGATCTTCCCGCGCACCGTCGATGCGCTCTAACGGGGGGACAGCCGTGCCGGAGAAGTCATGCGATGTCGCGCATCTGGGGCATGTAGAGGTCTATACGGACCGCTTCGAGGACAGCCTCGCGTTCCTGACCGGGCCCTACGGACTGAAGTGCTCGGCCCTGGGCGACGGGGTTGCCTACCTGCGCGCCTGGGATGACTACGAGCACCATTCGCTGAAACTGACGCGGCACCACACGACCGGGGTGGGTCACATCGGCTATCGCGTGTCGAGCGCCGAGGCCCTGGACCGGCGGGTGCGCGCCATCGAGGCATCGGGCTACACGGTCCTCGGCTGGACCGATGGGGACGAGGGGCACGGCCCCGCATTCCGTTTCGAGGACCCCTTCGGCCATGTGTTCGAGATCTACTGGGAAACCCGACGCCATGCGGCCGAAGGCGCCGACCGCCCTGCGCTGAAGAACACCGCCAGCGCCTTCACCGGTGCGGCCCCGCGAAGGCTCGACCATCTGAACCTTCTGGCCTCCGACGTGGCCGAGTTCCGGCGTTTCATGGAAACCTGTCTCGGGTCGCGGGTGACCGAGATGATCCAGCTCGACAATGGCCGGATCGGCGGCTGCTGGTTCACGGTGAACAACAAGACCTATGATCTGGCCTGCACCGAGGAACATGGCGGCGGCCATGCCCGCCTGCACCACGTCACCTATGCCACGGACCAGCGCGAGGACATCCTGCGCGCTGCCGACATCTTCCTGCAGGCGGGCGTTCATATCGAGACCGGGCCGCACAAACACGCGATCCAGGGCACGTTCTTCCTGTACGTGTGGGAACCCGCGGGGAACCGCTTCGAGCTTGCCAATGCCGGCGCGCGACTGATCCTGGCGCCCGACTGGGAACCTGTGGTCTGGACCGAAACCGAGCGCAAGAAGGGACAGGCCTGGGGCCTCAAGACCATCGAGACCTTCCACACCCACGGCACGCCGCCGGTCCAGAAGGGGCAGTGAAATGCATGTCGTTGTCCGGAACATCCCCCGCGCCGCGCCCGAGGTGATCGAGGGACTGGCCCGCGCCGGCGTGGCCACGGTGCACGAGGCGCTGGGACGCCGCGGCTGCATGCTGAGCTACCTGCGCCCCATCTTTGCCGGCGCCCGGATCGCCGGATCGGCCGTCACGATCAGCGCGCCGCCGGGCGACAACTGGATGCTGCATGTCGCCATCGAACAGGTAAAGCCCGGAGACATCCTGGTGCTGGCCCCGACCTCGCCCTGCGACAACGGCTATTTCGGCGATCTGCTGGCGACTTCGGCACAGGCGCGCGGCTGCGCGGGCCTGGTGATCGACGCGGGCGTGCGCGACGTGCGCGACCTGACGGCCATGGGCTTTCCGGTCTGGACCCGCGCGATCAGCGCACAGGGCACGGTCAAGGAGACACTGGGTTCGGTCAACGTGCCGATCGTCTGCGCCGGTCAGACGGTGCAGGCAGGCGACGTGATCGTGGCCGACGACGACGGCGTGGTGGTCGTTCCGCAGGCCGAAGCCGCGTCGGCACTTGCCGCGGCCGAGGCGAGACGGGCGGCCGAGCAGGCCAGGCGCGAGAAGCTGGCGGCGGGTGTGCTGGGCATCGACCTCTACGACATGCGCGGGCGGCTCGAGGCGAAGGGCCTGAAATATGTCTGACGCCGCGGAGGCAGGCCTTCCCTGCCTCTGGATGCGGGGCGGCACGTCGAAGGCGGCGGTGTTCCTGGCCGCCGACCTGCCCGCCGACACCGTGCTGCGCGATGCGCTCCTGCTGCGGGTGATGGGCAGCCCCGATCCGCGGCAGATCGACGGCATCGGCGGCGGCCATCCCCTGACCTCCAAGGTCGCCATCCTGTCCCCCGCTACACGACCAGACGCCGACGTGGACTATCTGTTCCTGCAGGTCTTCGTGGACCGCGCGCAGGTCAGCAACGCCCAGCCCTGCGGCAACGTGCTGGCCGCGGTCGGCCCTGCGGCCATCGAGCGCGGTCTGGTCGCCGCGGGACCGGATGAAACCCCGGTGCGGATACACCAGATCAACACGGGCGACGTCGCGGTGGCGATGGTCCAGACCCCGGGCGGTCGGGTCAGCTATGCCGGCACGGCCCGTATCGACGGGGTGCCCGGGCGCCATGCGGCGGTGACGCTGATGTTCCAGGGCATCGCGGGATCGATGTGCGGGGAGATGCTGCCGACCGGCCGGGCGTCAGACATGATCGACGGAGTGGACTGCACGCTGATTGACAACGGGATGCCCGTGGTGGTGATGCCCGCCACCGCATTCGGCCTCACCGGCGGCGAAAGCTGCGAGGCGATCGAGACGATGGCGGAGGTCCGGGCGCGGATCGAGGCGATCCGTCTGGCAGCCGGTCCGATGATGGGCCTCGGCGACGTGGCCGCCAAGTCGGTGCCGAAGATGGTGCTGGTCTCGGCGCCCCGGGACAATGGCGCCATCGCCACCCGCAGCCTGATCCCGCATCAGGTCCATTCGTCCATCGGCGTTCTGGCTGCCGTCAGCGTGGCCTCCGCCTGCCTCCTGCCCGGCAGCCCGGCCGCCGCGCTGGCGATTGTGCCGGCGGACGGGCGGTTCCGGGTCGAACACCCCTCGGGCGCGACCGAGGTGTTCCTGCGGATCGAGGACGGCAGGGTCACGGGCGCCGGAACCGTCCGCACCGCGCGCAAGCTGTTCGAAGGGCGGGTGTTTCCGGTGCCTCCCGACCCCTAGGCCGGAACGCTACCGCATTTCGGCCTGGGGCAACCCGCCCGGGAACTCGGCCCGCACCATCGCCTCCAGCGCGTCCCAGACGCCGGGGGCTGCGCCCATGGCCAGACCCAGCCGGGCGTCGGCCGGATAGGGATGCGTGATGCCCCCCGCCTCGCGGATCATCAGAAGGCCGGCCAGGCTGTCCCAGGGGTTCATCGCCGGTTCGACATAGCCCGCCAGTTTCCCTGCCGCGACCGAGGCCAGCATGTTGGCCCCCGATCCGTTGCGGTAGAACATGCCGCCGGCGTCCATCAGGCGGCGGATGATCCCGACCACCGGCCCGGGCGCACAGCGATCCGATGCGCCCACGGCCACCAGCCCCTGGTCGATGCGCCGCCCTGCGTCCAGCCGAAGTCTTGCACCGTCCAGCGTCACGCCATGTCCCGCCCGTGCGGCGTATTGCTCGCCCGTCATCGGCAGGTCGGTCACGGCAAGGATCGTCTCGGGTCCTTCGACCAGCGCAATCACCACGCACCAGTGCGGCAGGCCCATCAGGAATGGCACCGTGCCGTCGATCGGGTCGATCACCCAGGTCAGACCCGATGCGCCGGATGTCGCGCCGCCCTCCTCGCCCAGGATCGCGTCGTCGGGAAACGCGGCGGCGATGCCCCGGCGGATCATCTCCTCGACCGCGCGGTCGGCGACGGACACCAGGTCAAGCTCGCCGTTCTTCGTCTCGATCTCAAGGCTTGCGCGGTTGTTGTAGTACCCGAGCGCAACCTGCCCCGCGCGGCGGGCGAGGTCCGAGGCCAGCGCCGCACGGGCGGCAATCGGATCGGTCATCTTGGGGGGCCTTTCGGGATGCGGCGCGATGAGCGGTCGCCGGGGTCAGCGGACAAGGATCAGATCGTCGGGGTCGATGCGCAGATCCACCCGTTCGCCGGCCGACATGCGCGGGTCCGAGATCGTGCGCGAGACCAGGAACTCGAGCCCCTCGTCCTGCACGACATATTCCATCCGGCTGCCCAGATAGGCGGCCGACAGCACCGTGGCGGCGCCGCCGGGCGCAAGGTGGATGCGCTCGGGCCGGATCGTCGCGGTGGCTGCACCGTCCTCCGACTGCACCGGCAGTGCCAGATGCGCCGGACGGAAGATGCCTCCCTCGACCCGCCCCTCAATCAGGTTCGCATCGCCGATGAAGTCGGCCACGAACGCCGACGCCGGGCGCTCGTACAGTTCAGAGGGCGTGCCGATCTGCGCGATCTGACCCATCTTCATCACCACGATCCGGTCGGACACGGCCAGCGCTTCCTCCTGGTCGTGCGTGACGTAGACGGCGGTCAGGCCGAAGCGCTGTTGAAGGTCGCGGATCTCGGCCCGGACCTTGCGGCGGAGCTTGGCGTCCACGTTCGAAAGGGGCTCGTCGAACAGCAGCACGTCGGGCTGCTGGACGATGGCGCGGGCCACCGCGACGCGCTGCTGCTGGCCGCCCGACAGTTCGGACGGCAGCCGCGCCTCGAGCCCCCCCAGGCCGACCTGCTCCAGGATCGCCCGCGCGCGGTCGCGCGCCTCGGGTCTTGGCATGCCGCGGATCGTGGGGCCGTAGGACACGTTCTCAAGCACCGTCATGTGCGGGAACAGCGCATAGGACTGGAACACCATGCCCACGTTGCGCTCGGACGCCGGGTCGCGACTGACATCGCGGCCGGCGATGCGAACCTGGCCGGTCGTGGGCAGTTCCAGCCCGGCGATCAGCCGCAGCGAGGTCGTCTTGCCGCAGCCGGATGGCCCGAGAAAGGTGACAAGTTCTCCCTTCGCGATGGAGAAGCTGATGCGGTCCACGGCGGTGGCGGTGCCGTAGCGCTTGACCACGTCCAGAAACTCGATCGCCGCCTCGGCCATGCCCCGCCCCCTATTCCGCCGGCCCGGGCGCGGCCCGTCCCTGCAATTCCTTGCGCCGACCCAGCTGGCGCGTGCCGACCGCCAGCTGGATCAGCACGACGCAGAGGATCATCACGATCATCAGCACCGCAGAATAGGCGATGGCCAGCGCGTATTCCCCCGCCTCCACCCGCCCCATGATGTAGGCCGTGGCCATGTTGTGGCGGGCCGACACCAGGAAGATGACGGCGGGAAACGCCGTCCTCGCCCGCACGAAGGAAAAGACCAGTGCGGTAAACACCGCCGGCCGGATCAGCGGCAGCACCACCCGGCGCAGCGTGGTGGCCCCGCTGGCGCCCATCGTCTGCGACGCCTCCTCCATGCTACGGTCGATCTGGGCCAGCGCGGCCATGCCCGCCCGCATCCCCACCGGCATGTTGCGGAACACGAAGCAGATGACCAGGATCGCGGCCGTCCCGGTGATGTCGACCGGCGGCACGTTGAAGGCCGCGACATAGGACACCCCGACCACAGTGCCCGGAATGGCGAAGGACAGCATCGTGCCGAACTCGAATGCCCGCCGGCCCGCGAAATCCTGCCGGGCGACCAGCCAGGCGGTCAGGATGCCGACCAGCGTGGTCAGGGGCGCGGCGATGCCCGCCACCCAGAGCGTCGTGATCATCGAGTTCCACGCCGACCCGTAGAGCCGCAGGCCCGTCTCCTCGAACTCGAAACGGAAGGCGGTGGACAGGTGCCCGAAGGTCGGCGTCAGGTCCCAGCGCCCGATGTCCGTCACGAACCCGCCGGCGACGATGATGACATAGATCGCCAGCGTGAAGAGGACCCAGGGCAGCACGATGGCCAGCACCGCGATCTTCAGCACCGGCGGCAGCGGCGCGGCAAGCCCGGCGTCTGACTTGCCGGTGACGGTCACATAGCTCTTCTTGCCCATCCAGCGCATCTGCAGGAAGAAGGCGATCAGCGTCAGCGCCAGCAGGATCATCGCCAGCGTCGCGGCATTCCCGAGGTCATATCGCGCCCCGACGACGGCAAAGAAGATCTTGATCGACAGCACCTCGTAGCCGCCGCCCAGCACGATCGGGTTGCCGAAATCGGCAAGGCTCTCGATGAAGGCCAGCAGGAAGGCCGCCGCCAGTCCGGGCCGCAAGAGCGGCAGGGTCACGGTGCGGAAGGTCTTCATCGACCTGGCGCCGAGCGTGCGCGCGGCCTCTTCCAGCGTCGGGTTGATCGCCTCGAGTGTGGAAAGAAGGACGAGGAACGTCACCGGCGCGAAGGCCAGGACCTGCGCGATCAGGATCCCCGGCAGGCCATAGATCCACCGCGTCGGGCGCACGCCCATCAGGTCCGCGCCCCAGACCGTCAGGATGCCGGTGCGGCCGAACAGCATGATGATTGCGACACCCACGACGAAGGGCGGCGTGATGATCGGCAGGATCGAGATGGCGCGCAGCGCGCGCTTCATGCGGAAATCGGTGCGGTTGACCAGAAGCGCCAGTGCGAGGCCGAGCGCGGTGGCGAGCGCCGCCGACAGGACGCCCAGAACGACCGTGTTGATGACCACGCCGCAGCGCCCGCCACCGACAAAGCAGCGCAGGCCCCAGAGATCGGGCGCCGTCAGCCGCGCCCAGAAGGTGCCCAGCGCAAGCGCCCCGTCCGGCCCGACGAAGGCCGCCATCCCCAGCCGCAGGATCGGGAAGAACACGAACAGCGTCAGCAGGGCCACGGTGATGGCGATGCAGAAGGCCGGGAACCTTTCGCCCCGGCAGAACCCGCGCGCCGCGGCCATGTCGGACAGAAGCCCGACGAGGGCGAACCCCGCCAGGAACCCGCCCCAGCCGAGGCCCGCCTGCCCCTCGGCCGCCCGGGCAAAGGCGGCGCCGACCCATTCGGATGACGGACCCCGCAGGCCGATGGCGAAGCCCTGCCACAGGATCAGCCCGAGCGCGCCGACGGCAAGCCCGAGCGCCAGTGTCGTGCGCTGCCAGCCGCGCGTCAGTGCGACAAGCCCCAGCACGCCGGTGGCCGCGATCACTGGCCACAGCCAGCCGCGACCGGCCAGCGCCTCGGCCAGGGCCGAGGCGCCGGGTCCCGCCATCAGCGGCTGCCCCTTGTACCAGGGCAGCACGACCAGCGACATGGCCAAGAGACCGAGCCAGGCAAAGCCGGCCCGGTCCGAGGTCAGGCGGAACGGCGCCACGGGTTACTGCGCAAGCGACCCGATCTCCGCATCCCACCGCGCCAGCAGGCGCGTGCGCTCGTCGCTCGACCCGTACTTGGCGAAGTCGTAGTCGATCAGCTTGATGTTCTCGAGCCTCGGCGCCGCATCCGGCGTGGCCGCGTTCCTGTTCGAGGGGATCTGGTAGCTGGCGTTCGCCGCGCCGATCTCCTGCGCGGCGGGGGTCAGCGCCCAGTCGTAGAACTTCTTGGCGGCATCCGGGTTCGGCCCGCCCGCGACCAGCGACATCGACCCCACCTCGTAGCCCGTGCCCTCGCAGGGGGCCACGGTCACGATCGGCGCGCCGGACACGGTCTGCGCGACCGCGTCGTGCATGAACACGATGCCGATGGCCGTTTCGCCCGTCGCCGCCGCCCGGATCGGGGCCGCGCCCGACTGCGTGTACTGGCTGATGTTGCCGTGCAGCTGCGTGAGATAGGCAAAGGCCTCGTCCTCGCCCATCAGTTGCACCATAGTCGCAAGCATGGTGTAGGAGGTGCCCGACGAGTTCGGGTTGGCCACCTGGATGTCGTCATCGAACCGCGGATCCAGAAGGTCGGCCCAGCAGGCCGGCGGGTTCTCGGACACGAGGTCCGAGTTGTAGCCGAAGCCGAGACCGCCCGCCTAGATCCCCGCGGTGCGGGAGCCCGCCGTTTCCCCCTGCCGCACCCCCCAGTCCTGCAGTTCGGCC
>DAOLBY010000239.1:0-3540 GCA_035324325.1 Paracoccaceae bacterium | reverse complement strand
GGTCGATGTCCTCGAGCAGATCGAACCCCAGCCCGCCCACGAAGAACGCGATCGCCACGTCGTAATCGGGCACGACCAGCGCGACCGTGGCGACGGCGGTCATTTCCCGTCGCGCGGGCCGCGTCCGTCGGGCAGACTGATGCGGGCCACCTGTCCGGCGATGGGATCGACCGACAGGGGATGCAGTTCGGTGCGGTGGCTGGTCGGGTCGCCGATGTCCTGCCAGCGGCCGCCCTTGTAGATCTCCAGCGCGCCGAAGCTGGCCTTGTATCCCATCTTGCGGCTGCCCGGCACCCAGTAGCCCAGGTAGACGAAGGGCAGCCCGGCCTCGCGCGCCAACGCCACATGATCGAGGATCAGGTAGGTACCGAGACTGCGGCCCGCCAGCGTCGGGTCGTAGAAGGAATAGACCATCGACACGCCGTCATCGAACACGTCGGTCAGGCAGACCGCCGACAGCACGCGCCCGGTGTCGCCCGCATCCTCGCCTTCGGCCGCCGGGCGGCTGTATTCGATGACGCGGGTGCGCACCGGCGTCTCTTCGACCATCGCCGCGAACTCGAAGATGTCCATGTCGGCCATGCCGCCGGTGGCATGGCGGGTGTCGAGATAACGGCGGAACAGCGCGAACTGTTCCTCGGTCGCCCAGGGGCTGGTTGCGGTGCGCGCCAGGTCGGCGTTGCGCCGGAGGATGCGGCGCTGCGTGCGGGTGGCGTCGAAGTCCGACACCCGGATGCGCGCCGACAGGCAGGCCGAACACTCCGCGCAGGACGGCCGGTAGAGGACGTTCTGGCTGCGGCGGAAGCCCTGTTTCGACAGGGTGTCGTTCAGCTTCTGCGCATGGTCGCCCTGCAGCGCGGTGAACAGCTTGCGCTCCATCCGCCCGTCCAGATAGGGGCAAGGCTGCGGTGCCGTCACGTAGAACTGGGGCGCGAGGGGCAGGGTGTGGCGCATGCAGGGCGGCGGGCTCGGGAAGACGTCCCCGCCAGCCTAGCAAGCCAGGTGCCGCTCGCCTAGGGGGTGCATGCGGGCCGACGGGCCTAGGGGGCGCCCGGCCGCCGGATGGCGGCGGTGCCGAGGACAAGGTCGCTCAACCCCTGTCCGCGCTGCGATGTCGCCATCAGCGCCATCGACGCCACCTGAGGCAGCACGAAGGCCCAGGACAGGACATAGCCCGCTGTATGCAGGAATGCCGTGCCGGACGACAGCTGACGGCCATCGGCCTCGCGCAGTTCCCCCCCCGCCAGCCACATTCCGGGCGTCGCCGACAGCCCGGACAGCGTGGACCAGCGGTAGGCGGCGTTGACCAGGGCATAGAGGAACGGCAGGAAGAACAGCGCCGTGAAGGCGGTGAAGGGCACGATCAGCGCGGTCAGGACGGCGGTTGCCACCGTGTCCACCACCCAGGCCGCGGCGCGGCGCGTGGCGGTGCCGCGGTAGAACGCGGCATGGCGGATCGGGTCGGGCAGGGCGGTCATCGGCTGTGTCCTCTGGCCATCACGAACGCGGAAGGGCCGCCCCCGGTTCCCCGAGGGCGGCGTCGGCCCGCCTAGTAGCCGGCGGCAGGGTTGGCCGGGGGGGCCGGCGGCGCTTCGTCGCGGTCCGCATTGGCACGGGCGCGGTCATCCATGAAGGCGTCGAACTCCTGCTTGTCCTTGGCCTCGCGAAGCCGGTTCAGGAACTCCTCGAAGGCCTCCTGCTCGGCCTGGAGCCGGCGCAGCGTCTCCGCCTTGTAGGCGTCGAAGGCGGTGTTGCCCGAGGGGCGCATCGCCGCACGGGCGACGTGCATCTGGGTGTGGAAGTCGTGGCGGCGGGCGGTGCAGGACCGGCTGAACATGCGCTTGCTCCAGATCATGTAGGCGAGAAGGCCGAGACCGACGGGCCAGAAGACGACAAAGCCCGCGACCATGGCGACGATCCAGGCCGGGCGGCCGCGTTCGTCGAGCCAGGCCTCGGCCCGGCGCAGCCAGGCGCCGATACCGCCGCGCGTGTCGCCGTCGCGGTCGCCATGCGGGCCGGCAGGGTGGAAGGCGGGGGCAGTCTGCATCGTCGTGGTCTCCTCGCAGTTGATGTTTCGGGGCTTCACATCGAGGGATTTCGGGATGCCGTCCCTCCATTTCAAGGGCCCATGTTAAACTATTTCACATGGCCGGAGTCAGAGCCGCTCCGCGAACTCCGCCACCGCCGCGCGGGCAAGGCGCCGCAGCACATCCGGCGCGATGGCGAAGATGTGGCGCGGCGTGCCGGCCGCAGCCCAGACCTGCGCGAAATCCGTCAGCCGCGGGTCCATCCAGACGGGCAGGGGGGTGAGGTGCCCGACCGGCGCGACGCCGCCGATGGCAAATCCGGTCACCGCCCGCACCCGGTCGGGATCGGCCCGCCCAAGGGTCACGCCCGCCAACGCCGCCGCGCGCCCCGCATCGACCCGGTTGCCGCCCGCGGTCAGGAACAGCCGCAGCCCGCCGTCGGCCCCCGCGAACAGGATCGACTTCACGATCTGGTCCAGCGCGCAGCCCGCTGCTGCCGCGGCCTGCTCCGCGGTGCGCGTCTCGGCCGGCATCTCGACCGGCCGCGCGTCGACGCCCCCCGCGGCCAGCGCCGCGCACACCCGGTCGAGGCTGCGGCTCATGCGTCGTCGGGGTAGGTGATGAACTCGATCAGGCTGCCGTCGGGGTCGCGGAAATAGAGGCTCTCGCCCTTGCCCTTCGCGCCCACCCGCGGCACCGGCCCCAGCTCCACCGCCACCCCGTGCCTTGCCAGATGCGCGGCGGCGGTGGCGATGCTGCCGTGCCATTCGAAGCACAGGTCGCTTCCGCCCGGGGGCACGGGAACGCCGGCGCGGGGCGCACCCACCTGCCCGGGGCCGTGGGTGTTCAGCTGCACGCCGCCAAAGCGGAACATCGCCCCCGCCCCGTATTTCACGACCTCGGCCCCCAGCACATCGCGGTAGAAGGCGATCGACCGCGCCCAGTCGCCAACGTGGATCACGCAATGGTCGAAGGTGATGCGCATCATGGTCCCCCCGGGGGCCGAGCATGGCCCCGGCCGGCGCCCGACGCAAGCGGCTGACCGCCCCGCGCCGCCGCCGCACGATGCGCCCATGCCCGCCGCTGCCGCCCCGAACCTGCCGCCCCTGCCGCGCCCGCTGGCCGCCCGGATGACCCGCGCCCCGGTGCCGCATGACGCCGGCGTCGCCGCCGACACCGCCGCCACCTGGGCCGACCTGCCGCCTGACCTGCGGGCGCTGGTGGCGGGCAGCGCGGCGGGCAGCCCCTATCTTGCCGGGCTGATCGGACGCGAGGCCGCCTGGCTCCGCGTTGCGCTGACGCTGGCCCCGGAAACCGCGCTGAACGCGGTCCTCGCGCCGCTCGACACCCTTGCGCCCGACGCGCTGGCCGAGGGGCTGCGCTGCGCCAAGCGGCGCGTCGCGCTGCTGGCCGCGCTGTGCGACCTGTCGGGTGCATGGGAACTGATGCAGGTGACGGGCGCGCTGACGGCGCTGGCCGACCGCGCCATGCACCTGTCGCTGACGACGCTGGT
>DAOLBY010000029.1:0-26331 GCA_035324325.1 Paracoccaceae bacterium | reverse complement strand
GATCGGCGTGTCGCGCAGCCTGCGCCTGACCCCGGCCGTCGCCCGGGTCGCGCCGGTGGCGCTGGTCCCGGGCCGGGCCGTGCTGTGGACCGGCACAGGCTTTGCGGCCGGACCCGACGCCGCCGACATCGCCAACGCCCAGGCCAATGCCGCCGCGGCCGCGGCCAGCGCCCTCGAGGCCGCGCTCTACGATGATCCCCGCCTCGACAGCGTGGCCGCGCTTCTGGCCGATACCGCGCTGACCTACACGATCCCCTCGCCCGGCGCGGTTGCCCCCGGGCGGATCGTGCTCACGCGGCGCGAGCGCTTTTCCTACGAGGTCGCCCCGGCCGGGGCCACCGATCACCATATCGCCACGGCAGGCGGGGTGAAGCTCTATGCCATCCCCGTGACAAGCGTGGCGGGCCAGAGCTTCACCGCGCGGCAGTTCGGGGCGGTGGACAGCACGACCTCGCCCGCGGACATCACCGCGCCCCTCCAGGCGGCCATCAACGCCGCCCTCTACCCGCGTTCCGGCGAAGCCATGCAGGACGTGCTGGTGGACGTGTCGAAGGCCGTCATCTCGGACACCATCCATTGCAGCTACGGTGTCGAAACCAAGACCGTCGACCTCGTCGGCCTTGGCGGCATGTATTCGGACAACAGCGCTGCCCATGCGGGGACGGTGCTCTACTACACCGCGACCAGCGGTCCGGCGCTCGTGTTCCAGGGCGGCCGCAAGCCGCGGCTGCGCGGTCTGGCGATCTGGGGCGTGGCGGCGACCGCCATCCAGAACCTGCGGTCGGACCCCGGCGCGGAGGAAAGCGAGAATGGCAGCCGCACGTTCCTTCGCCCCGCCAATTTCGACGTGCGCGAGTGGGACAAGGCGCTCTGGTCGGCCGGCGTGGTGCCGAACCGCCGATACAACCCCTATGCGGCAGTGGCGCTCGATCCGCGCAGCGGTGCCCGCCCCGCCGACAGGACGATCACGGCCGTCACGACCGCCAGCCCGGCCGTGATCACCACGGGCACCGCGCACGATCTGCTCGACCTCGGGCGCGCCGAGGCGGTGCTGATCAGCGGGCTTGGCGCGGTCGGCATCGCAGACGGCGAATACTATGCCCTGCGCACGAGCAACACGCAGGCCCAGCTGTTCAATCTCGACTGGACCCCGACCACCGGCACCGGCACGGCAACCGGCACATTCGGCCGGTCCTACCCCGACGCCCCGCCCTATCCGCCCGCAACCGGCGCGCCAGACCCCGGCACGGGCAAGCTCCGCAGCTCGGGTTTCGTCGTCGAGGACTGTCATTTCCGGGGGTTCGAGTTCGGCACCGTGCTGAACCCGGGCACCCAGGGCTCGAACGGCGACTTTGCCGAGTTCCGGCATCTCGACGTGTTCTACTCCAAGTTCGCCCATGCCGTCAGCCACGCGAACGCCCGGACCAACAACTTCGAGCGGTGCAACATCTTCGGGTGCTTCTGCTACATCACTGGTGCCCGGACGGGCGTTGCGATCGGCAACGTCAATGCCCGCATCGCCGGGGCGGGCGGCGGCTATTTCGTCAAGTGGTTCGAGACCTCGGGCGCCAGCCGGATCGGTTCCTGCACCTTCGACCATTGCCACGCCGAGGGCATCGGGATGCTCGGCACCGTGTTGAGCGGCACCGGATCGGCCGGGAACACCATCACCTTCCTGGGCGGCGTGCAGAAGTTCCAGGACGAGTGGGGGCGCCCGCCCGCCTGCCTGGAAAGCATCGGCGGGGTGGCGGCGCTGTCGCTGGCCTTCATTGGGGGCGAGCTGCGGTCGCACGGGCCGCTGACCTTCATGAGCCGCAGCGTCAGCTTCGACGGCACGACGCGCTCGATGCGGACAGACCCCTATCCGGTCAGGCCCTACCGCTCCATGGCCGTCAACAATTCCAGCGTGATCACGGCCGCGCCCAACGCCGATCTCGGGCGCTACATGCAGACGCGGGCAAACATCGACACCGGCGCGCTGGACGCCCCGACGACCGTGACGCTGGGTCCGGGGATGACGCAGACGGGCCGCACCAGCTGCATCCCCACACATGCGCGCCAGGTCACGACCGGCCCCGCCAACGAAAGCGCCGCCCATGCGCTGAACGTGCCGCAGTTCGCCTACACGCTCGGCAACGGCAGCCGCAGCTTCGGCGGCAGCCCGATCTCGCTGCCGGTGCAGCCGGCAGACCCGGCCCCGCGCATCCGCGTCGGCTCGATCACCTTCACGATCACCGCAAGCCTGAACGAGGCCCGGATGAAGCAGAACGGGATCCTGCCGGGCAACAAGTTCGTGGACAATGCGGGCGGGGGAAACGGCACGCAGATGACGATCCGCTCGGTGGACTACACCAGCCGGGAAATCATCGCCACGCTCGACACCAACTGGCACGACAACGGGGTGGACGCAGCGGGCCTGTTCGATCCGACCTGGGACTGGACGCTGCGAAGCTGGGCGCTCTACCGCAACGACCTGTTCACCCCGCCGCGCCGGCTGATCGGCACCTTCACCAGCGGCAGTGCGGTCATCACCGACATCCGCACGGTCGGCCGCGCGGCGACGACCGAGACGAACTACGGCCTCGCCACGGGCGACTGGCTGGCCGCGCGCTACCTGCAGGGCGGCATCTTCGGCGACGTGGACACGTCGATCAGCGCCATCGACACCACCGCCCGCACCATCACCCTGTTGAGCAACGCATCCATCTCGGCGGCCGCCGTGCCGCTCGACCTGTGGTTCCGGCTGCTCGCCAACGAAGCGGAGGTCTGACCATGAAGAAGCCGACGAAAGCACCCGGCAAGCCGCCGATCAGGGCGCTGGTCAAGGATTGCAGGATCCAGATCGAGGGGCTGGGCGAGGTCCACTTCCCCGGGATGGTCTGGCGGATGGACTATCTGCAGGGCAACGCCCGGGCGGTGGCCGTGACGATGACCGGCACCGCGGCGACCGGCTACAAGATCACCGAGCAGTTCACCTTCACGCCCGACCCCGGGGCCGGCGATTGGGAAGCGCAGGCGCTCGCCCATGCGCAGGCCCGCGAGACTTGGCGCGGCGCCGAGCTGGCCGAGCTGGCCGACCCCGAAACCGCAGGGTGATGCACCCATGAAGCCCCCGCCCAAGCCCCGCCCCGTCTCGGCACAGGCCAAGCTGGCCGCGCAGGAAGCCGACATCGCGCAGCTGCAGTCCAAGCTCGACGCGCTGGCCGTCCAGGTCAGGACACTGTCCGACACGCTGACCCAGCCCGGCCCCGGCGGCGCGCCGTCCCTCGTGGAAATGTGGCGCGCCCACGCCCTGCGCGAGATGGCGATGGATTACCTGACCCGCCGGCTGCGCGGCGCGCTGGCCTGGGCCGCCGCGCTGGCGGGCGCGCTGGGGCTCGCGCTGGCACTGAAGGCGCTCGGCTGGTGGCCGCCGAACGGCAGCGAAGGGGGGGGCGGGCGATGACCGACACGCTGGAATGGCGCCACTGGCGCGACGTGGACCTGGCCGGCTGGCGCTGGCCCAACTTCCCGCCCGAGGAACTGGCCTGCCGCCGCACCGGGCGGCTCATGGTCCACGTCCCCAGCCTGAACCTCCTGCAGGAGCTGCGCCGCCGGCTGGGGCGGCCGATGATGCTCAACTCCGCCTACCGCAGCCCCGAACACAACGCCGCCGTCGACGGCGCGCGCAACTCATGGCACCTGAAGGGCCGCGCCTTCGATGTCAGGATGATCAACCACGATCCCCATGCCTTCGAGCAGCTGGCGCGCGAGGTCGGCTTCAACGGCATCGGCATCTATGCCCGCAGCGGCTTCATCCACCTGGACACCCGGCCCGGCCTGTTCTGGCGGGCCCTGCAGGAGGGCGCCGAGTTCCCGCGCCGCGACACCCGCTTTGCCCCGGAAACTCGCCCCGCCCCCGTGGCCGAGGCCGCGCGCGAGGTCACGCCGGTGATCGGCGTGGGCGCCGGCATCGAGGCGGTGGTCACCGCGGCCGAGCCCGCACTGCGCGAGATCGCGCCCTGGCTGCCCGACAGCCTGAAGGGCTGGGCCATAGGCGCCGCCGCGCTGGCCGGGGTGGTCGTGATCGCCCTGCGCCTGTGGCAGCGCCACCGCCGCAGCCGGGCCGAGGGGGCCGCGGCGTGACATCCGCGCAGCGCGCCCTGGCGCTGGCGCTGGCGCTGCTAGCTGGCCTCGGCACGGTCTACGGCGCCGGGTTCCGGGCCGGCGAGTCGCGCGCCCTGGCCGCGGCGCGGGCCGAGGTGCTGGCCGCGCTGGACGAGGCCGCGCGCATCCACCGACGCCACGCCGCCGGCATCGCCGCGGCCGATGCGGCGGCGCGCAGGGCCGAGGATGCTGTCACCAGAGGGGAGGGCGCCGATGCGCCGGTCGGCGAGTATCTTCGCCGCCCTCACGGCGCTCTCGGCCTGCGGTGAGCCGCCGAAGGCCCCGCCCACGGTGCCGGCGGACCTGGTGCAGCCCGTGGCGGCACCCTGCGCGCCGTTCCGGGTCGAGGCCGACGTGGCCCGCTGCCTCGCCCGCCAGCAGGCCGCAATCGCCCGCGCCAACGCGCAGCTCGACGCGATCAGGCAGATCACCGGGGCGCGTTAGGGCAACGGCCTTGCCGCCCCTATCCCGGACACCGCACAAAAGTGGCTTCCAGAAAACGACAAGCGATTGAAAACAAAACAGGAAGCGCTGACTTTTAATCAGTGGGTCACAGGTTCGAATCCTGTCGGGCTCACCACTGCATCCGTCATGGTCCTGTCGCTGCCGGTCAGTCCCGGCTTTCGGACCTGTTCGCCAGGAACCAGCGGCAGGCGTCGGCAATGCCGTCGCGCAAGCCGATCCGCGCGCGCCAGCCCATTGCGGCCAGCCGCCCCACGTCCATCAGCTTGCGCGGCGTGCCGTCGGGGCGCGTGGGGTCGGTCTCGATCCGCCCGCGAAAGCCTGTCGCCTCGGCCACAAGCCGCGCCAGGTCGAGGATCGCGATATCCTCGCCGCTTCCCACGTTGATGTGGCTGAGCATCGGGCGGGTATTCGTCCGGTAGGTGTCGGCCGGCAGATCGAGCACGAAGAGGCTCGCCTCGGCCATGTCGTCCACATGCAGGAACTCGCGCCGTGGTGTGCCTGAGCCCCAGATCGTGACGCTTTCGGCGCCCGTCTCGACCGCCTCGTGGAACCGCCGGATCAGCGCGGGCAGGACATGGCTGGTCTCGGGGTGAAAGTTGTCGCCGGGGCCGTAGAGGTTGGTCGGCATCACCGAACGGTAGTCGGTGCCATGCTGGCGGTTGTAGCTCTCACAGAGCTTTATGCCGGCGATCTTGGCCACCGCATAGGGTTCGTTCGTGGGTTCCAGCGTGCCGGTCAGCAGCGCATCCTCTGCCATCGGCTGCGGCGCGGCGCGGGGGTAGATGCAGGAGGACCCGAGGTTCAGGAGCCGGCGCACTCCGGCCGCGAAGGCCTGGTGGATCACGTTGCATTCGATCATCAGGTTTTCGTAGATGAAGTTGGCGGGCTGTGTGTGGTTGGCATGGATCCCGCCAACCCGCGCCGCCGCCAGGATCACCACTTCCGGGCATTCCGACTGCATGAAGGCTCTGACGGCCGCCTGTTCGGTCAGGTCAAGCTCGGTCCGGGTTCGGGTGATGATGTCCAGTGCCTCGCCTGCTGCCCGGCGCGCCTCGAGCCGACGCAGGATGGCCGACCCGACCATGCCGCGATGACCGGCGACGAAGATCCTGCTGGCACCCATGACCGATCTCCCCTGCCTGATCAGGTCTCGGTCGCCACGGGCAGATCCATCCCGTGCGCCCGCAGAAGCGCGTGGCGGCGCGCGACCGTCAGGTCCTCGGCAACCATCTCGGCGCACATCGCGCGGGCAGTGATCCGGGGCTGCCAGCCCAGCCGCTCGCGCGCCTTCGTCGGATCGCCGAGCAGCGTCTGCACCTCGGCCGGCCGGAAATAGCGTGGGTCGATCCGCAGGATCACGTCGCCGGGCCGCACCGCCGGTGCCCGGTCGCCCTCCACCGATGCGACCATCGCCACCTCGTCCACACCCGCGCCGGAGAACGAAAGCCCGATCCCCAGGTCGGCCGCGGCCCAGGTCACGAAGTCGCGCACCGAATGCTGCACCCCGGTGGCGATGACGAAGTCCTCGGGCACGTCCTGCTGCAGCATCATCCACTGCATGCGCACATAGTCCTTCGCATGGCCCCAGTCGCGCAAAGCGTCAATGTTGCCCATGTAGAGGCAGTCCTCCAGCCCCTGGGCGATGTTGGCCAGTCCGCGCGTGATCTTGCGGGTGACGAAGGTTTCGCCGCGCCGCGGGCTCTCGTGGTTGAAGAGGATGCCGTTGCAGGCGAACATCCCGTAAGCCTCGCGGTAGTTCACGGTGATCCAGTAGGCATAGAGTTTGGCCACGGCATAGGGTGAACGCGGGTGGAAGGGCGTGGTCTCGCGCTGCGGCGTTTCGGCGACCTGCCCGTAAAGTTCGGAGGTCGAGGCCTGATAGAACCGCGTCTTTCGTTCCAGCCCCAGGAAGCGGATGGCCTCGAGCAGCCGCAGCGTGCCAAGGGCATCCACGTCGGCGGTGTATTCCGGTGCCTCGAAGCTGACTGCGACATGGCTCTGCGCCCCGAGGTTGTAGACCTCGTCCGGCTGCACCTCGGCCAGGATGCGGGTGAGGTTGGAACTGTCGCCAAGATCGCCGTAGTGCAGCTTCAGCCGCTGGTGGCTGCTGTGCGGATCCTGGTAGATGTGGTCGATCCGCTGGGTATTGAAGGACGAGGCGCGGCGCTTGATCCCGTGGACCTCGTAGCCCTGTTCCAGCAGGAACTCGGCCAGATAGCTGCCGTCCTGCCCGGTGATGCCCGTGATGAGCGCGCGTCTGGTCATGCCGTCACCTTTCCTTCGGTGCCATGCCGGGGTCGCGCCGCAGGAACTGCCCGACCTTCGACAGGTTCTTGGCCGCCAGCACTCCGATCCCGCCCAGGCCGTGGCGGCGGATGGCGCGCAGATCCTCGCGGCTTTTCCGCAGGATGCGGCCGAGCGAACGGTTGCTTTCGCCACCAATCCGCATCCTGACCAGAACCTCGGGGATATAGGCCAGGCGCAGGTCGGCACGCGTCAGCCAGCGCAGGATCGCCTCGTAGTCGGCCGCGATGCGGAAATCGGTGTCATAGGCCCCGTGGCGCGCGAACACCTCGCGTCGCAGGAACAGCGTGGGATGCGGCGGCATCCAGCCACGCCGCAGTCGTTCGGGCCGGTAAGCGCCGGACCGCCAGTAGCGGATGACGCGGGCGGGATCGTCCTGCGCGACATATTCCAGATCGCCATAGACACCATCGACGGAAGGGTCGGCAAAGGCCGCGGCAACGCGCGACAGCACGCCTTCATGCGCGAACAGGTCGTCCGAATGGAGAAGCCCGACCACATCGCCCGTGGCCCGCGCGATCCCGCGATTCAGCGCGTCGTAGATGCCGCCGTCGCGCGCCGTCTCCAGCCGGGTGTCCGCATCGGCCCTTGCGCGGATGATGTCGAGCGTGCCGTCGGTCGATCCGCCGTCCTGCACCAGATGCTCGCGCAGGGGGTAGGTCTGGCGCTGGAGACTGTCCATCGCCTCACCCACCGTTCCCGCGCGGTTCCAGACCGCCGTGACGATCGAAAGCCGCACCTATGTCACCCGTATCCCGAGCACGCGCTCGATGGCCGTCGGGGCGTCGAGGCCGTGATTGCGCATGCAGAGCCTGACCTCGTGCAGCTTGGTGTCCACCAGATACCGATACCAGAACCCCTGGAGAACGTGGAACGCCGTCCCCTCGCGCCCGTCGAGGAAACCGAGCCGCAGGACATAGCGGTAGAAGAAATAGGCAAGGGCCCGGAACCCTGTCGGCAGCCGGGCATAGACCCTTTCCTTGAGCCAGCGCTTGACGCCTGACTGCCGGCCGCCGCGCAGGCTGGCCACGGTCTCGTGCGGCATGAAGCGGTATTCGAGGTTCAGCAGGTCGATGACCTCGCGGCTGGCGTAGGCGTTGTGCTTGTCGGTCCACCAGGTCAGCGGCTTCAGGTTGTCGTCGATCAACTCGCCCCGCAGGTCGATGGCGGCGCCGTCGACGATGATGTGTTCGTCCATCCAGCGCTGTTCGCATCGGCCTTGCCCGAGGCGGAACGGCCGCAGCACCCGCACCGGGAACAGCCCGCCATGGCGGATCGCGCGGCCGAGGAAGGTCATCCGCCGCGACAGGAACAGGCCGGACACGTCCGGGCCGAGCGTCGGCAGGGTGGCGGCGATCTCCTGCGCGAGTTCGGGGGTCACAACCTCGTCGGCATCCAGACGCAGCACCCATTGGCTGTCCGGGGCCAGCCGGTCCAGCGCCCAGTTGAACTGGGTGGCATAGTTGCGCCAGGCATTGTGCAGGACCTCTGCGCCGAGTCCCCGCGCGATCTCGACCGTCCGGTCGGTGGAACCGGAATCGACCACCACGATCCGGCCGGCGATGGCCGCGACCGACCCGATGGCGCGGGCGATGTGCGGTTCCTCGTCGCGCGTCAGGATGACGACCGTCAACATCAGCCGGGCTTTCGGGCGATGGCGATCATCGACTTGGCGAGGGGCGGAATGCGACCCACGCGCAAGAAGCGGATGTCGGTCAGGCCGGCCTCGGCCAGCAGGGTGCCCAGTGTCCTGAACGACCAGAACTTGATGTGCCCGTGATCCCAGAGCGCAGTGAAGTGCGCATCCATCCGGCCGGACAGGGCCATCGCGAGGTTCTTCAGATAGCCGTGGTAGGGCGTCGACAGGATGGCGGTGCCGCCCGGTTCCAGAAGATCGGCCAGCGTGCGGGCATAGTCGCGCGGGGCATAGACATGTTCGACCACCTCGAGACTGATCACCACCGGAAACCGGCCATAGCTGGCAGCCAGATCGTCATAGGCCGATCCGGTCTCGAACCTCAGGCCGGGATAACGCGCCCGGGCCTGCGCGATCCCTTCCTCGGACGGGTCGACTCCGGTGACATTCCACCCCATTCCGTGCAGGACGGCTCCGACGCTTCCATTGCCGCAGCCGAGGTCGAACAGGCGTTTCGGAACCCCGGAGCCGATCCCGGCAAGCTCGGCCTTGACCGCGGGCAACAGGTAGCCGTGCGAGGTGTTGGTCTCGGCGTCGCCGTAGCGGTATCCCGAGATGGAGTCGCTGGACTTCAAGCTGTCACCTCTTCGGCTGCGGCACCGTCGCCAGGACTCGCATGGACCCCTTCCGCGACGGGCCGGCAAGCCCTGACGTTGCCGCCTTCCTGCCGGTCCGCCGGTAGGGTCTGTCAGTCGCCACGCCGTGCCACCGTTTCCGGCACCCCTGCCGGGTTTCTTTCCACACCGCCGCGTCCCGCCAGGCCGCGATACAGGTCGAGCATGTTGCGCACCACCCCGTCGCGCGAGAAATCCCGCTGCATCCACGTCCGCCCCCGCCTTCCCATCGCGGCGCAGTCCTGCGACGACAGCCGCCCGACAGCCTCGACCAGCGCATCTGGCCCCGCGTCGATCCAGGCGCCGCAGGCCATGGTTTCCAGCCCTTCCCACGGCGCCCCCTTCGTGCAGACGGCCGGCACGCCATGGGCCAGCGCCTCACCCACCACGATGCCGAAGTTCTCGGAATGGGTCGGCAGGCAGAACAGGTCGGCCGCATGGAAGGCCCGCGCCTTGGCTTCGCCTTCGACATGGCCGTGAAAACGGACGCGGTCGCCCAGGACGGCCGCCCGCGATCGCAGGCCGGCAACATAGGTCGCATCGCCTTCGCCATAGACATCGAGCGTGACATGGGCCGGCAGCCGCTCCATCGCGTCCAGCGCGACCTCGACCCCCTTCTTGGGGTGCAGCCGGCTGAGGAACATCAGGCGCAGGTTTCCCTCTGGGCGCCAGGCCCGATCGGGCAGATGATCGGGCACCTCTATGATGTTGGGGATGATGGCGCTGCCGATACCGGGCAAGCGGTCGCGGCTCAGGTGATGCTCCATCGCTGCGGTCACATGCAGGACGGTGCGTTCGGGCCGCAGCACCTGGCACAGGCGCTCGAACAGCATCTTCCGGCCGCGGTTCGGCGCATCGGCCCATTGCGCCGTGGCCTGCAACCCGCCCCGCGGCGACCAGACCACCGGCTTGCCCATGAGGCGTGCAAGCGCCAGCGTGGGGGGGGTCGGAAAGGAATAGGTCGCCGTCAGGTGGACGACATCGGCCCAGGCGATCTGCCCGGGCAGACGGGCCAGAAGGCCGGGAGAAACGGAAGCCATGGCCACGCGACGGCAATAGCGCACCTCGTAGCCGGCCGGAAAGGTCAGGGGGTTGGCGGCTACCTGCACCCGGTCGCGGGGACGCGGCCCGCAGCTGTCGGTGGTCAGGGTGCGCAGGGCGATGGCACCGCTTTCCGCCAGCCCGTCGAACAGCGCCTTCGTCGAAAAGATCGGGCCGCCATAGATCGTGGCCGGGAAATATGACGGAGTGACATGCAGCACCCGAAGGGGACGGTCAGCCGGCATCGGCCACCCTCAGTCTTTGGTAGAGCGCCAGCGCCTCGGCCCGCCGGCTTGCCATTTCGTCGCAGCGGTAGGTCGCCTGAAGGCGCTCCTTAACCGTCTCGCGGTCCGGGTCCGGGCCAAGGTGCCGACGCGAACGGCGCAGGATCGCATCCACCGCTTCGGGCTTATGGTCGAACACCGCGAAGTCCGTGCCGAACCTGTCGTTCACCCTCGCGATGACCTGCCCGAAGTCGGAGATGACCTGCGAGAAATCCGCAACGGCGACCCGTTCCGCCAGGGCCAGGAGCGCGCGGTGAAACCGGATGTAGCGGTCGAGCGCCAGCCGCACCATGCGCAGGGACTGCGCCGAGTCTCTTGGAACGACCGTTCCGGTCTGGATGCCCAGGGCGACAAGCGACGGCACCGCCTGATCCGGCGTGCGGATCAGCACCAGTGCCGGTACGCCGAGCCGCACCGCCTCCGTGACATGGGCGGCGGAGTGGATATGGGTGCCGACCCGCCCGGCCAGGTCGGGGTTGCACTGCCGGAAGGCCCTCAGCGCAAAGCTCGACCCGGATCGGGGATAGGCCTCGATGACCAGCGCATCCCCGGGCGCCACGATGTGCCCGGCATAGCCCTTGCGCGAACTGCGCAGGCGCTGCAGCCCGATGTAGGGTCGCGGCGCAAGTTCGAGCATCATGCCGAGGCGCTGCATCGCCAGCTGGTAGCCGAGGCTTCGCTGTCTCATGGTTCCGACTGTCCTGCGACCTCGCGGTAGAGCGCGGCATAGGCGGCAGCGCAGGCGGCCGGCGAAAAGGTGAGGGCATTCCCGTGCCCCGCCTCGACGAGGCGCTGGCGCAGGGCGGCCGATGCCATCACCTGCACGCAGGCCGCCCGGATCGCCCCGCTATCCTCGGGGCTGGCCAGCAGCGCGGCACCGCCCGCCACATCCGACATCGGCGCGCGGTCGCTCGTCACCACCGGGCGCCCGACGGTCTGCGCCTCGACGATCGGCAGGCCGAAGCCCTCGGCCAGCGAGACGAACAGCACTGCATGGGCCCGGTCGTACTCTGCCAGCAGGTCCGTCTCGGACAGGGCGGCGCGGGTGCGCAGCCGCAGCTCGAGCCTTTCGGCCAGCCCGAGCTGGTCCGGCGTCAGCGTACCGATCACGGTCAGCTCCGTATCGAGGCCCGCCAGCGCCTCCATCGTCCGTTCGAGGTTCTTGTTGGGCTTCGTCCCGATATGGAGGAAACGGAACGGACCCTCGACGGGCGGCATGGGCAGGGGCCGGAATACCGGGTCGACCGGGTTGGGGATCACCCGGACCGGCAGGTCGGGCTTGTGCAGCAGGGCGCGGATTCGCGCGCGCGTCGCCTCCGAGATCGCCACGATCCAGCCGGACCGCAGATGCGGCAGCCAGAGCCAGAGGAGCCAAAGCACGAACCGCCGCGCCCCGAATTCGCGCTCGATCAGCACCGTGTCGTGGATCGTCAGGATGGTGCGGCGCCGCGGCAGGAAGAAGGTCAGGTAATGCACGTCGCCGGTGACATGATTGACCGGGCCGGCCAGCCGCGCCGCGCGCATCGCGTCCGAAAGCCGTGGCAGCAGGCCACGGCTGGGATGCCGGTTTTCCTGCACCGTGATGCGGATGTCGGCGGGCAGCGCGGCGCGCATGGTGCGGTCCACCCTCTCGATGCTGAAGGCTCCCGGCACTGGCTTGCGGCAGAACTGCACGACCTCAGGCATGCACGGAACCGGGCCCCTGTGCCATCAGCGCGAAGATTTCCATGTCCCGCGGCAGCCGTCGCAGGGCGATCCGTTCCAGCAGGGCGTCCTCGGCCGGATCGGTGGCGTAGTCGGTCTCGTTCACCACCGACAGCGTCAGGTCGGCGGGATCATAGCCGAACTCGGCAAAGATCGTGCGGAAGTCCTCGGCCAGATGCTCGAACCGGCCCAGTCGATCCACGGCGATCCGGCCTGCCGGGGCTTCGATGAAATGGGCCGAGGACTTGAACGGATACAGCCGCGCCCAGACCGGCAGCGGCAGCAGCCTCGCCACGGCGACCCGCAATAGCTTGCCAAACTTAGACCGCTTAATAACAAGTGCTGCCGCGTTCTCAGAATAATCCTTAGCTACATCTTTGGCCGCCCGCCCCGTTCTGTAGAAGTGGTATTTGGACCGCACCACGGCGCGTGGATCGCGCAGGAAGGCGATGAAGCGTAGCCCCTCGGCCCGGTCGCCCAGCCGATACCGGATCTCGGCCACGGTGGCGTGGTTGCGCAGCCGCAGTGTGCCGCCGCGGCCATCCGGGATCCCGTTCACCATGATCGCCGGATCGATGCGGCGCAGGCAGTTCTGGATCGCCGTCGTGCCGGTCTTCGGCACGGCGATGAAGACAAATCCGCGATCGGGGGAATAGAGCATGGTCAGGCACTCCGCCCGGTCTGCGCCGCGGCGAGGTCCTCGCGGGGGGAATAGCCGTGCCGCTCGGCGACCAGACGATCCTGCTGGGCAATCAGCCCTTCCGTCTCGGCGTCATGGTAGAAAGTGTATCCTCTCCGCCGGGAAGCGTTGCGTTTCGCGCCCCGCAGGTCATCGGCGGTGCACTGCTGGCCGAGTTCACACAGCAGGGCGGCCAGGTCTTCCTCGAGCCGCTCCATCAAGATGAATCGGTCCACCAGAAGCTCTGCCTCGAGATACGCGCGAAAGCCCTCGACGGTGCTGATGCTTGCCGCCTGTCTCTGCCATGCCCCGGCGAGAGTGAACATCTGGGCGTAGCGCGCGGAGTAAAGCCCGACGTGTTCAAACAGAGGCAGCTTGCGCCAGTCTTCGAACACGTCCGCCTTGGCATGGGTCGTCAGCAGCCGCACCAGCCACGCACGGAACGCGCCAGGATCGTCGGGGTCCCTGTAGACCCTTTGCCAGAAAGCCCGGTCTTCTCCGGAAGAACGCAGTGCGAGCGATACCGCGGCAGGCCATGCCCGCGGGTTGCGAACCGCGCGGCGCAGGACCGAAACCGGCGACCCGCGCGCAAGGATGCGGTGAACCATCCCCTGCCCAGAACATCCATAGGCCCAGAGCGAGACATACCAGTCCCAGGGATTGCGCACCGATCCTACGATCAGGCGACCGTCGGGCGAGGATCCAAGCGGCTGGTGCTTGCCGACGAGCGTCCCGCCGAGGCGCTGTTGCAGTTCGGCGGCAATATGGGTGCAGGCGGTCTTCTGAAGCTGCAGGAAGACCAGTCTGTCATGGATCAGCATTGGAGACACCGTTCAGTCCGGCCGTCGTATCCCAACCGCGCGGCCAGGGGGCTGCAGATGTCTTCAATGACGCGCAGCGCCCAGTCGGGCAGTTCCGCCAGGGCGCGCGCGTTCACGTCCGGGCGCAGGGGATACCACTTGCGCCGGTTCAGCGCATCCGAGCGCGAGCCCCAGGGAAGGCGGTCCGTCGGCCCCGGCAGGATCGCCGGGTCCCGGCGCAGGCGGCGGAGGGCGAAGATTCCCTCCACCCCGGGGGCGGGCTCGGCCGGCGGGCCCTCGACCCGCCAGTGCCGCAGCCGGATCGCCGGGTCGGCCGCGGCATCCTCAAGTGCCGCCTCGTGGCTGTTGCGCCAGTGCCAGGCGCAAAGCTCGACCTTGCGTTCGATCGGCAGGTCCAGCGCCCGGACCGTCCCGTTCTTCTGCGCCTGGCTCCAGACCATCGCATAGGGGTTGCGCGACAGCATGACGAAGACGGGCGGGCTGTCGGGCAGGCTGGCCTGCATCTGGCCGACACGCAGGGTCAGCGTCTGGCTCTTGTCGACGAACCTTGCGCGGGACGCCCGTTCCCCGGCGTTCATGCGCAGGACCCGTCCGAGGATTGCCCGGTAGCGCGCGGCCACGGCCGGGTCGGCCTGGGCCGCGGTCCTGCGGTAGTGGGGCAGGAAGTCGGGTGTGGCATAGAGCCAGCCGTGACTGTCGGACGGAAAACCCGGCAGGGTGACCCGCCGCCAGCCGAAATCCTCGGGCAGGATGTCGCGCAGGGCGTCCTGCAACTCGTCCTCGCCCGCCCAGTGACGATGGTCGCCCGTGGCCGAAACCGCATCGGGATGGCGGTGCAGGATCCGCGCCAGAAGCGTGAGACCGCCGTTCTGCGTGCCCAGGAGATAGATCGGCCGATGGGGAATGACTTCGGGGCCGTCGCGGAAGGCCCGGTTCCAGCGCCAGCGCTGCGTCCGGTAGTGGAAGATCAGCGAGTTGATCTTGCGCAGGGGGGGGAAGGTGCGGGGAACCCACATCAGTTCAAAGCCACCCCGTCGAAACGCTCAGGGCCGTTCGGAAAGGCACCGTTGTTCACGATACTCAAGGAGGAATTATACAGCGCCACGATCTCCGAATCCGAATCGGCGACAAAGACCAGGTTTGGATTGTCGGACATCTGCGGATGAAAACCTTCCGTGAGTTTCGTGCAGGCCTTCGCACGCCCGGAAAGGAACTGAAACTGCCGGTAGCCGAGGCTCTTCATGTATGAAATCAGATCCTCCGCAGATTGGCTACTGATCACGGGAATCAGCTTCGGATGCAACTCGATGGCAATGATGGGCATCAGGCGGCGTAATGTGGCCTCGGCACCCTTCAGCATCTCGAATTCTGCACCTTCTATGTCAATCTTCATCAAGTCTATGTTGATCCCTTGAGCGTCGGCAAGCGCATCGAGGGTTTCAAGCCCGACGTTTCGTCCCTCTCCCGTGTTCCTTTCGCTCCCGACAAGACTGAATGAAGGACTGAAGGAGGTCGCATGCGGAAGAGTCATGACCCCTCGTGACGACGACAGTCCGACATTCAACCCGACAATCCGTCCCCGATGCGGGTAGTGTCGTGAAATCATGTCTGACATAGTCCTGAAAACCGCAGGATTCAGCTCGACTGCCAAAGCCAAGTTCTCAGGGACTCTGGTATGGACAAATGAAAAATAGCCCAGGTGACTGCCTGCATCCAGTAAGGTTCGCCTGTTCCCGATGGTGCCGGCAAGCATAAGGAACCATGTCAAGGACGGTTCATGCCAGCCATTCAGGGAATTCTTGCTGCGATGAAGCCAGGATCTTGAGTATGCATCGACATGTGGGATTTCAATTATCCCGAACTCTGTCTTGATCTGATGAGGGGACTTGTCCGCAAATGGATAGAAGAGGTTGCGAAGAAACGTTCTAATGCCGAGCATGAGCGGTTCCTTCTATCTCTGTCCATGATGTCCGGCTCGCCAGCCATTCCGCAATCCGGCCGAACTGGGTCTCGGCCGAATAGCCCGATGCCTGCGCACGCTGATAGCCCGCCTCCGCGATCCGCTCCCGGGCGGCGTCGTTCTTCAGATAGAAGGCCGCCTTGTCGCAAAGTTCCTCGGCCGAGTCGAAGTATTCGGCCTCGCGCCCCTCCTCGAACAGGGCCTGATGTGCGCCGGTCCGCTCGGCCAGCAGCATCGTGCCGCAGGCCGGGATCTCGAAGCTGCGGGTCGTGCTCGTCTCGGGGATGCGCTTGCTGAGAAGGCCGATGGCGATCCTGGTCCCGGACAGGGCGCGCGCATAGTCCGGCCCGTAGAGCCCCGCGCCGCGCACCGCGGTGCGCGCCCAGCCGGCGCGCCGCGCATGCCGGTCCCAGCCTGGCCCCCAGACGGCCAGCGGCAGGCGGGCCGCCACCTGTCCCAGCAGCGCCGCATAGGCCGGCTGGCAGTGCCCGACGAAGGCGATGTCCGACCGAAGGGTGGCGGGAATGTCGGCATCCCGCACGGGATGCAGGCGCCGGCCATGGCCCTGAAGGATCAGGAGCACCTCGCGCGCCCCCGCGCGGCGGTAGTGGTCCAGCTCGAAGTCCTTGGTCGTCACGGCGAGGTCATAGGCGGGCAGCCCCCTGAAGAAGTGGCGCGAGCGGTTTTCGAGGAACTGGGCGTCCGGCGTGTAGTGGATCGCCAGCCGCAGATCGGCCCCGCGGCGCAGCCGTTCCAGCGTTTCGGGCCAGAGCCATGTTCCCTTGTCCACCAGGACCGCCGCATAGCCCCCCTGCGCCGCCCGGGCCGACAGCGCCGCGTTCAGCCGGCCCACAGCGCGCCCCGCATGCCAGCGCGCGACGATCGATCGTTCGATGCGGAACCCCGACTGCAGGGTCGCGAAGGTGTCGAAGCCCGAGACTGCGACCCCTGCCGCCTCCAGTGCGGCGACCCGGTCGCGGCCGTTGCCGCCGGGGCGCAGGCTGCCGACATAGAGCAGCGGCAGCGTCATCCCGCCGACCGCGCAAGCGCCCCCGCCTCGAACATCGCCGCCAGATCCGCGCCGTTCACCGGACCGGGGTCGAGGATGTCCGGCGGCAGGCCCAGCAGGCGCACGGCCCGGAGCCAGTGCGGATCGCGCGCCCCGGCCGGCCGGCCGGAGGGCCGCACCGGGCCGCAGTCGAACCGCGCATCCTGCCAGCCGGCCAGCGCCGCGATCTCCTCAAGCGTCGCCGCCGGCGCATGGCTGAAACGGTCATGCGTCACCACCACGCAGGGCTGCGGCGCCAGCCGGCATCCTTGCCGCAGGATCCGGTTGGCGCCCCACCAGAAGGCCAGCAGCCGGACATAGGCGGGCTGCCGGCCGAGGTCCTGCGGGTCGAGTGCGGTCTGCGCCATCACCGGGTGGCGGCGGGCGATCGCGGCCTCGATGATCGTCTGGTACTGGTAGTTGTCATAGAAGCCCCGGCGGCCGTAGCGCGACATCCGCCGCCACAGGTCGGCCACCGGCTTGCGCCAGGTACCCTGCCCGGAGGGCATCAGATGCGCCTCGGCCCAGCTGGCCGGATCACGGACAAGCTGGATGGTGAGGCACCGCAGCCCCGGAGGATAGAGCCCCGGCAGACGGTTCCAGCCCCGCACGATGTCCATGGCCACCCGCGGCCCGGCGCCCAGGAGATGGGCCAGCCAGATGCGTTGCGCCGGCGGCGTCTCGGCCGAAAGCTCGTCGAGGGGAGGGATGCCGGAAGGTGGCGGCGCATCGGGCGCCGCCGCGGCCTCGGCCATCTCGCTCCAGGTGCCCTTGTGGTTCTGTCGCGCGCCGGCCGCAAAGGCGGGGTGGAACGGCTCGTCGTAGCACCGCGCCGCGGGGTCCGAACGCAGGGTCTCCCAGAAGATCGTCGTTCCCGACCGGCGCAGGCCGTGGACGATGATGGGAACTGCATTTGCGCCACCGTCCACCCGACGCGCAGGAGGTTCCGAACCCATCAGGACGGAAGCCTGCGGTATCGGCGCGAGCCCATGATCTGCCTGCCGAAGATCAGGCCGTATCGGATGGCGAACAGCAGCCCGACATAGACCGAGACACCGCCAAGCACCGATGTCTCGAAGTATGCCATCTGAGAGAGCGCCGAGACCGACAGCCCCGAGAACACCGCGGGCAGGAAGATGAAGTTGCGCTGCGAAACGATGGCCATGTTTATCCGCGCGATTCCCGCGAGAATGACCCCGTAGACAGCCGAGAACAGAACCACACCCGGCCAGCCCAGCATCCAGTAGCCATTGGCGTAGATCGTTATCCCGACCCTCGTATTCTGGTAGTCGAGACCCGAGATGATCCGGTTGAAGTCGCGGCCGAGCGCGGGCATCGTGGGTTTGTCCGGCCATACGGCGCGCGGAATCACATAGACCAGCGGATTGACCTGCCATTCGGTCGGGCGACCGGCATCGTACAGCTCCATCGCCCGGGTCTGCGGCCCTGCATAGGTTAGCCTCTGCCACCAGACTTGAGAGACGTCCCGTGCGACCTCGGCCGATGCACCGAGTTGCCGGGACGAGAGGGCGTCCAGAAGGATCTCCATGCGATCCAGAACGGTGTTCCCCGAACCGGCCTCGAGACTGGAACGAAGGTTGACGCGACCTTCACTGTTCACGTCCTGAATGAAGGCGAACGAAGTCCCTGCCAGGATCACGAAGGGAAGGATCCTCTTCACGCTGCCATGCGCCAGGTATGCTGCCGCAGCGGGCAGCAGGATGGAGAACAGAAGCGCCTTCTTCGAGAACTCGAGAAGCGTGTAGCCGACATAGGGGATCCACAGGATCCAGAACAGCAAGAGCCAGGATCGCCGCCCCTTGATCCCCAGATAGAGCGCAAGCGCCAGGCCGAGGTCGACCGTTCGGGACAAGTTCACCAGGATACCCGGCAGCCGAGCATCCCCGCCCTGCACGAGCCGAAGAACGATGCCGGCGAACATGATCCCCAAGCCGATCATCAAGAGGGCAAGGGCCGTGGCCGGAATGGAAAGACGTGGTTCACGAAACACGATCTGCTCGCTTCGGACGGTGTAGCGAACTCGCAAGAACAGGTAGAAGGCGACCGACGCGACCAGAATGCCCGTCACTGTCAGCAGGTTTGCACGGACGAGTTGCGCCTGGGTGATGTAGTAGCGGTGCTCCATGAAAGTGCTCAGGAACGCATCGTTGCCGAAGATGAACAACATGTTCCCGAAGCCGAAGTAGAGTGCGGTCGACAGCGGGTAGATGACAACGGGAGTCCAGATGTAGGAGGGATCGAGCCGCGCCGACCGCAGGATCAGCCTTGCGCAATTGACCAGCAGGAAAGCCTGACCGAAGAAGTTGATGGCCCTCAGACTGCCGATCCCGCATCCTCCGGCATCGCAGAGTGCCTGCGCCAGGCTGAAATACAGCCAAACCAGAACCAGACCGCCGAGCCAGTGCCGCCACAGCCGTCGCACATCCCTCATGCGCTTGCGTTCCGCTGTGAAAAATCCCGCCAGGCCTCGATCTTTCGGCCGAGCGCGCCCTCCAGCCGGGAGACATCCTGCGCAAAGAATGCGGCGAGCCGGGCGCGAAGGTCGTCCGGCATGGCCTCGGGGGGGGTGCCGTCCGGGCGGTTCAGGCGTGTCAGAAGGCGCATGATCCCGGTGCCGCGTCCCTTGCGGACCCCGAGCGCGCGCAGCAGCGGTTCGGCCCGCCGGCGCAGGCGGGAAAGCCGGCCCTGCAGGCGGATCGAACCCACCTCGGCACGGCGGTTGCGCGCCGACAGGTCGGGGCAATCCACCGTAGGCAGCCCCAGAAAGCGCAGCACCGCCGCGTGGCTGCCCGCCGGATCGGGGGCCAGCGTCTCCTCCAGGATCATCAGCATCACCCTGTCGCGCGGGAACGTGGACAGCACTGTCCCGACCCGGTCCGCGAAAAGCCCGAACGCGGGATAGGCGAGCCGGCGGTCGACCGCTCCGGTCCCGCTGCCGCGCGCAGCCGGATGGTTGCCGATCTCGCGCTCCCACGCCCGCGCAAAGTCGGCCTCGGTCTCGTCGCCCTGCTTCAGCATCTGTCCGTGCAGCGAATACACGAGGTCGATCGGGTTGCGCAGCAGGATCAGCAGGCGGGGTGGCCGCGGAAAGCGGGCCAGAACCTCCAGCGCCAGGTCGGAATAGAGATAGCGGGGCGTCGCCTCGCCCGTCAGAAGGGCGTCGGCCTGCGGTGGGCACAGACGGTCGAGATAGGCATCCCAGGTGACCAGGGCCCCCGGAACAGAGCGGACATCGACCACATCGGGCGACAGGAAGTTCGGCTCCTTCGCCGGCAGCCAGGTGCCGGGATGGGCGGCGAGCCAGGCAAACAGCGTGGTCGTCCCGCATTTGGGGGCGCCGAGGATGAAGAAATCCGGCAGGCGGCGGCCCTGCGGCACCGCGCGGAGCGCATCGTGGCCGGTGCGGGCAACGGCGGTCATCGCGGCCTCATGGGTCCAAGGACATGCGGCACGAAGCCGAGGCGCTTGCGGCAATGATGCAGTGCCCCGAGCTGCATCGCGACCGTCGTGATGGCGGTGGCAAGGGCCGCCCCCGCCGCGCCGAGAAGCGGGATCAGCGCAAGATTGAGGACGACATTGGCCAGCGCCGACCATGTCGCAAGCCGGGCCGTCCGGCTTTCGAGGCCGCACATGTTCAGAAGCGTGGTCGTCGCCCCGCTGGCCGAGGTGAAGGCAATCCCGAGGGCCAGCAGCACGAGGGGTATGAAGGCGGATGCGTAATCTGCCCCGAACACCGCAGGGATCAGCCAGTTTCCGAACAGGACGAGCGGCAGAAGGAACGCCACCGTGCCCCCCGCGACCCAGCGGGTGACGCGGGTGACCTGGGCATTAAGCGCGGACAGGTTGCCGGCCGCATGGGCGGCGGCGATGCGGGGCGCGAGGATCGCATTGGCCACCGTCTGCAGGATCAGCGGCAGCGTCGCCAGCTGCGCCGCCACCTTGTACTGCGCCACTTCTGCGATGTCGGCCGACAGCAGCCCCAGCATCACGATATCGGTCTGGTTCTTCAGCATCTGCACCGCGGCGATGGCGGTCAGCGGCAGAAGGCTCGTCAGCCAGGCCCGGCCCGCATAGGTGGCCGGCGCGGCGCCGATCTCCCGCGGCAGGGCGCGCTGCGTCATGGCGAGGCCCACGAGCGCGGCAAGGAACGCCGCCGCCAGGTAGAAGCCCACCATCGACGTCGCGTCCAGCCACCCGACCCACATCGCCACCGCACCCAGCAGCAGGACGAGCCCGGGCCGCACCAGACCGTCTGGCACCCGGCTGGCCACCGTTCGGCGCAGGCCGTTCAGGACCCCGAGCGTCAGCTTGTTCAGCGCGATCAGCGGCACGGTCAGCGCCGCCATCACGACGATGGGCCCATTGCCGGTCAGGCCGACGATGCCGCCCTCTCCGCCGAACAACGCCAGAGCCGCGAGACCCAGCGCCAGCACCACCGCCGTTCCCGCAAGGATCAGCCCATAGGACCAGCGCAGCAGGCCCCGCAGCAGCGACAGGTTCCCGGCCTGCACCAGGACGGCGGTTTCGCGCACCAGCAGCGTCGGCAGGCCGAAATGCAGCGGCACCGCCACGAACTGCACCAGCGTGATGGCAAAGACGTAAAGCCCGTATTCGCCTGCGCCCATCCAGCGCGCGAAGAGCACGACCGTCAGGATGCCCAGCACCGCATTCGCCGCCTTCACGCCGATCAGCCCGACCGTCGCCCGCCGCCCCGACATGCGGCCCTTGCCTGCTGGGGGTGACTTGCCGTTCCGCGGCGCCATCATCGAGCCGTCACTCGAACCAGCCCGCCGCGCGGATGCGGGCGCCGAGAATGTCGATCCCTTCCAGGGTCATGTGCGCCGAGTCGTAGATGATCGGCTTGCCCGAGGGGCCGATCAGATCGCAACGCTGCGCCGCGCGGTCGCACAGGAGGCCAAGCTTGTCGAGATAGCGGATGTGCGTCTGCCCCGCGACCGTTGCCGCAATCGCGTCGTTCAGCGCCAGATAGCGGCTGCGCAAGTTGCGGAACAGCACCTCTGGCGCCTGTGCCGCGATCACGCCCAGCCGGTAGGACACCGAGGCCATGTCGGTGAACGCCGCAAGGCCCTGGATCGATACCTGCCGCTCCGGCCCCGAAATCCCGCGTGCGGCAGCAGGATCCGCGGTCGTCAGGCAGGGCTGCCGTCCCGGTGACTTCGCCAGCGGCCGGGCTTGCCGCGACGGATCAGCGCCCCACCCCCTCATAGGCTTCGAACCCCGCCGCGAGGGCGTCCTGGCGGTCGTAGATGTTGCGCAGGTCGGCCATGCGGGGGGTCGCCATGGTGCCGGCGAGCCGGCGAAGGTCAAGGGCGCGGAATGCGTTCCATTCGGTCAGGATCAGCAGGCACTCGGCCCCGGCCGCAGCATCGTAGGGGTCGGTCCGCCAGTCCACGCCCGGCAGCAACGCCTCGCCTTCCTTTCGGCCCTGCGGATCGACCGCCCGCACCCGCGCGCCTGCCCCCACCAGGGCGGGCAGGATAGTCAGGCTGGGTGCCTCGCGCATGTCGTCGGTCTCGGGCTTGAAGGTTACGCCCAGGACGGCGACCGTCTTGCCGTTGACCGTGCCGCCGCACAGGTCCACCACCTTGTCGATCATCCGGCGCTTGGTGCCCTCGTTCACCGCGATCACCGTCTCGGTGATCCGCTGCGGAACGCCGTGTTCCTGTCCGATGCGGGCCAGCGCCTGCGTGTCCTTGGGAAAGCACGACCCGCCATAGCCGGGACCGGCGTGCAGGAACTTGTTGCCGATCCGGCCGTCGAGGCCCATGCCGCGCGCGACCGCCTTGACGTCGGCGCCGACACGTTCGCACAACGCCGCGATCTCGTTGATGAAGCTGATCTTCGTGGCGAGGAAGGCGTTGGCCGCGTACTTGATCATTTCTGCCGTCTCGAGGCTGGTGTAGACGACCGGAAAGTCGCGCAGGTAGAGGGGGCGATAGATTTCGCCCATGACCGTCCGGGCGCGGTCGGTCTCGATCCCGATCACCACGCGGTCGGGCTTCATGAAATCGTCGACCGCCGCCCCCTCGCGCAGGAACTCGGGGTTCGAGACCACGTCGAAATCGGCACCGGGAGCGGCGGCGCGGATCGCCTCGGCCACCTTGCGGTTGGTGCCGACCGGGACGGTCGATTTCGTCACCACGACCGCATAGCCCGTCAGCGCGCGCCCGATCTCGGCCGCCGCCGCCATCACGTATGTCAGGTCGGCGTGCCCGTCGCCGCGCCGCGTGGGCGTGCCGACGGCGATGAACACCGCCTCGGCCCCGTCGATGGCGGCGGCCAGGTCGGTCGTGAACCGCAGCCGTCCGGCCGCCACGTTGCGTGCCATCACGGCGCCGAGGCCGGGCTCGTAGATCGGCACCTCGCCGCGCTCCAGCGCCGCGATCTTGGTGGCGGACGTATCGACGCAGACGACATCGTGGCCGAAGTCCGAAAGGCACACCCCGGACACCAGACCGACATAGCCGGTCCCTACCATTGCTATCTTCACGGCTTGCTCATTTCAGAAAGCGGGGAAACCCGAGGATCGGGCGGCAGGACGCGGCCCACCCTTCAGTCTTTGCGCTGCTTGTACGCATAACGGTAGCTGTAACCGTATCCGTAGCGGGCCCGCGACTTGCGCGGATCAAAGCCGTTCAGGACCGCGCCGTTGAGGCGCAGGCCGGCGGTCGCGAAGGACTTCATCGTCGCCTCGATCTCGTTCAGCGTGGTCGTATCATGGCGGGCGACACAGATCGTCGCGCCGGAACTCCGCGCAAGGATCACGGGATCGGTGACGGCCAGCGCCGGCGGCGCGTCGATGATCGTCAGGTCGAACCGGGCGGCACACTGGTCGATCAGCTGGCGCAGCTGCGCGCGCATCAGCATCTCGGACGGGTTCGGCGGATAGCGTCCGGTCACCAGAACCGAAAGCCCGTCGACCGGCCCGGCGATCAGCAGGTCGTTCAGCGTGCCGTCGCCGGCCAGGATCTCGGGCAGCCCCGGCTGGTTCCGCGGCAGGCCGAAGAAGCGCCGCAGCTGGCCGCGGCGCAGGTCGGCGTCGATCAGGCAGACGCGCTGCCCTGCCTGCGCTGCGATCACCGCAAGGTTTGTCGCCACAAAGCTCTTTCCGGCCTCGGGATGCGCCGAGGTGACGGTCAGGATGGGCGATTTCGCATCCAGCATTCCGAAATGCAGGCTCGTGCGCAGGGATCTGAACGCCTCGACCGTGATGTCGTCGGGCCGCTCCAGCGCCAGGATGGGCAACTGCCCCTTGCGCTTGTTCTGGGTGTCCGCGCCGCGGCTGTAATTGATCGTGGCAAAGACCGGCAGACCGAGCCGTTCGAGTTCGGAGGCATCCTGAACGCCCTTGCGCGACCAGTCCCGAAGCAGCACGAGGCCGGCCCCGCCCAGAAGTCCGATCAGCGCGCCCAGGATCAGCAGCCGGTTGCGGCCGGGCGCGATCGGGTTGCCGAGCGGGCGGGCGTTGTCGATGATGCGGACATTGCCGATGGTGCTGGCGCGCAGCACCTCGACTTCCTGCGCGCGGGTCAGAAGTTCGAGATGCAGGCGCTGCGCAAGTTCCACGTCGCGCGTCAGGTTGACGATCTGTCGCTGGGTTTCGGGCAGGTCGCCGACCTGGCTTCGCAGATCGGCCAGCAGATCCTCGAGCCGCCGGCGTTCCTCCAGGAACAGCCGGTAGGTCGGATGCGACTGCGTGAAGCGCTGCGCAAGTTCGTCCTCGCGGCGCTGCATCTCGAACAGTTCGGCCTCGATCCGCGTGATCTGGCCCAGGAGCGTGTTGGTTTCCTGAGACAGGTCGATCGAAGCCTGTTCCAGGCGGAAAGCGTTCAGCGCGCTTTCGGCCTCGCGCAGGTTGCGTTCGGCCTGCGGAATCTGGTCGCGGATGAAGGCCAGGCTGCTTTCGGCCTGGGCAGAGCTGCGGGCGACATTCTGGCGCTGGTAGGCATTCAGGATCGCGTCGAGTGCGCGCACGTTCTGGTTGGAGCTTTCGCCGATCACGCTGACTTCCAGAATCCCTGACCCTCGCCCGCGCTCGGTCACGGTCAACCGGTTCCGCAGCCCGTTGATTGCCTGCGTCTCGTTCATCTGGCGGATCGTGTAGTTTCTGCCGGCCGGGGCGGTCGTGCTGCCGATTGTCAGCGTGAACCCTTCGTCCGGCAGCGAAAGCGCCGTGCCGATGAGCCCGTCCAGAACGCGTTCGTCCGGCAAGGCGAGCGTGTATCGCCCCTCGGCGCCGAGGTTGATCCCGAGGTCCTGGTTCAGCCAGGCGGGTGGGACGACGAGTTCGGTCAGGGTCAGCGACTCGCGCGGTCGGGCGTAGCGGGAAGGCAGAAGATCGCTGACATAGGGGAGGGGGTACCGCGCCACCATCGTGCCGATCAACGGCGCATAGTCCGGCGTGACCCGCCAGTCGAGGTTGAGGTTGGCCACCGCCTGCGACAGGATCATGCCGGACCGCATGATCTCGATCTCGGTGACGCTGCGCGGGTTGCTTTCGATCAGGTTGCTGAGACCGCTGGGCAAGGCCATCGCACTCGCTCCGCCCTTCTCTTCCAGTTGCAGCAGCGCGTCTGCGCGGAAGGTCGGCATCGTGTTGGCGAAGATGAAGGCGGCACCTGCCAGCCCGAGGGCCATGCAGAGGGCGATCCGCAACTTGCCCGCCCACAGAACGCCGAGGGTGCGGGCGAGATCGATGTCTTCATCGGCGGCATCGGGGCGATGGGACGTGCCCTGACCGTTCTGCCTCTGGGGACTGGTCTGCCCGGGGGAAAACTGTCCATCCATGATCTCAGGGCCTTCCCACTGACACAGAACCCTCTCGCGGAGCGCCGGGCGCAGGTTCTGCTGCGGCGCGGGCGATGCCGTGGGCCCCGCATCCGGGAAAGACTGCGGCAGTTTCCGGCATGCCCTGGAAGTACATCATCGCGTCTAGCATCGACGTGGCCGATGGCGCAACCGAACATCTGGCGGCGCTGTCCCGGCGTTCGGCCGCATCAGGCTGCCGGCCGAAGTCCAAGCTACCGCACGAGAACTGCCGCAAGGCGTCCCGGGATGGCAGGGCAAATGCTGCGAAGCGGAATCAAGGCCAGGGCTCCGTTTCGAGCGGTATCGGCCTGCCGTGCCCCACGCAAGGCCCCGTCCGGCGTACGGCGGTCCCGCGCCGTCAGGCGGCACGGTCGCGGATCAGCGGCGCCGCTGCGGGCACGGCAGGACGCAGTGGGGCGGCCGGCTGACGCCGCGCATAGGCCAGCAGGAACATCGGCGGCGTGAAGTAGAAGGACACGACCGTCGACAGCAGGACCCCGCCCGCCACCGACATGGCGAAGGGCGGCCAGAACCCGCCCCCCGCCAGGATCAGCGGCAGGAAGCCACCGAAGGTCGTGACCGTGGTGCTGACGATGTGGCGCGAGGACCGCATGACCACGTCGGCCATGGCGCTGCGGTCGCCGTTTCGGGCGGCCCCGTCCTCCTGCAGGGCCGACAGGATGATGATGGCGGCATTGATCGAGACACCGATGGACCCG
>DAOLBY010000238.1:0-3592 GCA_035324325.1 Paracoccaceae bacterium | reverse complement strand
GTTCATCGGGATCATGCTTGCGCTGTTGCTGGTGGGTCTGCTCTCCGACAAGCGGGCCGAGGCGGGAGATCCGGACTGCACGCCGGGGCTCAAGCTGCTGCCGGGCGACGTCAAATACGAGAGCGTAGACGGCCGGGTGAAGGTTTATTTTCCAATAGTCACCTCGACCATTGCGAGCCTCGTGCTCTATGTCTTCCTCTGGATCTTCGGACGCTGAGATGGTCCCTAGGACTTGATGTGGCGAGATGTGGCGAGTTGCGCATTCGCCCCGATGACGTAAAAGACGCTCCGGGCAACGCCACTCGGATGCACCATGCACGACATCAAAGCCATTCGCGACAATCCCGAAGCTTTCGACCAGGGCCTCGACCGGCGCGGGCTGCCGGCGCAGTCGGCTGCGCTGCTGGCGCTCGATGAGAAGCGGCGGAAAGCGCTGACGCGGCTGCAGGAGGCGCAATCGCGGCGCAATGCGGCCTCGAACCCGCGGGGGGGCGATGCCTCGCGCGCCGCGGCCTCGATCTCGGCCAGCGGGCGGGCGGCGCTGCGGGCGGCGACCTCGTCGCGCTTGGTGGCCATGATGCGGTCGAGGACGGTGGACATGGTCAGGCTCCGTTGTGACCCCTTGCTAGCGCGCGGGCGGGCCGAGGGGAAGGGTCAGGCGGCCCAGTCGATCGGGGACTCGCCCCGGGCCGCCAGCCAGCGGTTGACGGCCGAAAAGGGGCGGTGCCCGCGGAACCCGCGATGCGCGGACAGGGGCGAGGGATGGGGGGCCGCGACCACGAGATGCCCCCCGGGGGCGGCGTAGGGGGCGGCGGCGGCCTGCGCGGGCCGGCCCCACAGCAGGAACGCGAGCGGCCGGGCGGCCGCGGCGCGCGCCAGCACCTGCCCGACCAGCACATCCCAGCCCCAGCGGGCATGGCCGCCCGGGCGGCCGAGCGGGACGGTCAGAGCGGTGTTCAGCAGAAGGACGCCCTGACCCGCCCATCCCGACAGGTCGCCGTCGGGGCGGTCGATGCCGAGATCGCCGTGCAGCTCGGCCAGGATGTTCCGCAGCGAATCGCGCGGCGGCATCCCGGTCGGGAAGCCGAAGGCGAGACCGGTGGCGCGGCCGGGGGTCGGATAGGGGTCCTGTCCGAGGATCACCGCGCGCAGGGCCGCGGGCGGGGTGAGGGCCAGGGCGCGGAACAGGTTCGGCGGGTCGGGGGCCCAGGGCTCGGCCGCGGCGTTCAGGCGGTCGCGCAGGGCCGGCCAGGCCTCGGCGAAGAACGGCAGGTCGGCCCAGGCGTCAGGGGGGGCGGGAAGGCCGGTCATGGCGTGCAGGCCGTCCCCCGGCCGCGGCGAGAGCGTCCCCCCAACCCTCCCGCGCCGAGCCGGGAGGGAGGCGCCGCCGGCCGGGGTTGCGCGCGCGGCCTCCTCGGGAGCCTCCCCTCCCCCCGGTGGGGAGGGGATGGGGGCGGGGTACACCGTCTGCCGCGCAGCGGTTCCGTCATTGGCCCCGCGTGATGCGCGCAAGCGCGGCCAGCCGGGCCTTGGCCGCGCCGCTGTCGATGGCGACCTCGGCCCGGGCCACGCCCTCGGGCAGGTCGCCCGCCGCGCCCGCCACCACCAGCGCCGCCGCCGCGTTGAGCAGGACCGCATCGCGGTAGGCCCCCCGCGCGCCGTCCAGCAACGCCCGCAGCGCGCTGGCGTTGTCGGCCGGGCTGCCGCCCAGGATCGCCTCGAACGGATGCACCGGAAGGCCCGCCACCTCGGGGTGCAGGGAGAACGCGCGCACCGCACCCTTTTCGAGGGCGGCAACAGCTGTTTCCCCGGCGATGGAGATCTCGTCGGTGCCGTCCGCGCCATGGACGATCCAGGCGGCCTCGGACCCGAGCGCGGCCAGCACCTCGGCCATCGGCCGGATCAGGTGGCCGGCGAAGGCGCCCGACAGCTGCCTCTTCACGCCCGCCGGGTTGGTCAGCGGACCCAGCACGTTGAACAGCGTCCGCGTGCCCAGTTCCATCCGCACGGGGGCCACATGCCGCGTGGCGGGGTGGTGCATGGGGGCCATCATGAAGCCGATGCCGGCCTCGGCGATGCAGCGCTCCACCACCTCCGGCCCCACCATCACGTCAAGCCCCAGCTCGGTCAGCGCATCGGCGGCCCCGGACCTGGACGACAGGTTGCGGTTGCCGTGCTTGGCCACCGTCACCCCCGCACCGGCCACGACCAGCGCCGCGGCGGTCGAGATGTTCAGCGTGCCCTTGCCGTCGCCCCCCGTGCCGACGATGTCGATGGCGCCCGGCGGTGCGGCCACCTTCACGCATTTGGCGCGCATCACGGCGGCGGCGGCGGCGATCTCGTCCACCGTCTCGCCCCGGGTGCGCAGCGCCATCAGGAAGCCGCCCATCTGGGCGGGCGTCGCATCGCCCTCGAACAGCGCGGTAAAGGCGGCCTCGGCCTCGGCGCGGGTCAGCGGGCGGTCGGCGGCGGTGCCGATCAGCGGCTTGAGGCCGCTCATGCAGGCACCCGCGTCATGCCGAGGAAGTTGCGCAGAAGCGCGTGGCCGTGTTCGGAGGCGATGGACTCGGGGTGGAACTGCACACCCTCGACCGGCAGGTCGCGATGGCGCAGGCCCATGATCGTGCCGTCCTCCAGCGCCGCCGTGACCTCCAGGCAGGCGGGCAGACTGGCCCGCTCGACGACCAGCGAGTGATAGCGGGTGGCCCGGAAGGGCGAGGGCAGGCCGGCGAAGACGCCGCGCCCCTCATGGTGGATGGTCCCCATCTTGCCGTGCACGATTTCGTGGCAGCGCACCACGCGGCCACCGAAGGCCTGGCCGATGGTCTGGTGGCCGAGGCAGACGCCGAGAAGCGGCACGCCGCCTTCGGCCGCGGCCAGCGTGAGGGGCAGGCAGATGCCGGCGGCGTCGGGGTCGCAGGGGCCGGGCGACAGCACGATGCCCTCGGGGCGCAGCGCCATCGCGGCCTGCACATCCAGCGCATCGTTTCGCACGACACGCACGTCGGCCCCCAACTCGCCCAGGTAATGGACAAGATTCCAGGTGAAGCTGTCGTAGTTGTCGATGAGCAGCAGCATATGGGGGTTCCTGCGCGTCCCGCCACAAGAGGGGGTGATCCCCACCCGCGTTGGCGCTATACATGGCGGAACGGGCCGCGCGGCGTCAAGGCCGGGCGGCCGATTGGGGGCTGTGCGGGCAGCCGCTGCGGGGGCATGAGGCGATGCGGGGACTGTGGCGCGGCATCCTGTGGGGCGTGGCCTTCGCGGTCGTGGGGCTGGTGCTTCTGTCGGAACTGGCGCCGACACCCCAGCCCTTCCGGCCGGTCCCCCCCGAAGGACCGGCCGTGACGGCGGCGCTGCCGCAGACGCCGGCGCTGCCGGAAACGCCTGCACCGGAAGCGCCGGCGGCCGATGCGGCGGCGCCATCGGTTCCATCGCCTGCCGCGCCGGCGGCCGAACTGGCCCCGGACGGGCGAACCTCGGCGCCCGCGCCGGTGGCCGAAACCACCGCCCCCGTCCTGCCCCCGCGCCGCGATTCGCCAGCCGTGTCCGCGGCGCCCGGGTCCGCCGAACCGGCCCCGTCGCCCCTGGC
>DAOLBY010000028.1:16469-26791 GCA_035324325.1 Paracoccaceae bacterium | reverse complement strand
CCCGAGGTCGACAGGGGCACCACCACCTCGGTCTGTTCGGGCAGCGGCGCGGCCGGCGGCTTCGGCGGGGGGCGCAGTGCAGCCACGCGGAGGGGGGCCTGCGGCGAAGCCGGCGCTTCGGTCAGGGCCGCGGGCGGCACGGCGATCGCGGGCAAGGGTGCCACGGCGGAGGCGGACAGAAGGGCAATGGCCTCGGGTTCCGGTTCTGCCTCCGGCAGGGCATCGACCACCCGGAAGGGCAGGTCGGCCGACGGCTGAGCGTCCACCACCTGGAAGGGAAGGTCGGCCGGCAGCGCATCGGCCAGGGCCATTGTCGCGGACGTGGCGGCTTCGGAGGCGGTATCATCCGGCACCTCGGCGGCCAGCAGCGCCGCGGGACGGGCGGCGGGGCGCAGGGCCGGTGCCAGCGGTGCCTCGGCCAGCGCCACCGGCAACCCCGCCTCCGTCGGCACGGCCGGCGGGTCGGCCAGCGGCGCGCCGGTCGCTGCATCAACCAGCTGGAAGGGCAGCGGCTCAGGCGCCGTGGCGGCGGCCAGCGCGTCCTCGATCTGGTCCTGCGCGGCGGCGACGATCACCTCGGCGGCGGCGGCCTCGGCCGGGTCGGGGCGGGGACGCGGGCGAGGCGACTTCGCAACCGAAGTGATAAGCCGGATCGTCTTGCCTGCGGCGCGGCCGTCGCCGTTGCCAAGCGTCGTGGTCGCCGTGCCCGACAGGACCATCGGCGGATCGGCCGGCTCGGGTTCGCGCGTCTCGGCCGGCAGCTGCACCGGGGCAGGCTTGCGAACCGCGGCATGGCGCGGCGCCTCGCGGAAACCGATGTCCATCAGCTGCGCGATGCGCGCGTTGCGGTTGGCGGTCGAGGTGCCGCCGAAGACGGTGGTGATGATCCGCACCCCGCCGCGTTCGGCGCTTGCGGTCAGGCTGAACCCCGAGGCGACGGTGTAGCCTGTCTTGATCCCGTCGGCGCCCGGATAGGCATCGAGGAAGCGGCTGTTGGTATTGACCACCTGCGCCACCCCCGCATCGGCCGACCGGCGCGAGAAGAGGTTGTAGTATTCGGGGAAGTCGTAGAACAGCCGCCGCCCCAGCACCGACATGTCACGCGCCGTCGACAGGTGGCCCGGCGCTGTCAGCCCGTTGGCGTTCTTGAAGGTCGAGTTCGTCATGCCGATGGCCTTGGCCGTGCGGTCCATCCGGCGGGCAAAGGCGGCCTCGTTGCCCGACAGGTGGTCGCCGATGGCCGAGGCCGCGTCATTGGCCGACCGGATCGCCGCGGCGCGGATCAGGTGGCGCATGGCGATGCGCTGGCCCGCGCGCAGCCCAAGACGCGACGGCGGCTTCTTCGCCGCGTTGGCCGAGACCGTCACCATCGTGTCGAGGCTGACCTCGCCGCGCCGGATCGCGTCGAAGGCGATGTAGAGCGTCAGCATCTTGGTCAGCGAGGCCGGGTGCAGGCGGGTTTCGGCATTCTGGGAATGCAGCGTCTCGCCCGTGCGCGCGTCCATCACATGCGCGGCAAAGGGGGCGGCGCGGACCGGAAGCGCCGCCAGCAGCGTCAGGAACGCCATCAATAGGAAGATGCGGGCAAACTGCCCCGAGAGCGAACGCACGTCGCCGGTCCCTCTGCCTGTTACGATGCGCGCCGTTCTTGTTATGGTCGCGCAGACTGCCTCGCGGCGAAGGCTAGCAGAGGCGACTGCAGCAGAAAACCCCCGTTGTGCAGGTACTTGCAGATTGACGTTGATGTGGCCTCGATGCCTCAGCGCCACATCTGGGGGACGCGGGGCCGCCCGCGCCTACATCTGCGCCACGCGATCCAGAAGCAGAGGCAGCGCACCGAGGTCGGGCAGGAGGCGAAAGCGGGGATGTCCGACGGGCGGCTCTGCCCGTTCCAGTTCCCAGGTCAGGTCATGCGGAACATGCACCCCCCACCCGCCCGCCGCGATGGCCGGAATCACATCCGATTTCAATGAATTGCCGACCATCATCGCCGATTCGGCGCCGCCCCCGTGGCGCGCGAAGACCCGCGCATAGACCGCTGCCGTCTTCTCCGACACGATCTCGACACCGTGGAACAGATCGCCGAGACCAGACTGCGCCAGCTTGCGTTCCTGGTCCAGAAGGTCGCCCTTTGTCACCAGGACGACCCTGAACTGCGCCGCCGCCGCCTCGACCGCATCCCGGGCATGGGGCAGAAGATCGATCGGATGCGCCAGCATCTCGCGCCCGGCAGCCATGATCTCGGCAATCACCCGGGCCGGTACGCGCCCTTCCGTGACCTCGATCGCCGTCTCGATCATCGACAGCACGAACCCCTTCACGCCGTAGCCATAGGCCCCGAGGTTGCGCCGCTCGGCCGCCAGCAGCCGCTGGCCAAGGTGCGCGGGTTCCGCATGATCGGCGAGAAGGGCCGCGAACCGTTCCTGCGTCAGGCGAAAGAAGGCCTCGTTCTGCCACAACGTGTCGTCGGCATCGAAGCCGATGATGGAAAGGGGAATGGCATCCATGCCCCTTGATGCCGGGCCGGAAGGCGCCACGCAAGCCTGCCCCCTTTTCGCAACCGCCAATTCATCTATATTGGCAAGGATAGCCTCGCCCTGCGAATCTTGCGACCGGAGCCTTGCGCCGTGACCCTGCAGCCCATCCAGATGGCCATCCGCCCCGGTGGGTCCGACAGCGACACCTCGCTGATGCCGAAGGCCAAGACGCGGACACAGCGCCCGCCGCTCTACAAGATCATCTTGCTGAACGACGACTACACGCCGATGGAATTCGTCGTCCACGTGCTCGAACGCTTCTTCGGGCTGACCCATGCGCAGGCCTTCGAGATCATGCTGACGGTCCACAAGAAGGGCCTCGCGGTCGTGGGGGTGTTCAGCTTCGAGGTGGCGGAAACCAAGGTGGCACAGGTGATGGACTTCTCGCGCCGCCACCAGCACCCGCTGCAATGCACGATGGAAAAGGAATAGGGGCCGCGCGGCCCTGCCCATGGGTGCAGACCGTCTGACACTGGCGATCGGGTCCGGGCTGCTGGCCATCCCGGCATCGGGCCGGATCCTCGTGATGGGGCCCGGGGCAGGCACCGACATTTCGGCGCTGCCACGCGACCGGGTGCTGGCGGTGCAGCCCTTCCGCCCCGACCATGACGCGCTGGCCGCCCGCGGCATTGCGGCCACCCCTGCCCTGCCGGCCGAAGCCTTCGCCGCCGCCGTTGTCTTCCTGCCCCGTTCGCGCGAGGCCGCCCGCGACTGGATCGCACGCGCCGCCGCGGCGGTTGCGCGGGGCGGCCCGGTTGCGGTGGACGGGCAGAAGACCGACGGCATCGACGGGCTGCTGCGCGACCTTGGCGTCCGCGTGGCACTGTCGGAACCCGTGGTCAAGGCACACGGCCGTCTGGCCGTGTTTGCCGCCGGACGCGATCTTTCCGACTGGCGGTCCGGGCTGCGGAAGGCCCGCGGCGGGTTCGACACGCGGCCCGGCGTGTTTTCCGCCGACGGCCCGGACCCGGGCTCGTCTCTCCTGGCCGACGCCCTGCCGGCGCGCCTGCCCGGCCGCGGCCTGGACCTCGGCGCAGGCTGGGGGTTCCTGGCGCGGGCGGCCCTCGCGCGCGAAGGCGTCACGGCACTCGACCTCGTCGAGGCCGACGCCGAGGCGCTGGACTGCGCGCGGGCGAACATCACCGACCCGCGCGCAGCCTTCCACTGGGCCGATGCGCGCTGCTTCCGCCCCGAAAGTCCCGCCGACTGGGTGGTGGCGAACCCGCCCTTCCATTCCGGCCGCGCCACCGACCCCGCGCTTGGCGCGGCCTTCATCGGCGCTGCGGCGCGGATGCTCACGCCCGAGGGGACGCTGTGGCTGGTGGCGAACCGCCCGCTGCCCTATGATCGTGTGCTGGCCGCATCGTTCCGCGAGGTCGAGGACATCGGCGGCAATGCCGCCTTCCGCCTGACGCGCGCCGCGCGTCCCCTGCCCCGCCCGAAAGGCACCGCATGACACTTTCCATCCAGGGCAAGACCGCCATCGTCACCGGCGCCGCCGCAGGCATCGGCCTGGCCATCGCGCGGCACTTCGTGGACAAGGGCGCCAACGTCATGTGCGCCGACATCGACGAGGTGCGGCTGGAAAGCGAGTGCGGCGAGGCGGCGCGCAGCGAGGGCGCGATGCGCTTCTTCGGTGGCGACCTGCGCGAGAAGCTGACCATCGCCAACCTCCTGTCGGCCACCATTGATGCCTTCGACCGGGTCGACATCCTGGTCAACGCCAGCCGCCAGTTCGCACTGTCCGACCCGCTCGACCCCGGCGCGGACAATGTGGAGCTGATGCTGCAGCACAACCTGATGTCGGCGCTGCGCCTGTCGCAGCTGACCGCACGGCGGATGATCGCCCAGGCCGAAAAGGCGGGCCAGACCGGCCCCATCGGGTCGATCGTCAACCTGTCCTCGGTCGCCGCCTCGCGCTCGCAACCGGAGCTTCTGGGATATTCGGTCGCGACCGCCGCCATCGAGCAGATGACGCGCACGCTGGCCCTGGCCCTGGCGCCCAGGGGGATCCGGGTGAACGCGGTCGCCTTCGGCTCGGTGATGAGCGCAAGCCTGCAGACCCAGATCAAGGACCACCCCGGGTATCGCGGCGTCATTGTCGAGGGGACGCCGATCGGCCGGATCGCGGCGCCGTCGGAACTGGCCGAATGCGTGCAGTTCCTGGCCTCGGACGCCGCGGGCTTCATGACCGGTCAGGTGATGACGGTGGATGGCGGGCGCAGCCTGTCGGACACCGTGCGCGCGCCCGCGCACTGAGACGCTATTCCGGGTGGGCCGCCCGGCAGGCGGCGACCGAGCGTGCAGCCGCCTGCGCCAGGTCGCGCCGTTTGGTCTGCATCGACCGGAGCTTGTCGCGCTCGACGTTCAGGTCGATGGCCTTGGCACGCGTCTGGGTCTCGGCGCGTTCCCTCTCGCAGGGCTGCGGCACCGGCGGGCGGGCGGTGCCGTCGGGGTTCGGCGCCTGCGCGACCAGGCAGGTCGTCCAGTACTCGCGCCAGACCGTCACCTCCTCCAGCGCGTAGCCGCGCGCGATATTGCCCTCGGTCTCGGCGATCAGCCGGTCGAGGATGCGCAGTTCGCGCGTCTCGCGTGCGATGCAGCGTTCCTGCGGCGTGCCGCAGGCCGCCAGTAGCGCCAGCGCAGCAAGAGGCAGGGCACGAAGGGCGGTTCGGGGCATGGCGAGCCTCCTCTGTCCTGGTGCAATCTAGGCGCGCCGCACCCCTGCCGCAACGCCGCCCGCTGCGCCGCACCGCGCGCCGGGCGTCGGGCGTCGGGGTTGGAAACGCGGCTTTCGATCGAACAGGCCGGATCGCCGCAGGGCGGGGCCGGGCAACCGGCCCGCTATCCCGTGTCGTCGCCCGGCCGGCGTTCGAACCTGTAGCTGCCCTCGGGCAGGTCCAGCGCCGCCGCCAGGTCGCGCAGCTGCGCCATCGACAGGGTGATCGTGACTGGCCCGCCCTCGCGCGGGTCCTCCTGCGTCAGGGTCACGCAGTCGTCGAAGGCGTGGATCGTCACATCCTCGGCCAGATGCGGCCCGCCCTCGTCGATAAGGGTGATCACGGTGGCGTCGAACTCGTGCTCGATGGTGAACATGGCCCGAAGGATAGGCGGCGCCACGTGTGGCCACAACCCTGCGTGACCTGGGCGGCGCCATGGCTTTCCCCCGCCGTCCGCTCTGCTAGAAGGCGAAAGGACGGCAGGCAGGGGGTTTCGCGTGCGGGCGTGGATCGGCGGACTACTTGTGGCGGCGATGCTGGCGGGTTGCACGACCTACGAGGTCGCGGCGCCCGTGCCGCAGCCGGTGCAGGTGGCCGAGGTGCGTGCAGCGGCCCCGGTGCTTCCCCCGCGCGAGGCGGCGCGCAATTTCGTCGGCGCAGTCGACCGCGTGCAGCCGGTGGCCGAGGCGTTCTGCCGGGCGCGCACCCGCGGCATACCCTGCGCCTTCCGCATCGTCATCGACGACCGCCCGGGGCAGCCGCCGAATGCCTTCCAGACGCTGGACCGCGCCGGCCGGCCCGTCCTCGGTTTCACCGTCGCGCTGATCGCCAATGCCCGAAACATCGACGAAATTGCCTTCGTCATGGGCCATGAGGCCGCCCATCACATCCTGGGCCACCTGCCGCTGACCGAAGAGAACGCGGCGGCGGGCGCGATCCTGGCCGGGGTGCTCGCCTCGCTCGGCGGGGCGGATGCGGCGGCGGTGCGGGCGGCGCAGAACGTGGGCGCGACCGTGGGCGCGCGCCGTTACTCGCGCGAGTTCGAGTTGCAGGCGGACGCCCTGGGGGCGGAAATTGCCCTTGCGGCGGGTTTCGATCCGCTTCTGGGTGCGGCTTTCTTCGATCGCCTGCCCGACCCCGGCGACCGGTTCCTGGGCAGCCATCCGCGCAATGCCGACCGCTCGGCCGTGGTGCGCCAGACTGTGGCGCGGCTGCGCGCGGGCGGCTGAGGCGCGTTTGACCTGCATCAAGGCGGCCGCCCGGCCGCGGTGCCAACCTGATGCCGACGCCCCCGGACCGGGGCAAGGGAGACGGGCACCATGATCGTGCAGGACGACGACCCGAGGGCCTTCTGGCAGACGCTGGCCATGGGTCGGGTGTCGGGGGTGAACCTGGGCGCGGCGGTTGTCGAGGGCTGGCTCGACCGGGCCGAGTTCGACGGGCTGGTGGACCGCTGTTCGGACTGCGGGCGGCAGGATGACTGCATGCATTGGCTGGGCCAGCCGCAGCCCTGGCCGCGGCCGGCGCCGGACTTCTGCGCCAACGCCACGGGCCTGTCGATGCTGTCGGGCGGCTGATCGCACACTGGCGCGAAGGTCCGGCCTGTCCTAGCCTTTCCCCGGACGGCTTCGGGGGGAAGGGCATGGCGTTCGATGCAGTGGCGGAACTGCGCAGGCTGCGCAACACCTGCGTCTGGTCCTGGCAGGGCTGGTGCGCCGCCTGGGCCAGCGAAAAGTCTCTGCGGCAATGGACACTGGCCAATGCAATCTCGGCTGCGCTGGCACTGTCGCTGGACCTGACAGGAGCGGAACGCGCGGTGATCCTGGGCCTCGGCCTGTTGATCCTGGCGGCCGAACTGATGAACACCGCAGTCGAGGAGACGGTGAACTACATCTCGACGGCGCAGGACCCTCGCGCGCGCAAGGCCAAGGATTGCGGGTCGGCCGCAGTCGCCGTCACCGCCATCGCCGCCGGGGTGGCCTGGCTGGTGATCCTGATCGGCTAAGGGGCGTCAGACCGCCTCGCCCGATTCCATCCGCGAAAGGAAGGCCCCGGCCTCGGCCAGCACGGTCGCGCGGTGGCCCGGGTCCATGCGGTCCCAGGTGCGGTACATCTGCGCCATGCGCGGGTTGCGCTCGAACCGTGCGCGGTGGCGGATCAGGAAATCCCAGTAGAGCAGGTTGAAGGGACAGGCCTTCGGCCCTGTGCGGTCCTTCACGCGATAGGCGCAGCTGCCGCAGTAATCCGACATCCGGTCGATGTAGGCGCCCGAGGCGGCATAGGGTTTCGACCCCACCATCCCGCCGTCGGCCCACTGGCTCATCCCGATGGTGTTCGGCGCCTCGACCCATTCGAAGGCATCGGCATAGACCTTCAGATACCAGTCGTGCACGAAGGCCGGGTCCACCCCGGCCAGCAGGGCAAAGTTGCCGGTGACCATCAGTCGCTGGATGTGGTGGGCATAGGCCATGTCGCGCGTCTGGGCGACAGCGGCGGACAGGCAGGCCATGCGCGTGGGCGCGCCCCAGTAGAGGGCGGGCAGCGCGCGGCGGGCCGCCAGTTCGTTGCGCGCGGTGTAGCCCGGCCCGGCCAGGAAATAGACGCCGCGGATGAACTCGCGCCAGCCGATGATCTGGCGGACGAAGCCCTCGGCCGCGTTCAGCGGCGCCCGGCCGGCCTGCCACTCGGCCTGCGCCCCCGCGCAGACCTCGTGCCAGCCCAGCAGCCCGAGATTGAGGTAGGGCGAGATCAGCGCATGGCTGAGCGTCGGGTCATCGGCCAGCATCGCGTCCTGTTCGTCGCCGAAGCGCGGCAGGGCATGGCGCAGGAAGTGGTCGAGCGCCTGCAGGGCTCCGGTGCGGTCGGTCGCCCAGCCGAAGGGGCGCAACCGGCCGAAATGGGTGGGAAACCGCCCCCCGACCAGTGCCAGCACCTCTTCCGTCAAGGCATCGGGGGCAAACCGCGGCGGGCGGGGGCGCAGGAGGTCGGGCGCGGCGGGCTTGCGGTTGTCGTGGTCGAAGTTCCACTGACCGCCGGCGGGCTGGTCCCCCTCCATCAGGAAGCCCGTCTTGCGGCGCATCTCGCGGTAGAAATACTCCATCCGCAGGGTCTTGCGGCCAGCAGCCCAAGCGGCGAACGCGGCCTCGGAACACAGGAAACGGTCGTCGGGCAGCAGGGTGGCGGGCAGCGGCAGCCCCTCCAGCGCCGCGATCAGCCGCCATTCGCCGGGGCGCGTGGCGATCACCTCCCCGGCACCGACCTCGGCCGCGCGGCGGATCAGCTCGCCCGGGATCGACTGGCTGTTCGCAGGGTCGTCGAGGCGGGTGTAGAGCACCCGCCATCCGGCAGCCGCCAGCGCCGCGGCGTGCTTGCGCATGGCCGAAAGCACCAGGGCGATCTTCTGCGGATGGTGGGGGACATAGGTGCCTTCGGCCATCACCTCGGCCATCACCACCACGTCGCGTGCGGGGTCGGCCGCGCGCAGGGCCGACAGCCCGTCGGACAACTGGTCGCCCAGGACAAGGACGAGCCGGGGCCTCACCACGGCACGGCCTGGCCCTGCCAGTCGAAGAAGCCGCCGGTGTCGTCGGGCGTCAGGCGGTCCATCACCGCCAGCAGATGCGCCGCCGCCACATCGGGCGACAGCGTGTCGCGCCCGGCGTGGAACGCGGTACCGAAGCCGGTGGCGACGGTGCCGGGGTGCAGCGACGCCACCACCGCCTGCGGGTGCGTGCGCGCAACCTCCACCGCCGCGGTGCGCAGGAACTGGTTCAGCGCGGCCTTGGACGCGCGGTAGGAATACCAGCCCCCCAGCCGGTTGTCGCCGATCGATCCCACCCGTGCCGAAAGCGCCGCGAAGATGCAGGGGGCATCGCGCGGCATCAGCCGCAGCGCGTGCCTGAGGACCAGCAGGGGTCCGAGCGCGTTCAGCGCGAATTGCGCCGCAACCTGCCCGGGATCCACCGCCCGCAGCGTCTTTTCCGGGCCGAGGCCGGGCGGGGCCAGCGCCCCCGTCGCCACGATCACCCGGTGGAAGGGCGGCGCCAGCTGCCCGAGCGCATCGGCCACCGACGCCTCGTCGGTCACGTCGAGGCCGTGCGCCCGGCGCGACAGGCCCGTGACCTCGGCACCGCGCGCGGCCAATGCGCCGGCCAGCGCCGCACCGATCCCGCCGGATGACCCGATCACCAGCGCCCGATCCATCACCTTCCCCCCCTGCCGTCCGGGGCGGGACCTGGGGCGGCTCACCCGCCCGTCAACGCCGCGGCTTGCCGCGCCAGGTGCCCAGCCAGTCCGCGATGCGCTGGCGCAGGCTGCGCCGCCGGCTGTCGATGTCGTCCAGCGTCTGCGTCACCCGGTCGGCGGCCGGGTCGATCACCCGTTCACGGAACTGCGCCAGCATCTTCCAGACCATGAACACCAGGAAGATCAGGGTGGCGATGACGACCAGGTTGACCCAGGGCACGATGCGCACGTCCGGCCCCTCCACTTCCCGCAACGAGATCGCATTGGGGAAGATCGTGAAGAACTCGTTGCGCCAGCCGTAATGCTTGACCGCCACCCAGCGGGGCGCGGCCTGGGTCGAGATCAGGTTGGATGCCTCGGCCTGCAGGTTGAAGCTGTTGAGCTTGAAATAGGGCGGCCAGCCCCAGCCGGTATCCTCGTTGCGGTAGACGATCACCCGGCCGTTCGGGCGCACGGCCTCGATGAACTTCACGTCGCGGTTGATGCCGGCGCCGGTGCCCACATCGGGCGTCGCCCAGAAGAACTGGTTCTCGCCGAAGTCGATGCGACGCGTGTCGGTCGCCACCACCCGCACGATATCCGTCTGCGGCAGGGTGTAGTGCAGGACCGAGACGACCAGCGTCAGGATCGTCAGGATGAGGGTCCACTTGATGTAGCGCATGGCACCGCCTTAGTGGAAATTGAGCAGGTAGACGAGGGCCGACACGACCGCCGTCGGGATGATGTAGACGAGCCAGAGCAGGCGGCGGCGCAGGCCCTTGTTGTAGGCCTCCATCCCGGCCGCGATGAAGGCCGCGCGGTCGCCCGGGCCCTGCGCGGC
>DAOLBY010000028.1:0-16459 GCA_035324325.1 Paracoccaceae bacterium | reverse complement strand
TCGAGCCGTTCCCGCCGCACCGACCGCGAATAGATCGACACCAGCACATAGATCACGCTCAGCGCGATGAACCCGAACACGGCAAGACGCACCAGCGGGATCATCGCGGCCCCCGCACCGCACCCCAGGGTCCCACGCGGTCGATCACCGACGGCGCGGCGGGTTTCGGGTCAGGGCGCGCCGCCTCGTCCATCCCCGGCTCCGGCCCGAACAGGGCGGCGCGCTGGCCCTGCCGGTCCACCAGGTATTCGCGCGCCAGGAAATCGGCCACATAGTCGCGCTTGCGGTCCGACCAGCGGGCATAGCTGGCGTAGAACAGCTCCTTGTGGGTCAGGTAGAGCTGCCGCACGTCGAGCGGCGCAAGCTCGGCCAGAAGCATGTTCACCAGGTCGCGGTCGGGATGCGCCTTCGACCGCAGCGTGTAGAAGAAGGCGGGATGGCGCGATGTGATCTCGGGCCAGTCGCCGCCCCCCTCGACCCAGCGCAGCAGGGCCGCCAGCCCGGTGAACTCGTCCGGCAGGGCCGAGCCCAGGCGATGGGCGATCTTGCGCAGGTCGGCGCGCGTGGCGCCGCCCAGGTCGATGTCCAGCGCATCGGCCGCATCGACGAGGATGAAATCCATCTTCTGGCGCAGCAGGGCCGCAGTATCGAGGCCCTTGGCCTCGACCACCGATTCCACGAGGCCATTCTTGACCAGCCATTCCGCGATCTGGTTGCGCTGCGTCAGGTCCATCACCGTGGCGACGGGGATCTTGCCGAGGTTCATCCGCGGCATCGCGGTAATCACCGCCGGCGCCTTCACCTTGCGAAAGACATAGAGGCCGCCGAAATGCGAGGTCCAGAAATTGGCCTGCTCGAAGGTCATCCGCGGCAGGTGGACCGGCACGCGGGTCACGTCGCCCGTCTTCTTGGCCAGACCGATCATGTCGGCGATCAGCAGGTCGTCGCGCCAGCCGTCGGGTTCCTTGCGGAAACGGTCGATCAGCGCGGCGAGGCGCGTGGCATCGGCCACATGGCCGCCGATCGTGTCGGCCTCGATGGTGATCTGGCGGATGTCGAGCAGCCGGGCGGGCGTGTCGACCTCGTAGACCGAGTTCTGCAACTCGCCCGCCACCGCATCCCGCGCCGTGAGCGCGAAGAGCTGCGCCTCGTTCGCCTCGAGGAACTGCCGCAGGATGCCGCGCGAGGTGGAGAACTTGATGTTCAGGAGGGGGGCGGCCTTCTGCGCCGTGGTCAGCAGGATGAACTGCCGGTTGCAGCCGTTGGGGTTGAGGTAGAGGTCATCGCCCAGCTCCGCGCCGATCTCGGGCGAATAGCCCGAGATGTCGATGTGGAAATCGGCCTGCTGCGTCGTCCTGCCCGTCAGATGCCTCAGCGCGCGGTTGTAACGCTCGACAAGCGCGGGCGAGGAAACCTCGACGAGGTTCCCGAACATGAGGCCCTTCTGGATGAGGCGCTTCATGGGTTCGGAACCTTCCTGCGCCCGTGTCCCCCCACCCCCATCCCCTCCCCACAAGGGGGAGGGGAGGCACTTCCCGGACACCTGTGGGCCACGCCGGCTGCCGAAGTGCTTCCCTCCCCCCTCGTGGGGGAGGGATAGGGAGGGGGGGGGTCCACCCCTTCGGCACCGTCGGCCCCAACCCCGAGTGCGTCCAGCACCGCCTGCATCACACCCTCTACATTGCCCGCCACATCGGCGTTCCAGACCCGCAGCACGGTGAAGCCCTCCGCCGCCAGCCAGTCGTCGCGCCGCAGGTCCCGTTCTGCCTGCGTCCTGTCGGCATGCTGGCCCCCATCCACTTCGACTGCAAGCCGCCGCCCGAGGTCGGCAAAATCCAGGACATAGCGTCCCACCGGCGCCTGCCGGCGGAAATTGGTGCCAAGCATCCGGTTGACCCCGCGCAGGTGCTGCCACAACTGCCGCTCGTGCGGCGTCATGGCATGGCGCAGGCGCCGGGCCAGGTCGCGGGTGTCGGGTGCAATGCGGCTCATGGCCCGGTCACCCCCCGCGGCGCCCCCCACCCCCGTCCCCTCCCCACAAGGGGGAGGGGGGGCACAGAACGGATGCGGCGCGGCAAACCGGCACCGTGGTAGGCGCCACCCTCCCCTCTTGTGGGGGAGGGATGGGGAGGGGGGGAACCCGCCCGCAACAGGGGCACACGCCTCACCCCTTCCCCTCCAGATACCGCCGCTTCGCCTCCTCCGACCGGCGGAAGTCGCGCACCATGCCCTCGATCGCCACCTCGTCCGACTTGTCGGCATAGCGGAACTCGCTGTCGGCGTAGCGGTTGATCTCCTGGATCACCATCTCGACCGTGATCGGGGTCATCAGGCCGCGGATCATCGTGGCCTTTTCCTCGTAGGTCTTGAACAGGAACAGCTCGGGGTTTTCCATCCATTCGTCGGGCAGCTCGAAGTCCATCGCCCGCACCTTCACCGCATCGGTGATGTTCTTGATCGCCCGGCCGGTGAAGCGCTCGTCGGCCTCCTGGATCGCCTTGAGGTAGCGGCCGATCCTGGCGATGGAGTCCAGGGGCCCGATCTCGGCTGCGACCTTCTCCCAGACCCGGATCAGTCCGGCCTCGTGCGGGCGGCCGTGGGCGGCGAAACTCGCCGCGACCGCGCGGCGGATTTCCTGCGCGGCGAAGAGCTCGTGGTCGCCCAGGGGGATCGCGTGGTTCTTCCCCAGCAGAAGCGACAGGATGTCGATGTAGTCCTCGCGCGTCTGGGGGCCGTCCACGAGGAAGCGGGCGCCGGCGCGCTGGCGCAGGGCGTCGTCCACGTTCTCGGGGTAGTTCGAGAACATCCCGAAGGTGCAGTTGCCGCGCACCACCGTGTTGGCCCCGGCAAAGGCCTGCATGAAGACCGCCGTCACCTCCTGCTGGCCCGCGCTCGACTGCCGGTCGCCGCGCTTGCCGGCGACCTGGTCGATGTCGTCGATGGTGCCGAAGGCGATCACCGCGGGGTCGATCACGTTGTCGATGAAGGCCTTGGCGTTCTGGCCCGACTTGCCCTGGTAGCTGTCGATCTGGTCGATCGAGAAGTTCTGGTAGCGGAACGGGTAGCCCGCCACCTTGCAGTAGTCGTGGATCAGCCCGGCCATCATCTGGATCAGCGTGGTCTTGCCGGTGCCGGGCTTGCCGTCGCCCATGAAGGTGAAGATGAAGCCGCCGAGTTCCGCAAAGGGGTTCAGCCGGCGCTCGAAGTCGTAGGCCATCAGCATCTTCGACAGCCGAAGCGCCTGGTACTTGGCGATGTGGTTGCCCACCACCTCGTGCGGCTTCTTGAACTGCATCGTCAGGGCGGTGCCCTTGGCCGTGCGGGCGGGCTTGAAGCCCGACAGCGTCAGGTCGTCGGCCTCGACCTTCCAGGACCCGCCGGTGAAGGCCGCCAGTCGCGGCGCAGCCTCGGCCCGGGTCGCCACGCGCTTCATCAGCGCCTCGGCAAAGCCCGCGACGGTGGCCACCAGCCGCGCCTCGTCGGTCGCGTGGAGGGCGATGTCCTGATCGAGTTCCCACAGCGCGCCCTGCAGCGCGAGGGGGGCGTTGTCGGTCAGCACCTCCTCCACCGCGCCGATCTCGACCGTGGTCTCGCCCAGATGCGGGGCCAGCAGGAAGGCGGTGGCATTGCCAAGGACATGCAGCGCGACCAGCGCCTCGGCGGCCAAGAGTTCGGTGAACTCGGCCTTGCGGGTGTCGGGAAGCCGGGCCTCGAGGTTGGCCTTCTTGAGTTCCACAAGCCCCGTGCCCTCGGCAAAGGTCTCCGCCATGGCCAGGCTGATCGCGGTCGCGCGGCGCAGGGCGTGCAGCACCTGCGCCTGCAGGGGCGAGACCAGCCCGTCGCCCATCCCCTCGATCCGCTCGACCAGCCGCACGCCGCCGGGCCGCGCGGTGGAGCGGGTGACGAGGCCGGGCGTGGTGGACCGGAACCGCGGCCGGCCGGGGATGCCGGGGCTGCGCTCGGGGGCCGGGGTCTCGACGGCCTTGGCCAGCCGGGGCGCATGGTCGAAGCCGGTCAACAGGCCGAGCGCGCCGTCGTAATGCGCCCGGATCGCGTCTTCGCGCAGTTCCATCGTGTCGCGGGGGGTCATGGTTCCTCCGGGCCTTACCGTTGCACCAGCACGCGGCCATTGGCGGCCACGACGAATTTGCGCACATCGCGGAAGCCGGGCGGGTTGCGCTCGGCCAGGACCTGGAAGGGACGCTCCGGCAGGATCACCATGCGTTCGGTCCGCGTGGCACCGGTATCCACCCCGCGCCCGGCGAAGGGGTCGAGCGCAAAGATCTGCCGTTCGGCACTGGAAAACCAGCCGGTCCTGACCGTCTCAGCCCGTTCCGCGATCAGATCCTCGAGCGTCCAGACCAGTGCCCAGTCGTCGCCGGGGTCGGCCGCAGCCTCGGCCAGCACCTCCGAGATCGGGCCGGACTGCACGGTGAAGGCATGTGAATACATCGGGCCGAGATGCAGGCGGCGCAGGCGGTGGGGGTGCAGGTTGGGGAAATCCGCATCGAACCCCTGCGCGATCGTCAGAAGCTTCAGCCCCCCCAGCGACTGCGCCATCAGATGTGCCTGCACCGCCGGCCAGCGCCGGTCGTCCTTGGGCAGGGCCACCTTGCCCGAGTCGTGAACCTCCATCAGATAGACCACGGGGAGGTTGACCTGAGCGTCCCAGACCGCCCAGTTCAGCCTCCACAGCCGTCGCCCGCGATCCTCGGACACCCACGCCGCCTCGGGGTCGTTACGCGGCCAGAACAGCCCGCCCTGGCGCAGCGCCTCGTAGTAGAGCCGCTGCGACATGGCAAATTGCAGCTGTGTGGGGATGACCAGATCGCCCACGATGGTGCGGATCATGCGATCCTTGAGTTCGGTCTCGGACGCCATGCCCGACAGGTGCCGGTCGGCCTGCAGCGCATCATTGGCCATGACCATGAGTTCCTGCGCCACGGGGAACCCGCTTTCGTGCCGGTCGAATGTCAGCTGGCCCGCACCGCCGTCGATCCGGCCCGACATCAGATATTTCAGCGACAGCGCCCCGAAGGTGCGCGTCAGGGCCTGCACATAGCCACCGATCGCGCGCGCCTCGGCCCGGTTCAGGCGCCCTTCCGTCTCAAGCTCGCCGGCGACGCGGGGCAGGTAGGAGACGATGCGCCCGAACTTGGCGAAGTAGCGCCGCACGACCAGCGTGTCGTGCAGCTGCGCATGGTCGTCGGTCAGGTTCGGCTTCGGCTGCATGTCAGTCCCGTGGTCGCCCATCCGCCTCAAGCCCGAGCCAGCCCCGCCAGAACCAGCCGGTCGGCCCCCGCAGAAGCCTGTCTGCCGCCATGGTGCCCGGCCTGCCGCCCTGCACCGCGCCCAGCCAGCGGCGGCGCATCCAGATGCGCGCGCCCACGCCGAGGGTCAGCACGGCGACACCCATCGACAGGAAAGGCGATGCGCCCGCGGCATCGCCGGCGCCGACCTTCAGCAGGCCGATCACCACCGTTCCGCCCCCGAGGATGGCCGCTGCACCGACCTGGCCGCGAAAGGCGGTCATTCCCCGTAAAGGTTCTTGTCGTGCTTCTCGACGATCGCCGCAAAGCGTCGGGCGAAGCGTTCGTCGGCCTTGGCCTTCTGTTCCAGGATCTTCCGGGCGAAGACCATGTGATCCTCGTGCTTCTCCATCATCTCGGCCATGCGCGAATTGGTGGCCGAACCGATGGCGGCCATGGCGGCCTGCGCCTCCTGGTCGGTCTTGACGCCGATCTCGTTGATCCGGTGCGCCACGTCCTGCTGCTGCGCGGTCTTGAGGCTGGCGGTCAGCGCGTCATAGAGAACCACCCTCTGCCGCGTGTCGGTCTGCAGCTTGTTGATCAGCACCATCTGGGTCGCTGCCTGGTTCTGCAGGCTGTCCACCCAGGTCTTGCCCTTCTCGATGTACCGCTCCAGCGTCTGCGACTTCGCCAGCTTGACCTGCTCGTCCTGAACCATGGCGTTGTACTGCTTGTTCAGTTCGGCCAGGTCGGTCTCCAGCTTGGTGCGCGCGGCGGCATCCTGTTCGACGCTGATGCGGTTTTCCAGTTCGATGATCTTCGGGTCCATCGCCTGGATCGCGGCGCGCAGCGCCTCCAGTTCGCCGACCACCGCCTCGCGCTCTTCCAGCGTGCCGGTCAGGTTGCCTTCCACCTGCGTCTTGTGGCCGTTGAGCAGGTCGAGCTGTCCCTGCAACAGCTTCACGATCACGTCCGACTTGGCGATCAGGTCCTGAAGCTTGTCGTCGATCGAGGCAAGGCGCAGGCGTTCCTGGCGCATCGATTCCGCCTTGCCGCGGCTGAAGAAGCCCACGAAGGTCTCCATTCCGGTCTTGGACCGCATCTCGTCGAAGTCGCGGCTGAAGCCCGAGGTCACGTCGTCGAGCCCCATGATCAGCTCGGCGATGTTGGCGTTCATCAGATCGGTATGCTTGTGCACGTCGTCGAGGTTGGCGTTCTCCACGTCGATGGCGGCTTCGCCTGCAGCGAGTTGGGCGCGTGCCGTCTCGATGCGGCTGGTAATCGCACTGATCCGCGTCTGTGCCTCGGCCACCTGGGCCTGGCTTTCCTTGATCATCCTGTCGAAATCGGCCATGGCCCGCCCCTCAAATGCTGCTGCAATGGATGTGGGGAAAGGTATGGCAAATTGAATCCCCCCCGTCATCCGAAAATCGTTTGCCAGCGCCGCAGGGCGGCGGGCAGACTGGCCCCCATGGCCGAACTGTCCGACACCCGCCTGATGGCCGAGATCGACGCCCGCCGCGCCCGGCTGATCCTGCTCGCGCAGGACCTTGTGCGCATCCCCACCCTGAACCCGCCCGGCGCCCGCTACCGCGAGATCTGCGAATACCTCGGCGCCCGGCTGGCCGCACAGGGCTGGGATGTGGACTACGTGCGCGCCATCGGCAGCCCCGGCGACAGCGACGCCTTTCCGCGCTGGAACATGGTCGCCCGGGCCGAAGGAACGCGCCCCGGACCATGCGTCCATTTCAACGGCCACCACGACGTGGTCGAGGTCGGGCACGGCTGGACGCGCGACCCCTTCGCCGCAACGGTCGAGGGCGATCGGCTGTACGGCCGCGGTGCCTGCGACATGAAGGGGGGGCTTGCGGCTGCGGTGATCGCGGCCGAGGCCTTCCGCGCGGCGCATCCCGACCATGCGGGGGCAATCGAGGTCTCGGCCACCGCCGACGAGGAGTCGGGCGGCTTTGGCGGCGTGGCCTATCTGGCCGAACACGGCTGGTTCGCGCCCGGCCGGGTCGATCACGTCATCATCCCGGAGCCGCTGCACAAGGACCGCATCTGCATCGGACACCGCGGCGTCCTGTGGGTCGAGATCGAGACGAAGGGGCGCATCGCCCATGGCTCGATGCCCTTCCTCGGCGACAGCGCCATTGCCCAGATGGCCGAGGTGCTGCACGAGATCGAGCACCGGCTGAAGCCGCGGCTGGCCGAGCGCGTCACCGACCTGCCCGTGGTGCCCGAGGGCGCACGGGCGGCCACGCTCAATGTCAATTCGATCCACGGCGGCGCCCCGGAACCTGCCCCCGGCGACACCGCCCTGCCCGCCCCCTGCGTGGCCGACCGCTGCCGCATCGTGATCGACCGCCGGTGGCTCATGGAGGAGGAGGCAGGCGCGGTGCGCGGCGAACTGACGGCGCTGATGGACGGCATCGCCGCCCGCCGTCCGGGCTTTGCCTGGGAGATGCGCGAACTGTTCGAGGTGGCGCCGGTCATGGCGCCGCAGGATGCACCGGTCGTCCGCTCCACCGCCGCCGCGATCGAGCGTGTCGTGGGCCGCCATCCCGAGTTCGTGGCCTCGCCCGGCACCTACGACCAGAAGCACATCGACCGCATCGGCCGGCTGTCGAACTGCATCGCCTACGGCCCGGGCCTGCTGCACCTTGCCCACCAGCCCGACGAATGGGTGGGCATCTCGGACATGCTGGACAGCGCAAGGGTCATGGCGCTGGTGCTGGCCGACCTGCTCGAGCCGGCGGGGTGAAGGGGGGGCGGTCGCCCCCCCCTTTCCGTTCACTCGTCCAGATCCTCGGGCAGCGCGAGGTTCAGCACGATGGCGATTGCCGCGGCGGGCAAGAGGCCCGACGTCAGCAGGATCTGTGCCGTGCGGCCCATGTGCTGCAGCGCCTCGGGCACCTGTTGCAGGCCCAGGCTCACCGAAAGCGCGGTGGCGAAGATCACCATGTTGCGGCGGTTCCAGCGCACGTCCGACAACATGTTGACGCCCGCCGCGCAGACCATGCCGAACATCACGACGACGCCGCCGCCAAGGACGTTGATCGGCACGGTGTTGATCGCGGCCCCGACCTTGGGGATCAGCCCGCCGAAGATCAGGAACAGCGCGCCGATGGTGACGACATGGCGGCTCATCACGCCGGTCATGGCGATCAGGCCGACGTTCTGGCTGAAGGAGGTGTTCGGAAGCCCGCCGAAGACCCCGGCCACGGCCGTGCCGGCGCCGTCGGCGAAGGTCGCGCCCTGGATCTCCTTGTCGGTGGCCTCACGCCCCGCGCCGCCCTTGGTGATCCCCGAGACGTCGCCCACGGTCTCGATTGCCGAGACCACCGCCATGAAGCACATGCCGATGATGATCGCCGCGTTGATCTCGAAGCCCCAGCGGAAGGGGTTCGGCAGCGCAAAGTAACCGGCCCGCTCGATGGCGGTGAAGCTGACCTGTCCCATGGCAAGCGCCACGACATAGCCTGCCAGGATACCGATCAGCACTGCGGCGATGGCCATGAAACCCCGGGTGAAGAACTTGATCGCCAGCGTGACCAGGATCACCACCAGCGCCGGAAGCCATTGGCTGAAACTGCCGAACTTGATCGTGGACCAGTCGACGGGGGTTCCGGCTGCCCTGGCCTCGGCAATCGCGCGCATGCCGGCCTCCAGCGCGGGCACCCCGCCCGCGGCGTACTGGATGCCGACCTTCACCAGCGCGAGACCGATCATCAGGACGATCAGGCCGGTCACCAGGGGCGGCAGGGCATAGCGGATGCGGCCGACGATGAAGCCAAGGAAGAAGTGGAAGATGCCGCCAAGGATGACACCGGTCATCAACCCGCCAAGGCCAGCCGTTCCCAGGCCCGCAACGGCGGGGATCATGATCGGCACGAAGGCGAAGGAGGTGCCCTGCACGATCGGCAGTCGCGCTCCGACCGGCCCCATGCCGATGGTCTGGAACAGCGTGGCGATGCCGGCGAACAGCATCGACATCTGGATCATGTAGGTCATGTCCGGAAAGCCGAGCGCCCCCTGGTCGGAGCCGAAGCCGATCCCGGCGGCGCCGCAGACGATGATCGCCGGCGTCACGTTCGAGACGAACATCGCCAGCACATGCTGGATACCCAAGGGTACGGCCTGGCCGAGCGGCGGCAGGTAGTCGGGGTTGCGGAGGTCCTCCGCAGTCCCCAGCGAGGATGCGTTCATGTCGGTTGTCCTTTCCCTGGGGGCATCTTTTCTTCGCGCCGTCTCGGCACCTCCCCCGGGGTGCCGTCCGGTTAGGCGCCCCCGGTCAGGGGGGCAGGACCGTCCACGGTTCCGTGAAACGGTGTTCCTCGAGGTTCGCGCCGGAACCGATGCGGTCCACGACCGCGAACAGTCCCGGCGCGGCCAGCGGCGTCAGCACGCCGTGCCAGGTGCCGCGGTTCAGGTTGATGCCCTGCGCGCCGCTCGTGAGGAAGGCCAGCGGTTCGGCCGCCGGATCCGCGGCCACGATCACCAGGAACGGATCGGCCGCCATGGGCAGAAAGGCCTGCGATCCCTCGGGGTGACGCTCGATCAGGTCGAAGGCGTAGGGCAGCGCGCGGGGTTCGGCCTGAAAGACCGAGATGCCCGCCCGGCCGTCGCCGAACTCGAGGCTGGCCCGGTCATGGAAGCGGCGGCATAGGCCCGCATTGATCAGGCGGAAGTCGCCCGCAGTCTCCAACACCTGACCGAAGGGGGCGAAGGCGTCGGGCGTCAGGGGTCTGGGGCGGATGGTCCTCATGCGCTCACCGCCCGGCCCCGAAGGTTCCACGCAGCGGCGCGTGGCGGTTCACGTCCTTGTAGAGCAGATAGCGGAACCGCCCCGGCCCGCCCGCATAGCAGGCCTGCGGGCAGAAGGCGCGCAGCCACATGTAGTCGCCCGCTTCGACCTCGACCCAGTCGCGGTTCAGCCGGTAGACCGCCTTGCCTTCCAGCACATAGAGCCCATGCTCCATGACATGGGTTTCCTCGAAGGGGATCAGCCCACCCGGCTGGAAGGTCACGATGGTGACGTGCATGTCGTGTCGCAGGTCCGCGAGGTCCACGAAGCGCGTCGTGGCCCAGCGGCCATCGGTGTCGGGCATCGGCCCCGGCGCGATGTCCTGTTCGCGCGTCACGAACGCGGGCGGCGGCGACAGGCCGGGGGCGGGCGACCAGAGCTTGCGGATCCAGTGAAAGCGCAGTGGCGCCGGCCCCTCGGCCAGAAGCCGCCATGGGGTGGCGGGGGGGATGAAGGCATAGGCCCCGGGCCCGAGGTCATATCCGTCTGTCCCGATCGTCAGCGTGCCTTCGCCTGCCGTGACGAACAGCACATGTTCGGCGCCGGTCTCGGGGTCGGGCGCGTCCGACCCGCCGCCGGGTGCCACCTCCATCACATAGTGGCTGAAGGTTTCGGAAAAGCCGGTCATCGGCCGGGCGATCATCCACAGCCGCGTACCGCGCCAGCCGGGCAGGAACGAGGTCACGATGTCGGAAAAGCATCCCCGGGGGATGACCGCATAGGCCTCTGTGAAGACCGCGCGGCCGGTGTGCAGGGTCGTCTGCGGCGGCAGGCCGCCGGGCGGGGCAAAATAGGCAGGGGTGCCGGTCATGGCAGCATGTCCTTCAGGCGCAGTTCCGCAATGCGTTCGACCTGGGCGCAGGCGGCGGCAAGTTCGGTCTCGGTGTCGTTGGCGATGCGGGTCTGGAAGGCCCCGAGGATCGAGGCCTTGCTGTTGTCGCGTACCGCGATGATGAACGGAAAGCCGTGCCGCGCCACGTAATCGGCATTCAGCCGCTGGAAGGCGGCGCGTTCGTCGTCGGTCAGCGCATCCAGCGCGGCACTGGCCTGTTCGGCGGTGGATTCGGGCGTCAGGCGGCGCGCCATCGCCAGCTTGCCCGCCAGGTCGGGGTGGGCGCGCAGGACGCCCAGGCGTTCCGCGGGCGAAGCCGACCGGAACACGCGGGCCAGCGCATTGTGCAGGCCCGTGGCGCTGTCGTGGGAAGGGCCGAGTTCGAGGGTCCAGGCGCGTTCGGCGATCCAGGCGGAATGCTCGAAGACCCCGCCGAAGCGGGCGACGAAGGTGTCGCGGTCCATCGCGCTTGGCCGGTCGCGGCGGGGATGCGGGGGGTGCTGCGCGGCCCAGTGCGCCGCGATCTGGCCGCGGGTCGCGAACCAGGCGCCGCCCTTGCCCGCCACATGGTCGAGAAAGCGCATCAGGCCCGCGGCCTTGCCCGGCCGCCCCACCAGCCGGCAGTGCAGCCCGACCGACATCATCCGCCCGCCCTCGGCATGCAACACGTCAAAGGCGTCGATCAGGTAGTCGGCGAAATCGCCCCCCGTCACCCATCCCGGGGCGCCCGCGAACCGCATGTCGTTGGCCTCGAGCGTGTAGGGGATCACCAGCTGCTCGCGCGCGCCGGCCTCGATCCAGTACGGCAGGTCGTCGTCATAGGTGTCGCTGATCCAGTCGAACTGCCCGGTCTCGGCCGTCAGCCGCACCGTGTTCATGCTGCACCGGCCGGTGTACCAGCCGCGCGGGGCCTCGCCCGTGACCTCGGTGTGCAACCGGATCGCTGCGGCGATCTGGGCGCGTTCTTCCTCCTCGGGCATGTCGCGGTGGTCGATCCACTTCAGCCCGTGGCTCGCAATTTCCCACCCGGCTTCCTTCATCGCCGCCACTTGCCCGGGCGCCCGCGCCAGCGCGGTCGCCACGCCGTACACGGTGACGGGCAGGCCACGGGCCGTGAACAGACGGTGCAGACGCCAGAAGCCTGCGCGCGCGCCGTAGTCGTAAATCGACTCCATGTTCCAGTGCCGCATCCCCGGCCAGGGCTGCGCGCCGGGGATGTCGGACAGGAAGCCCTCGGACTGGCTGTCGCCGTGAAGGAGGCTGTTCTCGCCCCCTTCCTCGTAGTTCAGGACAAGGCTGACCGCCACGCGGGCGCCACCGGGCCAGCGGGGATCGGGCGGGATGGGGCCGTGGCCGTGGAAGTCGCGGGGGTAGCGGTTCACGCGGGTCTCCTGTCGTCTCGCATCCGACCTTAGGGCAATTTCCCGAAAGGTGTTTTCAAGAAATACCGGAAAGACATTCCGCCCCGTGCCCCGGTTGCCGCAGGGCGGACGAGCGTTCAGGATAGGCCTGCAAGCCAGGGAGGGTCGAATGGCGAAGGGCCGGCTGACGACGCATGTCCTCGATACCGCGCGCGGGCGCCCGGCCGAAGGGGTCCGCATCGCGCTCTACCGCATCAAGGGGCAGCGCAGGGTCAAGATCACGGAGGCGGTCACGAACGCCGACGGGCGCACCGATGCACCGATGCTGTCGGGTGCCAAGATGATCGCCGGGACCTATGAACTCGTGTTCGCCGCCGGCGACTACCTGCGTGCCGGCGGGCAGGCCCCGGCCGCGGGGGTCCTCTTCCTGGACATCATCCCGATCCGCTTCGGCATCGCGGACGCGGGCCAGCACTTCCATGTGCCGCTGCTGATCTCGCCTTTCGCCTATTCGACCTACCGCGGCAGCTGACCGCCTACACCGGCACCGGGGGCATGGCGGCGCGGCGGCGCAGGACTGCCTCGCGCCAGGTGATGAACAGGACCGCCCCGAGGATGACCGACCCGCCCAGGATCACCCAGGCATCCACGGGCTCGGAAAACACCAGGCTGCCGAGCGCCGTCGCCCAGACCAGTTGCAGGAAGGTGACCGGCTGCGTGACCGTCAGCGGCGCGGCGGCAAAGGCGCGCATCATGCAGTAATGCGCCGCGCTGGCGAAGGCCGCGACAAGCGCCAGCACGGCCAATTGCTGGCCCGTGGGCGGCACCCAGACCGCCAGCGCAAAGGGGGCAAGGCCGACCGTCACGGTCAGCGACAGCAGCGCGACTATGGCACCCGGCGTGGCCAGCCCCGACAGCCGCTTCGCATAGAGGTAGGACCCGGCGAAGCAGAAGGCCGCGCCCACCTGGGCCAGATGCGCGGGCGTCACCTCGCGCAGGCCGGGGCGCAGCACGATCAGCGCCCCGAGGATCGCCACCCCCACCGCCGCCAGCCGGCGCAGCGCCAGCGCCTCGCCGAAGAACAGCGCTGCGCCCAAGGTCACCAACACCGGATTGAGATAGCCGATTGCCGTGACCTCGGCCACCGGCAGGCGGGCCATGGCATAGAACCACAGCACGACCGCCGCGACATGGACGATGCCCCTTTGCGCGAACAGGAGGGCAGAACCCTGCGGCAACCCCGCCCGCAGGAGGCCCGGCGCCAGCGGCAGGAAGAACAGCGCCCCGATCCCGAAGCGCAGGAAGGCCGACTGCGCCGCCGGCAGGTCGGTGCCCAGCCAGCGGACAAGCCCGGTGACCGCAACAAAGCAAAGCCCGGTGGCGACCATCCACAGGACACCGGCGACAGGGCGGGCGGGGGCATCCGACATGCCCCGGACAGACCACTGCCCGGCGCCACCTGCAACCCCCTACCAGTGTGGCGGCTTCTGGTCGGCCAGCGGAGCGGCGCCCCCGGCACTGACTTCGCGGTCCGCCCCCCGTTCCAGCAACATCGACAACCGCCGGGTCAGCCGGTCGATCTCGGCCCCCTGGCGCGCGGTCTCGGCCGACAGGTCCTCCAACGCGCGGGCCAGATGCGCCACCGTCTCCTCCAGCCGTTCCACCCGGTCCATGCCCTGCCCCCGCTTGCCGCCCCCTGCCCCATCCGATACACGGCCCCGGGTCAGCTTGCGAAGGGAAATCCCATGGCCAAGGACGCATCCCCGCGCCGCCCCCGGGCCGAGACGCCCAAGGGCTTCCGCGACCTGTTCGGGGCCGAGGTGACGGCCCGGCGCGACATGCTGGCGACGATTGCCGAGGTCTACGAGGCGCATGGCTTCGACCCGCTGGAGACGAGCGCGGTCGAAACGGTCGAGGCGCTTGGCAAGTTCCTGCCGGATGTGGACCGCCCCAACGAAGGCGTCTTCGCCTGGCAGGAGGATGCCGACTGGCTGGCGCTGCGCTACGACCTGACGGCACCCCTGGCGCGCGTGGCCGCACAATACCGCAACGAGTTGCCGCAGCCCTACCGCCGCTATGCCATGGGCCCCGTCTGGCGCAACGAGAAACCCGGGCCGGGGCGGTTCCGCCAGTTCACCCAATGCGACGCCGACACCGTGGGCGCGCCCACGGTCGCGGCCGATGCCGAGATCTGCGCCATGCTGGCCGAGGCGCTGGCGGCGCTCGGCCTCGGGGGCGACACGCTGATCCGGGTGAACAACCGCAAGGTGCTGAACGGGGTGATGGAGGCCGCGGGCGTGCTCGACCCACTTGATCCGTCGTGGAACGCCGACAAGCGGGGCATTGTACTACGTGCGATAGACAAGATGGATCGGCTTGGCGAGGAGGGCGTCATGGCCTTGCTCGGGAAGGGACGCCAAGACCCAAGCGGAGATTTTACAGCTGGAGCTAACTTAAGCTCACACCAAATCGCGACTGTGATGACTTTTCTGGCAGCAACACGAGCGATCGAGCAAAAGATCGCCGAGATTGACGCGGCGGGAAGTGCCCATCCTGATTGGCAAGATTCCCAGAATCCTCAGTACAGAAACTATCTTGCCTACGGGTATCTGAAATCGACAGTCGGACTGAGTCAAACCGGGCAGCAAGGGCTCGAGGAGCTCTATGAAATCGCGGCCCTTCTCGACCGCCTCGGCTACGGCCCCGACCGCATCCTGATCGACCCCTCGGTGGTCCGCGGCCTCGGCTACTACACGGGGCCGGTGTTCGAGGCCGAACTGACCTTCGAGGTGCTGGACGACAAGGGCCGCCCCCGCCAGTTCGGCTCGGTCGCAGGCGGCGGGCGGTATGACGATCTGGTGAAGCGCTTCACCGGGCAGGCGGTGCCGGCGACCGGCGTCTCGATCGGGGTGGACCGGCTGCTGGCGGCGCTGGCCGCCAAGCGCGGCGCGGCCGCCGCGGCCCCCGGGCCGGTGGTCGTGACGGTGATGGACCGTGACCGCATGGCCGACTACATGGCCATGGCCGCCGAATTGCGCGCCGCCGGCATCCGGGCCGAGGTGTTCATGGGCAACCCGAGGGATTTCGGCCGCCAGATGAAATACGCCGACCGGCGCGCCAGCCCCGTGGCGGTCATCCAGGGTTCGGACGAGGCCGGGCGCGGCGCCGTGGTGCTCAAGGACCTGATCCTGGGCGCCCGCATCGCATCCGGCGCAAGCCTCGAGGAATGGAAGGCCCGGCCCGCGCAGGTCGAGGTGCCGCGCGGCGACCTCGTCGCGGCGGTGCGCCGGATGCTGGCGCCGTGATCCCGCAAGCTCTCCCCCGGCCGCCCGCGACGGTCCCCGGGCGCCTCCCTCCCCCCTCGTGGGGGAGGGATGGGGAGGGGGGGCCGCGCCCCCCATCCGCCCCGGTATGCGCCCCGGTCCGCGCCCGATGACCCCCGACCGCATGGCCATCCGCGCGGCGGCCGAGGCCGCCTTTGCCGCCTTCCGCGCCGCCGGGGCCGTGCCGGTCGAGGCGCCGGTCCTTCTGCCCGCGGCCACGCTTCTGGCCCTTTATGGCGAGGACATCCGCGCCCGCGCCTATGTCACGCAGGACCCGGTGCAGGGCGAGATGATGCTGCGCCCCGACTTCACCCTGCCTGTGGTGCAGGCCCACATGGCCGGCGGGGCCGAACCCGCCCGCTACTGCTATCTGGGCGAGGTGTTCCGCCAGCAGGACCACCGGGGCGAGGGGCGCGCCTCGGAATACCTTCAGGCGGGGTTCGAGATCTTCGACCGCGCCGATCCGGCGGCGGCGGATGCCGAGGTCTTTGCCCTGTTTGCCGGGCACCTTGCGGGCCTGCCGCTGCGCCCCGTCACCGGCGACATGGCGCTGCTGGCGGCCGCCGTGGCCGGGCTGACGACGACGCCGGTGCGCCGCGCGGCGCTGCGCCGGCACCTGTGGCGCCCGCGCCGGTTCCGCGCGCTGCTCGACCGTTTTGCCGGCCGCGTGCCCCTGCCGCCCGAGCGGCGCGCCCTGCTGGACCGCATGGGGGCAGAGGGCTCCGGGGCACTCATGGACACGGTGCCGCCGCTGGTCGGCCTGCGCGACGAGGGCGCGATCCGGGCCCGGCTCGACCGGCTGGCCGAGGACGCGGGCGCCCCCCCGATCCCGGCGCATGAGGCCGCGGCGCTCGACGCCCTTCTGGCGCTCGCCGGTCCTGCGGCGG
>DAOLBY010000027.1:18953-27131 GCA_035324325.1 Paracoccaceae bacterium | reverse complement strand
CACTGAGCGTGGGGCTGAACTTCCGCTACCTGCCGGTGTCGCAGGCAATGCGCGACTGGCTGACCGGGCACCGCATGGGCCGCCCCGGTTTCGGGCAGTTCCGATACCTGCGCCACCGCGACGGGCGCCGGCCGGGGATCAACCGCTATCCCCTGACCATGCGCCACCCGATGATGCTGGAACAGACGATCCACCACCTCGACCTGATCCGCTTCTGCCATGGGGCCGAGGTCGAACGGATCGCCTGCCGCACCTGGAACCCGGGCTGGAGCATGTATGCCCATGACGCCAACGTGCAGTGCCTGCTCACCCTGTCCGACGGGGTCGAGGTCAACTACTTCGGCACCTGGTCCGGCGGCTGGAACACGCCCGGCTTCGAATGGCGGATCGACTGTGCGGACGGCGTGGTGATCCAGCGCGAACTGCATTCCGACCTGGCGGTGGCCCGGCGCACGGACCCCAGCCTTACCCCCGTGCCCCTGCCCGAGGCGCGACCCTACTACGACGACAGCATTGCGCTGCTGGCCGCCTTCCGCGCCGCGCTGGCCGGCAAAGGCCCGCTTCCCTGCGACGGGCGCGACCACCTGCGGTCGCTGGCGCTGTGTTTCGCCGGCATCGAAAGCTCCGAAACCGGCCGCGCCGTCCGCTTGACCGAGTTCCACGCCCGCCACGGCCTCGACCGGCTGCTGTGACCCGAACCCCCGAGGATAGAATGCCCAAGGTCCAGATCCCCTTCGACACCTACCACGACCATGACGCGATGACCGCGCATCTGAAGGCGCTGGCGGCGGCCTACCCGGACCTTTGCCGCCTGACCTCGATCGCCCGGTCCTTCCGCGGCCGCGATGTCTGGTTCGTGGAACTGACGAACCCGAGCACCGGCCCCGGCCACGAAAAGCCCGGCTTCTACATTGACGCCCAGATCCATGCCGAGGAACACGCGACAAGCGCGACGGCGCTCTATGCGATCTGGTATCTGCTGACCCACTACGGCATCGACGAGGAATGCACGCGCCTGCTCGACACGCAGGTCTTCTACGTGATCCCGCGCATCAATCCCGACGGCGCGGAGTATTCGCTCAAGGAACCCTATCACCCCTGGTGCGGCAATGGCCGGTTCCTGCCGGGCGAGGACCGGATCGACGGGCTGATCCCGCAGGACATCAACGGCGACGGCTACATCGTCAACATGCGCGTTCCCGACCCCAGGGGCGAGTGGAAGAAAAGCCCGACCGAACCCCGCCTGATGGTGCAGCGCGAACCGGGCGAGGAGGGCGGCGAATACTACCGCGTCTATCCCGAGGGGCTGATCCGCGACTACGACGGGGTGCATGTGAAGATCGTTCCCGGCAACGACGGGAACATGAACCGCAACTTCCCGATCAACTGGTCGCCGCGGGAATACGGCGCCGGCCTCTATCCCTTCTCGGAGCCCGAGGCGATGGGGATGGGCGAGGTGATCCTCAACCATCCCAACATCTGCGGCATGTGCGCCTATCACACCCACGGCGGCATCATCCTGCGTCCGTCGATGATGAAGCTCGACGCCGAGATGAGCCCGCGCGACCTCGCGCTCTACAAGGATCTGGGCGCGGTCGGCACGAGGATCACCGGATACCCCACGATCTCCACCTATGAGGAGTTCACGCCCGACAAGTCCAAGGCGCGGCACGGTTCGCTCAAGGACTGGGTCTACGAGGAGATGGGGATCATCTGCTTTTCCACCGAGCTGTGGGATCTGGAACGCACCGCGGGGGTGGACAAGAAGGGCTACTACAACCTCGGCCCGCGCGACGCCGACACGCAGGAACGGATCTTCCGCTGGGTGCTGGCCAACGTCGGCGACCACGGCTTCCGCGACTGGCAACCCTTCGACCATCCGCAGCTCGGGCCGGTCGAAATCGGCGGCATGGTCTACATCTGGTCCTACCGCAACCCGCCGGGACACCTGCTCGAGGAGATCTGCCACAAGAACACCCTGTTCAACCTGCGCCATGCCGCCGCCGCCCCCCGCGTTGCGGTGGACGAGGTGCTTGTGCAGGCCCTGGGGGCGGATCTGTTCAGGGTGACGGCCGTGGTGTCGAACCACGGTTATCTTCCGACCAACCTGTCGGACGTGGCGGTCGAGAACCGGGTGGCGAAGCCCGTGACAGTCTCGCTCGATCCGGACCGGGCGGAACTGGTGATGAACCCGCAGCGGGCGGACCTCGGCCACCTCGCGGGGCGCAACGAACGGCGCTACAACTGGTCGCCCTGGGGCCAGCAGTGGTCGGCGGTGACGCGCAAGGTGGAATGGCTGGTGCGGGCGGGCGGCACCGGCGCCGCAGTCACCGTCACCGCGACATCGGAAAAGGGCGGCACGCACCGCCGGTCGGTGCCGCTGGCCTGAGGGGCCGCCGCGGCTCGCGGTGGCGGCCGGGCCGCTCAGGACCGGCCGAAATGCTCCATGATTGCCGCGGCATACTTGATGCCGCTGATGTACTTGTCGATGTGGATGTTCTCGTCCGGCGCGTGCAGGTTGGCGCCCGGATTGGCAAAGCCGGTCAGCACGCAGGGTATCCAGACATGCCGCAGGATCGCCCCCTCGGCCGACACGCCGTTGACCACAGGCAATTCGCCGTAGACCTCTGTCGCCGCCGCGATGATCGCCTGGCTGATGTCCTCGCGGACGCTGATCTTGTAGGGCGGCTCGGCCCCGTCGAACGCGCGCACCTCGATATGGCCGAAGCCGTGCCTCACCAGATGTGCCTTCAGCCTGGCGATTGCGGCGTCGGGCTGGATGTTGGGGATCAGCCGGAAGTCCAGCCGCGCCCGCGCCTCGTTCGGCACGATCGTCTTGGTGCCGGGGCCGGTATAGCCGGCGATGATGCCCTGGATGTTCGCCGTGGGCTCGTAGGTGCGGGCACGGATCGCGTCGATGCCGTCGCGACCGAGCGCGAACCGGTCGATGCCCCATTCGCGCTTCATCTCGGCGGTGTCGACGCGCGCGGCCTTGTCGCGCAGCTGCGCCTCGTCGTCGGGGCCAAGCTGCCAGATGCCCTCTTCCCAGCCCTCGATCAGGATATTGCGGTCGCGGTCGAGGATGGTGTTCAGCGCCCAGACAAGGTCCCAGACGGGGGCGGGCACGAGCGGGAAGTTCAGCGAATGGATGTCGGACTTCGCCCCGCGCGCCACCAGTTCCACGAACAGGACCGACTTCAGGCCCAGCGACACGTCCGGCACGTTCGTCCCCGTCTCGATCGACCCGTCGAGGCAATGCATCCCGTCGGCGGCCAGCAATTCCTTGTTCCGCGCGGCCCAGGCGGCAAGGTTCGGCGACCCGATCTCCTCTTCGCCCTCGATCAGGAACTTCAGGTTCGCCGGCACCTCGCCGCGCACCTGAAGGAATGCTTTGGCTGCCTTGGTGAAGGCCAGCACGCCCGACTTGTTGTCCGTGGCCCCGCGCCCGTACAGCACCCCGTCCACGATTTCCGCCGACCACGGACCGCCGTGGGACCAGGCCTCGATGGGTTCGGCGGGCTGCACGTCGTAATGGGCATAACATAGGATCGTCTTGGCGGGTTGCTTCGCCCGAAGGTGGCCGAAGACCACCGGCGGCCCGGCATCCAGCTCATGGAACTCTGCCGGCAGCCCGTCCTTGTGCATCATGGCGCGCAGAAGTTCGGCGCAGTCGCGCAGCCCGATGTCCTGTGCGCTGACCGACGGCTGGCGCACGAAGGCCTGCAGGTCGGCGACGCATTCCTCGGCATGGGCGTCGATCCAGTCATAGACGGCCTGCATCGTCATGCGGTCTCTCCCTGTGACAGTTCCCATGCGTTCAGGCGGTGGCCAGACAGATGCGCAGGCCGGGTGTCGGACAGCAGCGCAAAGGCCGGCGCAAGGTGGATCGGGTCCACCCAACGGGCGCGCGCCTCGGGACCATAGGTGGTTTCGGACATGGGCGTATGCATGAACATGCCCGGCGTGATCGTGTAGCTGACGATGCCATGCGGCCCGCCCTCCAGCGCGAGGCACTTGGAGAACCCCTCGAGCGCGTGCTTGGCGGCGCAGTAGGCGGTTTCGTCCACGAAGCCCTCGATCCCCGACCGGGATGAGACAAAGACGAGCGCCCCCCCGCCCCGCGCGCGCATCCCGGGCCAGACCGCCTGTGTCAGCTGGAAGGCAGCCTGGATGCCGACGTTCATGGTCGCCTGGAAGGTGGCCAGCGTGACGGTCTCGACCGGCTCGACCCGCAGGATGGCGGCGTTGTGGATCAGCGTGTCGATGGCCGGCAGGCCGGCCGCTGCGCGTTCGGTGGCCGCGGCGTCCGAAAGGTCGACGGACACGCAATGCGCGCCCGGGCACAGCGCGGCGGTGCGCGCAAGCCCCCCAGCATCGCGGTCCATCAGAACCAGACGGTCGCCGCGCCCCGCCAGATGGCGCGCGATGGCCGCCCCCAGCCCCTGCGCGGCCCCGGTGACGAGGATGGTCCTAGGCATCCACGTCCTCCGGCCGGACCCATCGGCGTTCGGTGCCTGATATCCGCACCGCATCCAGAACGCGCTGGTTGGCCACCCCGTCGGCGAAGGTGGCACCGCGCCGCAGCGCCCGCCCCTCTGCGATGGCGCTGCACAATTCGCGCAGGGCCGCCACGACCGACACGTTCCAGATGCCCTTGTTCAAGCCCGGCAGGGTGGCGTTCGGGTCGAGCACGGTGATCTCCTCGAACCCCTGGCCCGCGCGGGCGAACCACAGCCGTTCGTCGTCGTTCGACAGGGTGACAGTGCCCTTCGAGCCGAACACCTGGGTCTGGTTGCCCATGTTGTGCGCGGCCACCCCCGACATGAACACCTGCGCAAGGGCGCCGCCGGCCATTTCCAGCCCGAACCAGGCCACGTCATCTGCGGTGGCGACCCAGGGCTCGCCCGTCGTCCTGTCGGTGCGGTCAGGCACCATCACGGGCGCCGCGCCCGTCACCCAGGCGACCTCGCCGAGCCACCAGCGCAGCATGTCGACCTGGTGGCTCCCGTTGGCGCCCAGCCGCCCGCCGCCCTGGGACGCATCGCTCCACCAGTCGCCCTTGGTCCGGCTGGCCGGGTCGGCCCAGCTGGACCCGATGTTGGTGATGTTGACGTGGCGCACCTCGCCCAGGTCGCCCGCAGCGATCATGTCGGCCACCCGCGCGCGGTTGGGGTTGAAGCGCAGTTCGTGGTCGATCATGTGGAGCCGTCGGGCGGCGGTGGCGGCGTCCAGCATCGCGCGCGCCTCGGCCGCATTCATCGCCGTGGGCTTTTCGCACAGCACATGCGCTCCGCGGGCCAGCGCCGCCAGCGTCTGCGGCGCATGCAGGACCGTGGGCGTGGCGATGCACACGAGGTCCAGGTCATGGCCCGCCAGCATCGCCTGCCAGTCATCATAGGCATGCGGCACCCCGAAGCGTTCGGCGCAGGCCCGCGCGCTGGCCATGCGGCCCGATGCGATGGCCACGACCTCGGCCCCCGGCACATGGGCCAGCGCAGGCAGATAGGCGTCGCGGGCAAAGCTCGCCCCGATGATTCCGACTTTCATGGTCACTCCCTTCAGCGCCGTTCCTTCAGCCGCGGATCGAGGAAATCGCGCAGCCAGTCCCCCATGATGTTGAAGCTGAGCACCGTCAGCACGATGGCAAGGCCGGGGAAGATGGCCAGCCACCACTTGTTGGCGATCAGCTGCTCGCGGCTTTCGGCCAGCATGGATCCCCAGGTCGGCACCGACGGCGGCACGCCGAGGCCGAGGAAGGACAGCGCCGCCTCGGCCAGGATCACCGAGGCCACATTGAACGAGGCGATCACCGTCAGGGGCGCCACGATATTCGGCAGGATGGTGCGGAAGATGATGGCCGCCGTGCTGTCGCCCAGGGCGCGCGCAGCCTCCACGAACTCCTTCTCCCGCAGTGAAAGGGTCTGGCCCCGGACGATGCGGGCATAGGTCACCCACTGGCCGATCCCGAGGACAAGGATCAGGTTCAGCACCCCGGGCCCCAGCACGACCAGGAACATGATCGCCAGCAGGATGAAGGGAAACGCCAGCTGGATGTCGCCCAGCCGCATGATCACGTCATCGACCCAGCCGCCGAAATAACCCGAGACCAGCCCCGCAGTCACCCCGATGGTGCCGCCCACCGCGATGGCGCAGATCCCGACCAGCAGCGAGATGCGCGCGCCATACAGCAGCCGCGACAGCACGTCCCGGCCCAGCGCATCCGACCCCAGCCAGAAGGTGGCACCGCGCGGACCTTCGGCCATCGGCTCGGCCAGCCGCAGCATGATGTTCTGCCGGTTAGGGTCCAGCGGCGAGATCATCGGGCCGAAGATCGCCACGAAAGCCACGACGAACAGGATCAGCAGCGCCAGCAAAGGCCACTTCGCCGCCACCATGCTCCGCCCCGCCCGGCGCAGTTCACGCCGGAACTCGGATCCCCGCTCGGGTGCGAGGCGCGTCAGGCCATCGCCGGGAACATCGGTCATGGCAGGGTCCCTCACAGCTTCACGCGCGGGTCGATGCGCGCATAGACAAGATCGACAATGAGGTTGAGACCGATGAAGATCACCGACAGCACGATGACGGCAGCCTGCACCACGGGAATGTCGCGCTGGTTGATCGCGCTGAACACCAGACGCCCGATGCCCGGATAGCTGAACACCGTCTCGATCACGACAACGCCGCCCAGCAGGAATCCGAACTCCAGCCCGATCATGGTGACGACCGGAAGCCAGGCGTTGCGCAGCGCATGGTGGATGACGACGGTGCGTTCGGTCAGGCCTTTCGATCGCGCCGTGCGCACGTAATCCTGTCCCAGCACCTCGAGCATCGATGACCGCACGAGGCGGGCGTTGCGCGACAGCGAATAGAAGCCGACCGCTATGCCCGGCATGACGAGGTAATAGAGCGCCTGCGGCAGGTTCCTGAAGGCGGTGGCGAACTCGCCCTGGATCAGCGGCAGCAGAAAGGGCACATGGCCCGAGATCGGGAACCATCGCAGGTAGAGGCCGAAGAACAGGATCATCATGATCCCCAGCCAGAACCCCGGGATCGACTGGCCGAACATCGCCATCGTCATGATGCCGCCATCGACCGGCGTGCCGCGGTAGAGCGCGGCGAACACGCCGAAGGGAATGGCCAGCGCGATGGCAAAGGTCATCGCGAAGATGGTCAGCTCGATCGTCGCCGGCAACGCGCCCAGCACGATGTCCATCGCCGGTTGACGATAGCTCAGCGAATTGCCGAAATTGCCCTGTGTCACGTTGCCGAGATAGGTCAGGTACTGGATGTGCAGCGGCCGGTCGAAGCCAAGTGCCTTGCGCACCATCTCGATCTCTTCGTCGGTCGCCCGTTCGGACACGAACAGATAGGTCGGGTCGCCCCCGATCTGAAGCGCGATGAAGCTGATCAGCGTGACGCCGAAGATGACGACAACGCTCTGCAACAGGCGTCGGGCGATGAACGTCCACATCGGGGCGGTCCTTGATCCACGGGGAAAGATGCGCCGCGCGGGAACGCTGTCCCGCGCGGCGCGGCCGTCAGGTCACTTCAGGCCGGTCTCGAACAGATAGACCTTCTCGTCCGGCCGGGCGACGAAATCGACCCGGTTCGACACCCCGTAGAAGTCCGGCTGGAAGTACATGTGCAGCCAGGGGCCGTCGTCGTAGAACACCTGCAGCATCTCGTCGATGATGGTGCGGGTTTCCTCGGGCGTGGTCGCGTTGGCGATGTCGGCCCAGCGGTCGAACCACCGGGGATCGTCCCAGTGGGTGTAGTTCGTGCCCGACTCCACCCGTGCGAGGTCGGTCATGTCGTAGAGCGGCGACCACAGCGCCCCGCCCGAGCCGAGGAAGAACAGCGGCCCCACGGCGCGCTGGCGGATCAGCGGCACATAGACCGAGGCCCACTCCATCAGCTCGACCTCGACATCCAGACCCACGTCCGACAGGTACTGCCCGATCGCCAGAACGACGTTGCGGTCGTTCAGATACCGGCCCTGCCCCGCCTGCAGCGTGATCGAGAAGCGGTTGCCGTCGGCGCCGCGGGGCCAGCCCGCCTCGTCCAGCAGCTTTTCGGCCATCTCCGGATCATACGGATAGGGCGTCAGCGACTGGTTGGCGTTGGGCGGGTTCACGATGCCCGTGGCGCGCACGCATTCGAAGTTCAGAAGCTGCGAGC
>DAOLBY010000027.1:17289-18943 GCA_035324325.1 Paracoccaceae bacterium | reverse complement strand
AGATCGCGGGCACGTCCACCGCGTATTGCAGGGCACGGCGCACGGCCGGATCCTGGATCGCATCGCCGCCCGGCTTGGCCGCGAATTCGTCGGACAGGTTGAAGCCGACATACATCCTCCGGGTGCCCTGAACAGCCTGGACGACGGCCGTCCCGCTGGCGTTCACCGCGTCGATCTGGTCAGGCGCGACGTTGGTGATGATGTCCACGTTGCCCGCAATCAGTTCGGCCGAACGGGTCGAGGCCTCGGGGATGATCCGCCAGACGATCTTGTCCATCCGGGCGGGTTCGCCGACCTTCTCCAGCACGACCTCGGACCCGCGTGTCCAGCTGGCCAGCTTGTAGGGACCCGAACCGATGGGGTTCGCGGCCGCATCGTCCAGCGACATCGCCTCGTAGCTGTCCTTGCAGTGAACATAGACCTCGGCGATCAGGCCGAAGGCGATCGGGTTCTTGCGCGCGATGTTGATCTGCACGCGGCGATCGTCCAGCGCCTCGGCGCTTTCGAACCCGATCGACGAGAACACGAAGCCGGGGGTATTGCCGGTGAAGCCGTTGGCCGGGTCCTTGGCGCGGTTGAAGGTATAGGCGGCGTCCTCGGCGGTCAGCGCCTCGCCGTCATGGCAGGTCAGCCCCTCGCGCAGCGTGTAGACATAGCGCAGCCCGTCCTCCGAAACCTCCAGGTTCTCGGCGAGGTCGGGCGACACTTCGCCGTCGCCGGCGATCGTGTAGAGTGTGCCGAAGATGTGGCGCGCGATGTTGGCATTGTCGCGCGACGAGATATTGGCGGGCTCGAAGGTCGTGATGTCGGCCGACAGACCCACCACGATCGTGTCGTCCGGGGGAGCCGCCAGCGCGGTCGAGCACATCAGAAGGCCGGTGGCCCCCGCGGCTGCCAGATGTCGAAGCATCGTCATTGCATCATCCTCTCTGTTGGGGTTGGTCAGGGTGCAGGCTGGCCCCGACCGGCTCCGCAGCCGCGATCGGGACATTCGGGTTTGTTGTCTGGCCGGTCTTGGCCGCACGGATGCAGGCCTCCACCATGCGGAGCGAATTCAGGTGGTCGGTGCCGGGACAGGGCAGCGGCCCCAGCCCGCGCAGGTGCGCGGCAAACTCTGCCCAGAGCGCGGCGGCATCGTCGATCCAGGTCTCGTACGGGGGCAGCGGCACCTCCGTCAGGCCGCGGTCGTGCCGCCGGGCATAGGAAAGGTCGCCGAACATGTCGCGCTGCACCGCGATCCCGTCGCGGCAGTCGCTGCGCCAGTCGAAGCCAAGGCAGTCCCAGTTTCCGGCCCAGGTGCCCTGATAGGTGACCTCAAGCCCGCCCTCGAAGGTGATCAGCGCCGAGACGTTCGCATCGCCCGCGTACATCGACCAGGACGGGTTCCAGGTGCGGGCCGCGATCAACACGGGTTCCCGCCCGTAGACGTGACGCATCAGGTCGAAGTGGTGGATCGACTGTTCCCAGAGCATCGGCTGGTCCATCGTCAGCGGATACTTGTTCAGCCGCGGCTGGCGTCCGTCACGCCAGCGCTCATAGAGGAACCGCCCGGATTCGGCCGGGCCGAGCACGTCGTCGGCCATCAGCGCCCGCAGCGCGCGCGTCACCGGCAGGTAGCGGAAGTTCAGCCCCACGCTCAGCGGAACGCCGGCAC
>DAOLBY010000027.1:14423-17279 GCA_035324325.1 Paracoccaceae bacterium | reverse complement strand
CGGCCGCGGCGACATGCGCCTCGGCCGCGGCCAGGCTGTCGGCCAGCGGCTTCTCCGCCAGAATTGCGAGGCGCGCGCCGCAGGCCGCGGCGATCTGGGCATCGCGGCCGCCGGGCGGGGTGATCAGGATGACGGCATCCGCTGCCGCCTGCGCCGCCACCTCGTCGAGCGTGGTGCCGCCGGCGGCGTCGGGCAGGTCGGCCATCACCGCTGCCAGCGCCGCCCGGTCGCGATCGACCAGCCCGACGATCCGTGCCGCAGGGTCCTCGCCCAGCACGCGGCGCCAGACGCGCGACCGCGCGCCAAGCCCGACGAGGATGACCCGCAGCGCGCTCATGCCGCCACCTCCGCCGCGCAGAGCGCGTCGATCACATCCTCGGGCCGGGTCCATGCGAACCCCTCCAGCGCCGGGATCGCGCTGGGGCGCATGGGTGGCTTGGGTGCGGACGCATCCGCGGACGGCGGCTGTAGCTCGATCCGCACGCCGGGAACGCGGGCGGCGATGCGTGCGGCCAGCGCGCCATCCGTCAGGCGGTGCGGGCCACCGAGATGCAGCACCCGCCCGGCCGCCGGCCCCGCGACCAGCCGCGCCAGCGCCGGACCCAGATCCTCGGCCACCGTCCAGTCGCGCAACGGGTCAGGCGCCGGCACCGGAACGGGCCGGCCCGCCCGCGCCGCAGCCACCATCGCCGCCAGGGCCGAGAGGCGCTGGCGCGTGGGTCGCGCGGTTTCGGCCAGCCCGCAGACATGGCCCAGCCGGACGACGTGCGGCGCCGTGTCCGACGGCAGCGCCGAAGGCACGAGCACCTCGCCGGCCCGCTTGGCGGCGGAATAGGGGCCGGTGGCCGTGGGCACGCTGGCGTCGGTCAGATCCGGATCGCCGTCGCCGGGCGCGAACACGCCGGTCGAGGACAGAAAGACGAAGGCGCGCGGCACCATCCCGGTGGCGAGGTCGAGCGCGGCCAGCAGCGGCGCCATGTTGCGCCGCACATGTTCCGCCGCCGTTATGCCCAGCGTCCCGGGCCCCGTGGTGAGGGCGGCGGCATGGATCACCACCTCCGCGCGAGGCAGGCCGGACAGCGCCGCCGTCGCCAGATCGGCCGACACGAGTTGCGCGCCGGCAAGCCGCGCCCGCGCGGGCGCGTCGAATACCCTGTCCAGCGCGCAGACCTGCCACCCGAGGCGGATCAGGCCCGCGGCAATCGCATTGCCGACGAACCCCCCTGCCCCGGTGATCAGGACGCGCGCTTCGGTCATGCGGGTGCCTCCACGATGCTTGCGGGGTCGAAGTCGCCCAGCGACCGCGTGTGTTCCGAGATCAGCGCGACGGCGAGTTCCCCGTCACGCGCATCGAGCGCCCGGACGATCGGCGGATGGTTCGCCGCGATGTCGGCCAGCGGCACGCGCCGGTCGTTGCGCAGCGCCATGATCTGGTGAATGCGCAGGTAGATGCTGTTCCACGAGGCCAGAAGCAGGTCGTGGTCGGCCAGCCGGATCAGCAGGCGGTGGAACCGTTCGTCCGCAGCGACCAGGCTGACACGGTCGCCCGCCGCCCCGGCCTCTGCCATCTGGTGGCAAGGCTGCCAGAGCGCCGACACATCCGCCCCCCGCTCGACAATGCGTCGGACCGCCATCACCTCGTAGACCTGCCGCATCTCGTAGGTCTCGGCGACCTCGCGCACGGTGAGCGGCTTGACGCGCTTGCCCTTGTAGGCCTCGGTTTCCACCAGCCCGTCGGCCTCGAGGATCTGGATCGCCTCGCGGATCGGTGCGCGGCTGACATTCATCTGCTCGGCCAGCGCGGTTTCCACCAGTGCCGCGCCCGGGCGCAGCCTGCCCGTGACGATGGCGCGGCGGATGCGGTCGGCGATCTGCACCCGCAGCGGCATCTGCTCGATGGGCGCAAGGCCGGGATCGGCGTGGTCGAGCGCCTGGGTCATCTGGTCGGATACGGGATCAGACAAGGTCGTATGCTCCGTGAACAAGGGCGGCTGCCTCCCTGACGGCCGCTTCTTCGGCGGGGCCCGCCGCCACCAGGGGCGGGCGCACATGGGCAAAGCCGGGGTCTCCCATGCGCAGGGCCACGGCGGCCTTGACGGCGGGGATCAGCGGCAGCTTTTCGAACCGGCTGCGGACGGCGCCGACCTGTGCCAGCGCCGCCGCCTCGTCCGGGGTGCCCAGCACACGGATCAGGGCGGCGATGCCTGCAGCGTTCACGTTCGCCGTGGCGCTGATGCAGCCTGCACCGCCCGCCGCGACATTCCGCGGCAGAAGCGACTCGGACGCGGAATAGAACTCCATCTGCGGGAAGGCCGCGATCAGCGCCGCGGTGTTGGCCCAGTCGCCCGAACTGTCCTTCATCCCGGCAATGACGCCGGGAAAGGCCGCGTCAAGCCGGCCGATCAGGTCGGCCGTGATCGGCACCCCAGTCATCTGCGGGATGTGGTAGAGATAGACGCGCAGGCCCGGCCCCACGGCCTCGATCACCCGTGCATAGGCGGCGAACAGCCCCTCGGCCGAGACCGGCTTGTAGTAGAAGGGCGGCAGCATCAGCACCCCCCGCACGCCAAGGGAACGGGCATGCGTGGTCAGGCGGATGGTGTCGGTCAGGGCGGCGCAGCCCGTGCCCGGGATCAGCCGTGCGGCCGCGATGCCACCGTTCACCAGCGCCTCGAGCCCGCGGAGCCGTTCCTCGACCCCAAGCGACGTGGCCTCCGAGGTGGTGCCGAAGGGCGCCAGCCCGTCGGCACCATCAGCGATCAGCCGGCTGCCGAAGGCCACGAGGCGCGTCAGGTCAACCGACAGGTCGGCGCCGAATGGCGTCACGGCGGGCACGAACAGGCGCGGCACATGGGT
>DAOLBY010000027.1:0-14413 GCA_035324325.1 Paracoccaceae bacterium | reverse complement strand
CGATGTTCCTGTCAGGCTGGCCGGCGGCAGGTCGATCAGGCGCGGTGCGACCTGCGCCGTCACGTCGTCGTCGACAGCGCCGCGCCACATCAGCACGGCAAAGGCGCCCGGACGGTCCAACACCGTGATCCCTGCGTGCCAGGCGTCGCGCCGGTAGATCACGCCCATGGTCCCCGGCATCAGGAAGCACAGGGCGGCAGCAGGGTCGGGGCGGCCGTCCGCGGCCTCCGGCATCACCGTCACCAGATAGCGCGACACGTCCATCGGCACGAAGGCCTGTGCCGAATGGGGGTGCCGCTCCACCATGTCCAGTCGCAGCGGCAGCGCCGCGGGGGCGACGTGGTTGATGTGGAACTGCGGCGCCAGCCCTGCCACCGGGGCGATCCAGTCGCTGAACATCCGCCGGTCGCCCGGGGCCTGCGGTGGCTCGATCAGCGCGCCGTAGGGGGCGAAAGCGGCAGCGTCGGGGACGACGGGCAGCAGCATCACGCAGCCCCCTGCGCCGGCGGCGGCACCAGCGCCCGCCAATGCGTCGCAATGTCGGCGCGTCGGCAGACCCAGGCCAGGGGATGGTCGGCGATATGGTCCATGAACCGCTGCAACCCGACCATGCGGCCCGGGTGGCCTACAACGCGCGTGTGCATCCCGACCGACATGATGCGCGGGTGAAGATGCGCCTCGGCGGCGAAACCGTCGAAGCTGTCGATCAGGAAATCGCCGAAGGCTCGGCCGGTGACCAGCGGCCCGCCGACAAGCTTGGCATCGTTCGTCACCAGCGAATAGGGCACCACCAGGTGCGGCCTGCCGCCCACCTCGGTCCAATAGGGCAGATCATCGTTGTAGGCGTCGCTGTCGTAGGCGAAGCCGCCGTGTTCCACGACCAGTCGCCGCGTTGCCGGCGACGGACCGTAGCGGCAGTAGAACCCTTCCGGTGCCCGGCCCATCAGCCGCGACAGGAGTGCATGGCCGCGCGCGATGTGGTCGCGTTCCGTCGCCTCGTCCAGCAGGTAATGCTCGACCCAGCGCCAGCCGTGACAGACGATGTCCCAGTCGGTGGCGCGCAGGGCCTCCACCGCGTCCGGGTTGCGTTCCAGTGCCTGGGCCGAGGCAAAGACCGTCATCGGCAGGCCACGGTCGCGGAACAGCCGGTAGAGACGCCAGAACCCGACGCGGCTTCCATATTCGAACATGCTCTCGGCGGCGAGGTCGCGCTGCCCCACCGGCACGCGGGCCTGCGCCACCTCGGTCAGCGTGGTGTCCGACCGCCCGTCGCCGTCGCCTGTGGAATACTCGGACCCTTCCTCGTAGTTCAGCACGAAATTGACGGCCACCCGCCCGCCGTTGGGCCAGCGGATGTCGGGCGCCGCGTCGCCGTAACCTACAAGGTCGCGCACATGGTCCATCACCTCAGTCCCGCGTCCCTTCGACCTTGCAGAAGAAGCAGCACCAGTCGCCCGTGGTGACGTTGGGCAGGGCACGCAACCCGAAGAACATGCCGTCCGCGGGCGCCAGGATCTCGCCCAGCGTGTCGCCGAAGATGCTGACGATGCGGGCGATGCGGGTGCCCTTGGCCATCATGGTCAGGAAGTTCACGCCGGGTTCGGGCACATAGATGCCCGAGGCCGGGGCCAGCAGCGCCTCCTGCTGCCCCTTGTAGCGGGGCGACGGATACTCGGCCTGGCCGGGATACATCCCGTAGTGCCGCAGGATGTTCAGGATGGAATCGGCCAGTTCCCGCCCGATGCGCGCGAAGGCTTCGGGCGAGGTGGCCGACCGGCCGCCCAGTTCCACCGTGATGCCCACCTTGCCCAGTGACTTCATGTAGGCCATCGGGCTGCCTGACGGGTTGAAGTTCGACATGATGCAGCCCCAGCCGGGGCCCATGGCGGTGCCGAGTTCGACGCTTTCGGGGGTCTCGTCGATGAACATCGACTTGTCGAGGAAGGAATGCGCCCCACCCGAGTGGATCGAGATCTCGAAATCCGCTACCGGCCCCATCGCGGCGGCATGGGCCGCGGCCACCCGTTCGGACAGGTAACCGTTGGCGCGGCCCGGATAGATGCGGTTCATGTCGTAGCTGAACGTATCGAGCGGGTTGCCGCGCTGGGCCGCCTCGAAGGCCGGCACGTTGACCACCGGGACCATCACCAGCGTTCCGTTCAACAGCGCCGGATCGACCTCGCGCAGGGCGATCTGGCAGGCCAGCGGGCCTTCGGGTTCGTCGCCATGGATTGCGCCGTTGACCCAGAAGCAGGGGCCGTCTCCCGCGCCGTTCACGATCACGACGGGAATCTCCAGCGGCGTACCCCCGCCCAGGGTCGTCACGGGGATGGCGCCGCGCACCACCTGCCCCGGTGCTGCCGTCGCCGTGCCCACGGTCACTGTCTTGCCGGCCATGTCCGGTATCCCCCTCAGATGCCCTTGAACGCCTCGTATTCCTTCAGCTGTTCGGGCGTGTAGACCTGCATGAACTCGATCTCGATGCCGCCCGCCTCTTCATCCAGAAAGGCGACCCAGCCTTCGGGATGCGGGTGCGCGCCGTACTTCTGGCAGGCCTGGCAGATGCGCAGGGTGGCGCCCTGCGCCTGGGCATGGGCCAGCGCGGCCTCGATGTCGGTCACCTCGTAGCAGATATGGTGCAACCCCTCGGACCCGCGCTCGCGGATCCACCTTGCAAAGCGGCCGTCCGGGTCCATTGACTCGCACAGCTGGTATTCGATGCCACCGAGGTTGAAGAGCGCCACCTTGTTCTTCGACTTGGGAAAGACGGTGATCGCGGTATCGGCGGGCACATGCAGGTAACGCGCATAGGCCGCCAGCGCCTTTTCCGCGTCCTTCACGCCGAAGGCCATGTGCTTGATGCCGATGACGTTGGGGTTGTCGGTCTTCATCTGCGCTCCTCAGGCGGCACGGGTTTCGGTACGGATCGCATCGACCACGCCCTTCATGCGGGCGATCGCTTCGCGGATGCGGGGAACCGGCTGGGTCAGCGACATGCGGACGAAATCGTCGGTGTGGTCGCCGTAGATGATGCCCGGGTAGATCATCACCCGCCCCTCGGCCAGCAGCCGCTCGCAGAAGGCGCTGGCGGGAATGCCGGTGACCGACACGTCGGCATAGACGTAGAACGCGCCCTGCGGTTCGGCGAAGGGGATGCCGAGGGACGCCAGCCCCTGGCACAGCGCAAGGCGGCGTTCGTCATAGGTGCGGCGCATGTCCTCGACGCAATCCTGCGGGCCGGTCAGTGCCGCAAGCGCGGCGTGCTGGCTGACCGCGGCGGTCGAGATGGCGAAGGCGTGGTTGATCTCGGCCAGCGCGGGGATCAGGGCGGGCGGCCCGGCGAAGTAGCCCACGCGCCAGCCCGTCATCGCATAGGCCTTGGACAGGCCCGACAGGGTGATCGTCCGCTCGAACATGCCGGGCAGCGCCGCGACCGGCTGGACGGCATGGTTGCCGTAGGTCAGCCGCGCATAGATCTCGTCGGAAATCACGATCAGGTCGTGTTCGCGCGCGACCTCGGCGATGCGCGCCACCTCGGCCGGGGGGGTCACGGTGCCCGTGGGATTGTTCGGGTTGATCAGAACGAGGATCTTCGATCGCGGGGTGATCGCGGCGCGCACCATCTCGGCGGTGACGCAGAAGTTGGTAGCGATCGTCGTCTTGATGTTGACGACCGTTGCGCCCGACAGTTCCGCGGCCTGGTGATAGGGATTGTAGCCCGGGCAGGGCACGAGGATCTCGTCCCCGGGGTTCAGAAGGCCCAGCGCGATCACGAACATCGCCTGCTGCCCGCCGGGCGTCACGACGATGTTCTCGGGCGCATAATCGGCCCCACCGTAGGCACGGATGTTGTCGGCGATGGCCAGACGCAGCGCCGGGATGCCGAGGGGATGGGTGTAATGCGTGGCGCCTTCGGACAGCGCCTTCTGCCCCGCTGCGATGATATGCGCAGGCGTATCGAGGTCGGGATCGCCCCGGCCAAGGCGGATCACGTCCTGCAGGCCCTCGGCGATGTCAGCCATGCGCGTGATCACATGCGCGTCCTTCAGCTTCACGCGGTCGGCCAGCCGGTTCGTCATGTCGGGCATGCGCTCAGATCCCATAGATTTCGGAGTACTTCGCGGTCAGGTGCGCGATGTAGGGTTCCGGGTCCATCGGCCGGCCCGTCGCCCGGACCAGCAGTTCGTCGCGGGAATAACGGCGGCCGTGGCGGTGGACATGCTCGGTCATCCATTCCCGCAAGGGCGTGTAGTCCGCGCTCGCCAGTCCCTGCGCCACGGCGGCGTCCTGCCGCGCCACCTCGAACAGCTGGCCCGCCATCACGTTGCCGATGGTATAGTTGCAGAATGTGCCGATCTGGCCCGACGACCAGTGAACGTCCTGCAGCACGCCCTGTCGGTCGTCCGGCACGTCGAGGCCGAGGTATTCCTTGATCTTGGCGTTCCAGGCCCCGGGCAGGTCCGCCACCTTAAGCGACCCGTCGATCAGTGCAGCCTCGATGTCGACCCGCAGCATGATGTGGAAGTCGTAGGTCAGTTCGTCGGCCTCGACCCGGATGAACCCCGGCACCACGCGATTCACCGCGCGCCAGAAGGTCTCGGCGTCGATGTCGGCCAGCTGTTCGGGGAAGGCGGCGCGCGCCTCGGGGAAGTTGAGTTCCCAGAACTCGCGGCTGCGGCCGACATGGTTCTCGAACAGGCGCGACTGGCTTTCGTGAGCACCGAAGCTGACCCCCGAGACGGCATAGAGACCCACAAGATCGGTCGCCAGCGGCGTGCGCACGTGGGCGGGGTCGGCGTATTGCTCGTAAAGCCCGTGCCCGGCCTCGTGCAGGCAGCCGAACAGGCACATCGGCATCCAGTTCTCGTTGACGCGCGTGGTGATGCGCACGTCGTTGCGGGTGAACGACACCTCGAAGGGGTGGACCGTGGTATCGAGCCGCCCGCGATTGAGGTCATAGCCCAGCCGTGCCGCCATCTTCAGCCCGAAATCGAGCTGCGCCTGCTTTGGGAAGGGGCGGCGCAGGAAATCGGTGCGCGGCGCATCCTTCTCGGCAATCGCGCGCAGCAGGGGCAGCATCCCTTCGCGCAGGCGGGCAAACAGGGGACGCAGCGTCGCCACCGTCTCGCCTGGCTCGAAGCGATACATCAGCGCGTCGTAGGGGTGGTCCTCGTAGCCGATGCACTCGGCCATCTCGCGGTTCAGGGCGACCGTCTCCTCCAGCACCGGGGCGAAGGCGGCAAAGTCGTTGTCGGCGCGGGCCCGGGCCCAGATGTCCTGCCCGATGGACCCCGTCTCGGCCCGTCGGTGAACCAGGTCGGCCGGAATGCGCAGGTGATAGTCGATCGCCTCGCGCACCTGGGCGCAGACCACCCGTTCCACGCTGTCCGCGGGCAGTGCGGCGACCTCGGCCTCGGCCGCATCCAGTGCCCGGCGCGACGCGTCGGCGACCAGATGGTCGCGCGCCAGGACCGAAAGCGTGGCCAGCTGCTTTGCGCGCGTTTCGGCCCCACCGGGCGGCATCATCACTCGGGCGTCCCAGGCCAGCACCGACTTGGCGTTCAGCAGGTCGTTGACCTGCCCCATGCGATCCAGAAGCGCTGAGTAACCCATTGATTCCCTTTTCGTCCCCTGGGGCCTTCCCGACCGGGTCCTGCCCGTCCGGCGTCGCAAATTGTCTGTTGTCGACAATCGACAAAGGCACTATCGTTCGAGTCGTCCGGGGTTGTCAAGGAAACAATCCCGCCCCCGGACCACGAACAGAACCGGGGAGAGGCATGTCGGAAAGCCTGCGCTGGAACGTCGAGGATCTGGTCGAAATGGCGGTGACCGGACAGGTCAGCCAGCCCACGATGCGGCCAAACGGATACCTTCACTGGCCCGACGGTCGCGCCGCGGTCCTGCCGGGGATGTCGGGCATCGCCTACAATGCGCGCGTGGGCGACCGCGCCTTCGGCTGGGCCGGCGATCATGTGGAGCCCGGCGTCAGCATCGCCCATGCCGACGAGAAATCCGACTTCGCGCTGCACTACCTCACCTGCATCGGCAACGAGGCAGAGGTGACCACGGGCCTCGCGCGCGGGGCCAAGGGGATCGTCACCGGCGAACACGCCCGACTTCTGGTCGACTTCGCACCCGAGGTGCTGGAGGACATGACGATCGGCGACACCGTGCAGATCCGTGCGCGCGGCCGCGGCATCCGGCTTGCGGGCTTTCCCGAACTGGAGTTCAAGAAGACCTCGCCGGAACTGGCCCGCGCCTACAATCTGCGCGCCGAGAACGGCCAGATCATCTGCCCGGTGGCGATGGAACTGCCAGCCCGGATCATGGGGTCGGGGGCCGAACTGAACGCCGAGTACGTCGACCAGGACCTGATGTCGGGCGACCGTGCGCTGATGGCCGACCTGGGGATCGACCGTATGCGGTTGGGCGACCTGATCGCCATCCGCAACGTGGATCACCGCTTCGGCCGCAGCTTCCGCGAAGGCTGGATCGCGATCTGCCTGTGCATCCACGGCGACAGCGTGATGACCGGGCACGGCCCCGGCATCCTGACCCTGATCACGGGCCCGGCCGAACGGTTGGGATTTTCCGTCGAACCCGGCGCCAACATCGCGCAGACGCTGAACATCCGGAGTGCCGCATGACCGCCCCAGTTGCCACCAATGCCGCCGATCTGGTGGCCGTCTCGGTTGCCGGCCACATCGTGCATCCGGGGTTTCCCGGCCTGCCGGCCGAACCTTACCGCCTTGCCTCCGACGGTACCGCCTTCCTGCTGCCGACCTACGGCGGCATCGTCTACAACGTCAGCGTCGGCGACCGCGCCTTCGGCTGGGCGGCGGACTGCATCCACCCCGGCGTCTCGATCCGCCAGGCCGAGGACACGCGCAACCGGGGCCTGAACGTCTATGCCTGCGTCGGCAACCGCGCGAAGGTGATGACCGGACAGGCGGCCGGCACGGCGGGAGTCGTCACCGGCAAGTCGGGGCGGTTCTCGGAACAGGTGATCGTCCACTTCCCCAAGGCCGCACGCGCGAAGATGGCGGTGGGCGACCAGATCGTGATCCGGTCCGAAGGCATCGGCATGGCGCTGACCGACCACCCGGCCGTGATGCTGAAAGGGATCGGGCCGAACCTGCTCGACGCCCTGCCCTGCCGCAAGGACGGGGGGCGCATCGACTTCGGTGTCGTGGCGACGATCCCCGCACATCTGGTCGGCGCGGGGCTGGGTCTGACGTCCGAAGGCGGCAGCCTGCACCTGCAATCGACCGACAGGGGCGAACTGGCACGGCATGGGCTCGACGCACTGCGGCTTGGCGACATCGTGGCACTGGCCGATACCGACAGCCGCTACAACCACGGCTATCTGCGCGGTGCCCGCGCGCTGGGCGTGATCTGCACAACCGACGGGCCGCGCGCCGGCTTTGGCCCCGGCATCGCGATCCTGATGACGTCGCCGGCCGGCGAACTGGGCAGTTTCGATGCCCCTGGCACCAACATCGCCGGGCTTCTGTCGCTGGAGCCGTGACCATGATCCCGATGACCAGCGTGACCCGAGACAGCCTGTCGGCCTTCATGACCGAGGGCTTTCGCGCGCTTGGCCTGTCGGCCGAGGACGCGACCATCTTTGCCGAGGCGCTCATCTTCTCCGAACTTCGCTTCCATCCCGGCCACGGACAGGGCGTGCGCCGCCTGCGCCGCTATCAGGAACGCATCAACGCCGGGCTTGTGGATGTAAGGACGCGGATCGAGGTGGTGAAGGAAAGCCCGGCCCTTGCGCTTGTCGACGCCCACAACGGCATCGGCACGGTGGCCGCCGCACGCGCCATGCAGATCGCGGTGCAGAAGGCCAAGGTCTGCGGCATCGGCCAGGTGATCGTCCGCAACTCCACCCACTACGGCAGCAGCGCCGTCCACGCCTGCGCGGCCGAGGCCGCCGGCTGCATCGGCATCGCCTATACCAACGCAGGCCCGGAAATGGCCCCCTGGGGCGGGCGGCAGGGCGCTGTCGGCACCAACCCCTGGGGCATTGCCGCGCCCACGGGGCTGGGCTTTCCCGTGGTGATGGACATTGCCCTGACGACCGCGGGCAAGGGCATGATGCAATGGCACGCGCGCGAAGGGCGCCCGATGCCGCGCGACTGGGCGCTGACGCCCGACGGCGACGAGACCGACGATCCGAACGCCGCGATGGCCGGCGCGCTGCTGGGGATCGGGCAGTACAAGGGCTATGGTCTGGCCTTCATGACGGATGTGATGACGGGCGTTCTGGGCGGCGGCGGCTTTGGCCTGACGCCCTATTCCGACCCGGCAAAGCTGGACGTGAGCCACACGCTGACCGCGATCGATATCGAATGGTTCATGCCGCTGGCCGAATTCCGCGCCCGGATGGATGCTTTCGCGCAGATGGTCAAATCCCGCGCCCTGCGTCCGGGATTCACCGAGATCCTGCTGCCCGGCGAGCAGGAGGCGCGCCGCGCTGCGCGCAAATCGGCCGCCGGCGTACCGCTTGACGACGAGGTGCTGGCCGACCTGCGGGCGCTGGGCGCCGAACTGGGCCTGTCGGCGCGGATCGACACGATCGGCCCCTATGTGGACCGCGTGCTGTGACCGTGCCCACCCCCGAAGCGCCCCTCTCCCCCGCATTCCGCGCCATGGTGCGCGACCGCCTGCGTGCCCGGGCTGAACGGGCGGGGCTGGACGGGTTGCTGCTGCTGGCGCCCGGCAATGTGGCCTATGCATCGGGCTGGTTGTTTTCGGTGAATGAGCGCCCGATGGGCCTATGGCTGCCCACGGGGGGCGAGGCGACGCTGTTCGTGCCCCATCTGGAACTGGAAAACGCGCTTGCCGTGCCGGGTGTGCGGGTTGTGACCTATGACGAATTCCCCGGCCACACCCCGCCTGCGCTGTGGATGCTGGCGCAGACCGGGGCACGGCGGGTCGGGGTGGATGCGTTCGAGGCGCGGTATCTGGCCGCCGCACAGGCGATCTGCGCCCTGGACCTGACCGACCACTGCCTGCCGGAGCGCAGCATCAAGCATCCGCAGGAACTGGCGCTGATCCGCACCGCGGCGACCTATGCGGACCTGGTGCTGCGCCGTCTGCTGAAGCAGGGTGGCGACATCATCGCGCAGGGCGGAACCGAACTCGACCTCATGGCCGACTGCACCGGCCATGCCCGCGCGGCACTGGCGCGTGACTATGGCGAGGCCTTTGCCGGCACCAGGATGGGGATCACCGCCTCGGTCCACTCCGGCCCCCGGGCCGCGCTGCCCCACGGCACGGTCATCGCCCGCCGGCCGCAGCCGGGCGAGCCGATCATCGCGGGCATCGGCTGTTCGCTCGGCGGTTGCCATGCCGAAAGCGGTGTGACGCTGGTCTGCGGCGACATCAGCCCCGAACAGCGCCGCATCATGCAGGCGATGCAGGATGCCAACGACGCTACGCGCGCGGCGCTCGACGCGCGCCTGCCCTGCGAGGCGGTGAACGATGCCGCACTGGCTCCGATCCGGGCGGCCGGCTTCGGTGACGCAATCCGCCACCGCATCGGCCATGGCATGGGCGCCGAGGGTCACGAGGCGCCCTGGCTCTCGCCCGGCGACCCGACACCCGCCGCACCCGGCATGGTGTTTTCCTGCGAGCCGGGCATCTACCGCCCCGATCTGGACGGCTGGCGCACCATCGAGACGCTGATCGTATCCGCGGGGCGCACCGAAACGCCCAGCCGCTTCCAGTCCGACCACCCGTTCGACGCCCGCGTCATTCCCGCCTGAGGAGGCCCCGATGCCCGAACCCGCCGCATGGCGCTACCAGAAGATCACGAAGCCGATGTTCGACCAGGCGGCCGAGGACCGCATCCTTGCGGGGCGCGTTCTGACCATGGCGGGAGCCGTCATCGAGGATGGCTTTGTCCAGATCGCGGGGGGCAAGATCACGGCCGTCGGCGCCCGGGCCGAAATGCCCGCCGGAACCGTGACCGAAACCGGCGGCACGATCATGCCGGGGCTGATCAACAGCCACGCGCACCTGAACTGGGACGGGATCCACGACCTCGCCCGCCAGTCGATGGACGACCCCAAGCCGATCAGCGCCTTCAAGGCGGCGGGCAACATGCTGAAATCCCTGCGCGCAGGCGTCACCATGGTGCGCGACCTCGGCTTCCACGACATGAACCTCTATTCGAAGCAGGCAGTGGAGCAGGGCATCTTTCCCGGCCCGCGTCTCAAGGTCTGCGGCAACGCGATCATCCAGACGGGTGGGCACACCTACTGGGTCTGCCGCGAGGCCTCGGGTGCGGACGAGATGCGCCGCGCAGTGCGCGAACAGGTCAGGGGCGGCGCGGATCTCATCAAGATCATGGCCTGCCACGACACGCTGGAGTTCACCGACGCCGAACTTGAGGCCGTGATCGACGAGGCGCACCGCAACCGGCTGCCCGTCACGGCGCACGCCACCTATGACGCCTGCATTCGCCGCGTGGCCGATTTCGGAGTGGACTGCATCGAACACGGCGGATCGATGAGCGACGCGACGATCGATGTGCTGCTGGCAAAAAAGCTGCCGATCGTCACCACCTTCGCCCCCCTCGTCCAGCAGTCGCAGCCCGAGGTCGCGCGCCGCTTCGGCATCCCCGAATGGAAGATCGAGGAACGGATCAAGGCCGTCTCGGACCCTAGCCGCTATGCCGGCCTGAAGCGCGCCGCCGAACGCGGCGTGCCCATCGTGTTCGGCACCGATGCGGGCAGCCCGGCGGTCGAACATGACGTCATCGCCCCCGAACTGGCCCATATGGTCAAGGTGGGCGTCTGCCCCGACGCCATGGACGCGCTGGCCTCGATCACCATCCGCGCCGCGCGGGTGTCGAAGATGGATCATCTGATCGGCACGCTGGAACCCGGCAAGGCGGCCGACCTGATCGTCGTCGACGGCAATCCTGACGCGGACCTGTTCGCGCTCGAGCGTGTGCGCACCACCTACGTCGCCGGAAAGAGGATGCACGGATGAGCCTGCTGGTCGAACGCCTCGCCCCCCGCATCGTCGAAGAGGACGGCAGCTTCCGTACCCGGATGCTGGGCATCGCCGCCGGGATGAAGGACGTCATCGCCATGGGCCGGGGCGACCCGGATTTCCACACGCCCGCCCATATCGTCGACGCCGCCAAGGCGGCGCTGGACGCCAACCAGCACCATTACACCGGCCCGACCGGCCTGCCCGCGCTGCGCCAGGCCATCGCGGCCGACCTGAAGGCGGGCTACGGCCTCGACTACACGGCGGACGAGATCGTGGTGACGGCGGGGGTGCAGGAATCCATCATGCTGTGCATGCTGGGCCTCGTGGCGCCGGGGGACGAGGTGCTGATCACCTCGCCCCGTTTCACCACCTACGATACCGCCGTCCACCTCTGCGGCGGCCTGCCGGTGCCGGTTCCGACCTACCAGAAGGACGATTTCGCGCTGGACGTGGCCGAGATCGAGGCGAGGATCACCCCCCGCACGCGCATGTTCGTCCTCGTTTCGCCCAACAATCCCACCGGCGCCGTGACACCGCCCGACGTGATCCGCCGGATCGCCGACCTCGCGGTGAAGCACGACATCCTGATCATCGCGGACGAGATCTACGCCCGCATGATCTATGCCCCCAACGAACACCTGTCCATCGCCACCCTGCCGGGGATGAAGGAGCGCACGATCACGCTGAACGGGTTTTCCAAGACCTATGCGATGACGGGCTGGCGCGTCGGGTACCTGGCCGCGCCGGCCGACTTCGTGGCCAGGCTGACCGAACCGCGCCACACCCTGTCGATCAACACCTGCACGATCAGCCAGCACGCGGCGCTTGCCGCGCTGACCGGCCCGCAGGAACCGATCCAGGCCATGCTGGACGACTACAGGACGCGGCGCGACTGGCTGATGCCGGCGCTGAGCGCGGCCGGATTCACCTACGGTCACCCGGGCGGGGCCTTCTACATCTACGTCAACATCTCGCATACCGGCATGGACGCGCCCGCATTCTGCGAGGCACTGCTGCGCGAAACCGGCGTGATGGTCTTTCCGGGCTCGATGTTCGGCGACGACAGCCCGCACTACGTCCGGATTGGATACCTGCAACCGCTGCCGCTGATCCAGGAAGCGATGCACCGCATAGCGGCCTTCGTGGCCAAGCGAAAGTCAGCCGCATGACCCTGCCCGATCCGAAGGAAAAGTTCGTCGGCATCCAGATCAGCCCGATCTCCTTCGTCGACGAGGGCGTCGAGTCCGTTCTGGACACGCTCCAGCACCGCGTCGGCGTCAATGTCCTGATGCTGGGCACGGTGTCCTGGCTGGGGCTGAAATCCGGCAGGTCGATCAGCCACGCGCTGGACGGCTGGCCCGACCACGGCGTGCCACAGCCCTACCAGATGCAGGGCGGTGCCTATTTCGACCCCGATCCGCGCTACTACCGCGACCCCTTCATGGCCGACTACCGTTCGCGCGACCCCGAGTTCGCGGGCAAGGACATCCTGCGCATGGTCATCCCCGCCGCCCATGCGCGGGGCATGAAGGTCTACGTCGAACTGATGGAGCCATTCTTCAAGTATGCAGGTCACGGGTCGGCGGCGGCGGTCGAGATCCCCACACTGCCGCAGGCGATGGAGGTGGACATCTTCGGCCGTCTCGGAGGCGAGCCCAGCACTTCGAACCCCGGATACCGCAGCTGGATCCATTCGATGATCGAGGATCAGGTCCGCAGCCATGACCTCGACGGGCTGATGTGGTGCAACGAACGCAACTCGCCGATCGACACGCTGATCCAGGGCGGCTGCCCCGGCGATTTCTCCGCCCCCGCCCGCGCCGAGGCGGCCGCGCGGGGCGTGTACGTGGAAGCCTGCCGCCAGGCCCTGCTGCGCCTCCATGACTTCTGCCAGGAGGCCGCGGCGGGCAAGTCGTTCCATGACGGCACGCTGATCACCTTCCTGCGGATGCTTCTGGACAACCCCGAGGCGCTGGTCTGGGAGAAGTTCTGGCTGGAGCGCAACAAGGATCTGGACCGCGAGCTTTACGGGCTGGTCAAGTGGTGCAAGCCGCACCTGCCGTTCGGCCTGAACATCTGGAACCGCAACCATTTCAACCTGATCAGGCGCGCGCAATGGCCCTGGGCGGAACAGACGCGCTATGCCGATTTCGTCAAGCCGATCACCTACCAGCACCAGGCCGGCGAGGTCTGGGCCAAGGAACTGGGCTTCTTCCGCAAGACCGTCCTGCGCGACTTTTCCCCGGCCGAGACGCAGGCGGCACTGTTCCGCATCCTCGGGCTGGACGAGGCGCCGTGGGACCGGATCGTATCGGCCGGAATGGACCCGGACACCTATGTCCATGGCCAGTGTGCCGACGCCCTGCGCGGAGTCGAGGGGCGGGCCAGGGTCTACATGGGCATCGGTGTCGATGCCCCGCGGTCGCGGCCCGACACTGCGAAGATGACGACCGACATCGCCTATCGGTCCGTCCATGCCACCTATCGCGCGGGCGGGCATGGCATCGTGCTGTCGCCCAACTACAGTTCGATGCACCTGACGCATCTGGACGGGGTGGCGCAGGCGCTGACGGAACTGGGATTGAAATGACCGCCGATCTGGTCATTTCGGGCGGCACGCTGGTCCTGCCCGAAGGACCGCCGCGCGCCGGCTCGGTCCTGGTGCGCGAAGGGCGGATCCACGCGATCCTTCCCCCCGGCGCGCACCCCGCCGCGGCCGAGATCATCGACGCCTCCGGCCTGCACGTGCTTCCCGGTGCCATCGACATCCACTGCCACATCCGCAGCCCCGCCTATCCGCAGCGCGGTACCGTGCTGTCGGAAACCGCGGCCTGCGCCAAGGGGGGCATCACTTCGGTCTTCGAGATGCCGATCACCGATCCCTGCTGCAACGCGCCCGACCGCGTGGCGCTGCGGCGCGACCACTTCGCGCAGACCGCCCTGGTCGACTTCGGCCTCTATGCAGCCCCGGTGGAGCTGACCGAAGCCGCCTTCCATGCACTGGCCGAAGCCGGGGTCGTCGCGCTCAAGATCTTCACGACGCCCGCGCCCCCCGGCCGTGACCGGGAGTTCGCGGGGCTGGCCTGGCCGAACGCCGCCGACCAGGCACTGGTGCTGGACCTCGCCGCCCGCGCCGGGCTGCTGGTCGTCGTCCACGCCGAACACCCCGAGGTGCTGGCCCGCGCCGCCGACGCCGCGCGGGCGCTCGACCCCGCCGATGCCGCAACGCACAACGTCGCCCGGCCCGCCCTGGCCGAGGCGCTGGCAGTGGCGCAGCTGCTGACGCTGAACGTGGCCGCCGGCGCCCGGTTGCACATCGCCCATGTCACCAGTGCGGCAACGGGGGACATGCTGCGACGCTTTGCCGGCACCTCGGATTTCACCGCCGAGACCTGCCCGCACT
>DAOLBY010000026.1:0-27486 GCA_035324325.1 Paracoccaceae bacterium | reverse complement strand
CGCGCAGGCGGGCGAGGATGTCGGCCGATCCGCCGTCGGCCGGGGCCGCGGGGGTGGGCGCCGCCGCCCGCAGCCCGTCAAGCACGGCCGCCCGGTCCAGCTCCGCGGCGTCGCCCCCGGCCAGCGCCCCCAGGGTCGCGGAACTGCCGAGGATGCGCTCGACCAGCGCCTCTGCTCCGGTCTTGCCGTCCATGTAGGTCATCAGGTCCGACAGCTGCGTGCGCGCCTCGAGGAGCTTGCGCAGGGGCTCCACGCGCGCGGCGATGGCGCCGGGGGTGAAGTCATCCATCTTCTCGAAGGTGATGTCGACCGATAGGTTGCCCTCGCCCGTCAGGGTGTTGGGCACGCTGAAGGCCGCCCGGGGGCGCATCGCCTTCATCCGCTCGTCGAAACTGTCGACGTCAATCTCAAGGAACTTGCGGTCTGCCACGCCGGGCAGCGCCTCGGCGGGGTTGCCGGACAGGTCGGCCATGATCCCCATGACGAAGGGAAGGTCGACCTTCTTCTGCGCGCCATAAAGCTCCACATCATATTCGATCTGCACACGGGGCGCGCGGTTGCGGGCGATGAACTTCTGCGAGCTAGCCATGGCCCGCCCCCTTCAGAACCTGTCCCGGAACCGCTGTCGCCGTCATGTGCCGGGCTTCTTCACGATGCTTCCAGCTTCTTCACGATCTTCTCGAACTCCGGCTTGAGCTTCTTGACCAGATCGGCAACCTGGTTTCCGTCGGACTCGATCTCCGTCATCCCGTTCAGTTCCTTGGCGAAGAACCGCGCGTCCTCGGGCTTCATCTCGCCGCCCTTCAGGTCCTCCTGCGCGGCCTCGATCAGTTCCTGGAAGCGGTCGATCTCGTCCTCGAAGCCGCCCAGCGCATCCTGGTACTTGAGCACCTTCTTGGCAAAGGCCACCAGCTCGCTGTCGGCCTTGCGGTCGTTCTTGAGCGAACTCGCGGTGCGCAGCATGAATTCGGCGGCATTGGCCACTTCCATGCCGGTATCGGCGAATTCCTTCATGATGGCGCCGATCTCCTTGGACGCCTCCGCCGTGACCGACTTCTTGTCGCCGTCGCGCTTCAGTTCCTTCTCGAGCGACTGGAAGATGGCGACGAGCGCCTTTCGCGGCTTGTCGAAGGCGCCCTTCGTGTCGAGCTTGGCCAGCTTGTCGAACGCCTTCGTGCCGCCGGCAATCGCCTTCTTGTTGTCCTCCTTGCCCGACAGGATGTCCTTCAGCTTCTCCTCGCAGACCTTGGGCATGTCCTTGAAGATGTCCTCGAGCGCCGACAGGCAGTCGGCCTCCTTCTTCTTCTGTGCCTTGGCGTCCATGTTCTTGCTGCCCAACTGGTCCAGGCCGTTGGCAACGATGCCCATGGCATAGGTCAGAAGCCGCTCCATCGCGCTGTCGAGGTCGCGCTTCGGATTTTTCCTGGGGTCCGTCTCGACCTTCTTCTCGAACTTGAATTCCTTGGAGATGAGCTTTTTCAGCGTCGAGTCCTGGATCTGGTACTTCTTGGCGGCGCTGGACATCTGGTCCGTCACCTTCATCTTGACCGCAACGGTCACATCCTTCTTGCCTTCGGCAGCCATCTCATTTCTCCCAATCAATCGAAGCTGTAGGTGAATTCTCCGTCTTCAACGTCGATGGAAACGCGCTTGACCTCGCCGCCCGACATCATGCGGCGCAGGAACTCGTTCGAGATGTCGGGCAGCATCGTGTTGGTGACGATGGCGTCGATCATCCGGCCGCCCGACTCCAGTTCCTGACAGCGGGCAACGATGGTGTCGACCACGCCCTGGCTGTAGTCGAACGGCACCCCATGGGCCGCCTGCACCCGCTTCTTGATGCGGTTGAGCTGCAGCTTGGTGATCTCGGCGATCATCGCAGGGCTGAGCGGGTAGTAGGGGATCACGACCAGCCGGCCCAGAAGCGCCGGCGGGAAGATCTTCAGCAGCGGGTCGCGCAGCGCCTTGGACAGGCCCTCCGGGTCGGGCATCAGGTCGGGGTCGGAGCACATGTCCATGATCATTTCCGTCCCGGCGTTCGTGGTCAGCAGGATCAGGCAGTTGCGGAAGTCGATCATCCGGCCTTCGCCATCCTCCATCTGGCCCTTGTCGAAGACCTGGAAGAAGATCTCGTGCACGTCCGGGTGGGCCTTTTCCACCTCGTCCAGCAGCACGACCGAATAGGGCTTGCGCCGCACCGCCTCGGTCAGCACGCCGCCCTCGCCGTATCCGACATAGCCGGGGGGCGCGCCCTTGAGGCTGCTGACCGTGTGGGCTTCCTGATATTCGCTCATGTTGATGGTGATGACGTTCTGTTCGCCGCCATAGAGCACCTCGGCCAGCGCGAGCGCGGTTTCCGTCTTGCCCACGCCGCTCGTGCCGGCCAGCATGAACACGCCGATCGGCTTCGAGGGGTTGTCGAGGCCCGCCCGGCTGGTCTGGATGCGCTTGGCGATCATCCGCATCGCATGGTCCTGGCCGATCACGCGCTTGGCCAGGTGCTGGTCGAGGTTCAGGACCGTCTCGATCTCGTCCTTCAGCATCCGGCCCACGGGAATACCCGTCCAGTCGCCCACGACCGTGGCCACTGCCTGCGCGTCCACGATGGGCAGGATCAGCGGGTTTTCCCCCTGCATCGCCACCAGTTCCGCATTCCTGGCCTTGAGGTCGGCCATCAGCGACTCGCGGTCGGGCGGCGCCTCGCCTTCTGCCACGCCCTCGACCGGCTGGCCGCCCTCGCGCAGCCTGGCGCGGATGGCGAGGATCTGCTCGACCACGGCCCTTTCGGCCTCCCACCGGCCGGTCAGGTCTGCAAGGCGCTTTTCCTCGTCGGCCTTGATGCCCTGGATCGCCGCGCGCCGTTCGGTCACGTCGTAGCCCGCGGTCTCGTCGCGGTCGATGATCTCCAGTTCGGTCTCCAGCGCCGAGATGCGCTTGCGCGAGTCGTCCACCTCGGGCGGGACGGCGTGCTGGCTGATCGCCACGCGGGCGCAGGCGGTGTCGAGCACGGAAACCGACTTGTCGGGCAGCTGCCGGGCCGGGATGTAGCGGGCCGACAGGTTCACCGCCGCCTCGATCCCCTCGTCCAGCACCTGCACCTTGTGGTGCTTCTCCAGCATCGAGGCGATGCCGCGCATCATCATGATCGCCTTGGTCGGGCTTGGCTCGTCCACCACGACGGTCTGGAACCGGCGGGTCAGCGCCGGGTCCTTCTCGATATGCTTCTTGTATTCGGCCCAGGTGGTCGCGCCGACGGTGCGCAGCGTGCCGCGCGCCAGCGCCGGCTTCAGCAGGTTGGCCGCATCGCCCGTGCCCGCCGCCCCCCCGGCGCCGATCAGCGTATGAGTCTCGTCGATGAAGGTGATGATCGGGGTGGTCGAGGCCTGAATCTCCTCGATCACCGATTTCAGGCGGTTCTCGAATTCGCCCTTCATGCTGGCGCCGGCCTGCAGCAGGCCCACGTCCAGTGTCAGGATGCGCGCGTCCTTGAGACTGGGGGGCACGTCGCCCCGCGCGATGCGCAGCGCGAAGCCCTCGACCACCGCGGTCTTGCCCACGCCGGCCTCGCCCACGAGGATCGGGTTGTTCTGGCGCCGCCGCATCAGCACGTCCACGACCTGGCGGATTTCCTCGTCGCGGCCCATGATCGGGTCGATCTTGCCGTCGCGGGCCTGCTGCGTCAGGTCGGTCGTGAACTGCTTCAGCGCCTCTTCCTTGCCCATCTGCGCCGGCGCGATGGCGCCCGAGGCCTCGCCCGGCCCGGCAGCGGCGGCCGCGGCGGTCAGTGCATCCTCGGGGCTGCCGGCCACGATATCGGCCAGGTTCTCGGCCAGATCATCGGCCTTGATCAGGCGGAACTGGTCGGACATGCCGTAGAGGCGGCCCATCGTGTCCTTGTCCTTCACGAGGCCGAGCACGACATGCGCCGTCCTGATCTGCGCCGAGTTGTATTTCAGCGACGACCAGACCCAAGCCTGCCGCGCCGCGTCCTCCAGATGCGAGGACAGGTCCTGGATCGAGGACGCCCCCCGCGGCAGCGCATCCAGCGCCCGGGTCATGTCGGCGGCCAGCCGCGCAGGGTCGAGCTTGTAGTGCTTGACGATGCGATGGATGTCGCTGTCGGCCTGCTGGAGGATCTGGTGGAACCAGTGGATCAGTTCGACATAGGGATTGCCCCGCAGCTTGCAGAAGACCGCCGCACTCTCGATCGCCTGATACCCCAGCCTGTTCAGCTTGCCGAACAGGGCCACGCGGCTGATATCGCTCATCTCGTCCTACCTTCCCTCTGTCCTTCCCCGGTCATGGCCGGGTGTGTTGTGCTGTCAGGCCGCCTCTGCCGCGCGACGGCGCGACAGGCTTTGCGGCACAAGATACAGATCGTCGGCGTCGCTGTCCTTGGTCCGCGTGCCGATCCAGCCGGTATGCCCCAGGGCCACGCTCTGCCCCAGGACCGCTGGCGGCACCTCGTCACGTTTCAGGACCAGGTTCATGTCCCAGTCCAGCGTGTCGCCCACATAGTTGCGCACGATGGCCTCGAGCCGGTCGAGCGACCGCGACCCCGGCATCAGGCGGCGGAAATCGGCCAGCGACATCGGCCCGATCCGCAACCGGAACTTGGCCGAATGCGACCAGACGCGATTGCCGATCGAGGTGCCCTGCCCCAGCCCGGCCTTCGCGCCCAATTGCCAGCGGTCGTCGGATTCGAGCTGCAGCCATTCCCCCACGAAGGGTTTCAGCGAAACCGGCGTCCGCAGGAAGGCCGACAGGATCGACACCAGCCCCTCGGCATGCCGCGGACCGGGCGCGAGGTGGCCCACGAAATGCCGCTTGGCGACCTCGGGCATCGCATCGCGGTCGCGCAGCCCGGGCCCAAGATAACCCGCCAGCGCCGCTACCTTGCCCTCGAACGGGTCAGCCTGCCCGCTGCGCGCGACGCGCCCGCGGATCGCCCGGTCGAAGGACGGCGCGGGCTGGGCGGCCGCCCAGGCGCGGTACAGGAACGTCGCCATCCGGTGCGTCAGCATGTTGCAGAAGGCAAGGAAGGTCGTGTCGCGCTCGTTGCGCACGCGGTCGCGCGTGTATTCGGTCAGATGCAGGGGCAGCGGCCCCATCGGCCCGAACAGCCCGAAGAAGCGGTTGGTCAGCCGGCCCGGCCGCCCCTCCGCAGGCGGGTCGATGGCCTCGATCGTCGAAGTCGGGAACGCCACCTCGGCTGATTGCACGATGCGTATCGCATCCTCGCGCGGGCGCTTGCTCTCGCCCAGGCGCGGGCGGTCGGCGAACTCGGCCTCGATCACCCGAAGGGCGAGGAACAGGTGGTGTTTGTCGGGTTCCGCCAGCAGCCGCGCATAATGCGTCAGATGATCCGGCCCAGTCCCCTGTCCGGTTTCCATCGCGCGATTTCCCCGCGTTGCATGGTGGTCAGAACGGTTTCGGTGAAGCTGTTGATCGTGACATACCGGCGGAAGAACCGCTCCAGCACGGAGCCCAGCAGATAGGCCCCCGTGCCCTCGAAGAAACTGTCGTCGAAGTTCAGCCGGATCTCCAGCCCCCGCACGGCAGTGGACAGGAGGCCGTCGGACATGCGCCTCACGATGGGGCGGCTTTCGATGCCCACCATCCCCTCGATCTGCTTCTCGATCGTCTTGTCGCCCGCCGGCGCGTAGATGCCCACAAGTTCGCGCAGCGCCTGCACCCCGCCGCCCTGCTCGGTATCGGCAATTGACAGATAGTTCAGGCTGAGGTGCGAGATCAGGCGCCAGGCGGTGTCGCCCTGGCCCAGCGACGGGCGCGGGCGGGTCGGCGGAACGGGCGTGGTGACACGGGTGATCGGGCCGCCGTCGGGCAGGTGGAACACGTCGGTCCCGCCGGTGGGCAGCAGCAGCGGCAGGTCGCGGTTGGTGCACATCGCCTGCACCGAAAGCTGGCCGAGATCGCCGGCGTAGGGTGCCTGCACCGGGTCGACCAGCGTGATGTACATCTCGGACCCGAGGTACGACGTGCGCACCCCGCGCAGCCGTTCCTTCTCGGTCCGCGTCCGCATGCGGCGGAACTGGGTGTAGTAGGCCGGATAGGTGTCTCCCGCGGCGGTGAAGTCGTCGGCCGAATAGAAGGGGCGGAAGGCGGTATCCTCCTTGCCCTTGTCCGAGATGCCGACGACCTCTTCCAGCGAATGGATCTCGAAGTCGAGCGGGGCGGTCCGGTCGGGTACGACGTGGAATTCGGTGTCCGTGCGCGTCACGAACACCCGGTCGCAGCGCTTGGGGAACAGGTTCACCGCCGGCGTGGCGAACAGCTGGAACGCCTCGGGCGTCACCGCGGGGGCAATGTCGGGCCGGCCGTCGCGGAAGAAGACGTAGATGTCCACCTCCTGCCCCTGCGCCTTCTTGATCGCGGGCTGGAGGCCGACGAGGTCGACGAAGTGGAACCGTTCGGGCATCCCGAAGTATTCCTGCAACAGCCTGTAGCCGTCGTAGGACCGCTTCGGTGTCGGCAGCAGCGCCTCTTCAGGAGCATATCCCCGCGGTGCGACCTCGCCGCCGCGCAACTCCAGGATCCAGTCGGCGCGGCGGTCGGTTGACCGCCCGCAGAGCCCGGTGACCTGCGTGGACAGAAGCTCGTGCAGGTCCCAGTGGCGCCCGCCCGCGTTCGACAGAAACAGCGTCAGCCGATCGAGCGAAAGGCCCGACAGCGGCTCGTCGCCCTGGCGCTGCAGCCGCAGCCGCAGGCCTGCCCGCGCCTCGATGTCGCGCGCCAGGCCCGCCGCAACCAGCGCCCCGCGGCCATCGATGTATTCGGCCTCGACGATCCGCAGCGGCCAGAGCATCACGTCATGCGCGGTGCGGAACTGGCAGGGTGTCGTGTCGCCCTCGCCCAGGGTCGAGCGCAGCATCGTGCCGCGCGGGACGGTGAAGCCGTCCTTCATCTGGGCGTTGGCGTCGGGGGTGAAGGCCACCACCATCATCGACGGCGTGGGGGCGAGATAGTGCGGATAGACTATTTCAAGCAGATGCCGGGTAAAGGCGGGAAACTGCAGCTCGAACTCAAGCTGGACGCGGGCGGACAGGAAGGCGACGCCTTCCAGCAGCCGCTCCACATAGGGGTCCACAACCTCGGTGCCGTTCATCCCCAGCCGGGCGGCGATCTTCGGATAGGCCTCGGCGAACTCTGCGCCCATGTCGCGCAGATAGGCAAGCTCGGCCTCGTAGTGGCGCAGGACGCGGGTATCCATCAGCCGCCCCCGGCCCCGCGTGCCGCCCGCATGACGCCGGCCGAACTGGGCCGCTCCAGCTTCAGCTCGCCCGTGGTGATGTCCACCTGGCTGCGCAGGTAAAGCTCCATCGGCAGGGGCTGCGCCCACATCTCGGCCGCGATGTCGAAGTTCACGATGGTCTGCGTCTTGCCGTCGTCGTCGCGCATGATCACGTCGAGCGTGCCGGCGATGATGCGGGGCTCGAACTTCTCGATGGCCCTGCGCATCGAATCGCGGATCATCAGCACCCGCTCGACCGTCGAATACTCGCCCGCCACTTCGCGGACACCATAGGTCAGGACCGAAGTGGCGACGTTCGGGAACTCCTCGGGGTCGAACATCGACGAATTGTCGAAGGTGTTGAGAAGCCAGGACAGGTCGCGCTGGATGATCTCGCGCAGCCGGCGCAGGTCGATCACGCGGGCGTCACGGGTTTCCTTGAGGTCCTCGGGCGAGTCGTCGCGCAGGCGATCCAGAAGCGACGGCTGAAGGCGTTCGGACAGCGTGTGGTCGGCCATCAGACCGCCCCTTCGGCCTGCTCGATCAGGAGGCTGCGCAGATCCATCAGGGCGGTGTCGCCGGCGTCGGTGGTCAGGAGCCGCTGGCCGAGGCCCGTGAAGGTGTCGGCCCCCGCATCGGTCCAGTCGGTGGCGCGCGACAGTTTCTGCGCCGCGTTGCCGCGTTCGGCGGTGCCGGCGTAGCGTGTCGGCAGGAAGGCCACGATGTCACCGCCGTTCGTCAGTTCGATGTTCACCGGCGTCCAGACGCAATCGCGCAGGTCGCGCGGCGCCTCGGCCGTGACCTTGGCGATCTTGTTGAAGGGCATCCAGAAGTAGCGGCCGTTCACCACCGCCTCGAGCAGCGGCCCGAGCCGCATGTCGGCGTCGGCGATCCAGGTGAAGGCAACACCGTTCAGCGCGCCCGACACCGCTGGCGCCGCTTCGAACGCGCGTTCCCGCACGGCCGCGGCCTCGGCCGCGCGGCCATGGGCCAGCGCCTTCTGCGCCTCGACCATCAGGGCGATCCATTCCTGCGGCTCGCCGAACACCAGCGGGTCCTTCTCGCCGGCAAAGACGCGCTCGCGGTAGACCTCGCAGATGATCGCCTCGCGGTAGGCCTGCGCCATCGGCACGGCGGCGCCTTCCAGTTCGGCCGAGACCTTGAGCTGGGTGATCGCGCGTTTCCAGTCGCCGGTGATGCACAGGAGCTGGAACAGGAAGATGCGCAGCTTGGCGTCGGCGGGCTTGGCCCGGACCTCGGCCTGAAGGGCGGCGAGGGTCCCTTCCAGATCGCCGGATTTCAGCAGGTCTTCTGCGCGCATGGTTGTTCGTTCCGTCCTTCAGGCGGCCAGTTCTTTGAGGCAGCCATGTCCGGCAGGCGCCGGAAAGCGGACGGCGCCGCACCCGGCAAGGGCGCGGCGCCGCACGGCATCGTGTCAGGTCACCGACAGCGACGCGTTGTTCTTGACGCGGCTCCAGCGCTTGACCTGCGGCGCCGTCATCTTGCCCTGCTTGTCCTGCGGATAGTAGGTCATCTCGATCGCGCCGTACTGGAAGATCACCGTTTCCTCGCAGATGTCGTCGCCGTCCGAGCCCGACCAGGCGATGTCCTGCACCAGCACCATGCGGAACTCGAACTTCAGGAAGGTGATCCCCGACTTGCCTTCCTTCACCGCCTGGCCCGACCGGCGCAGTTCGATGAACATGTCGTCGAAGTGCTCGCCCGTGACCAGCGCGTGGAACAGGCCCGTCGAGGCGGTGTCGGTCTTCTTGGTGATGGTGAATTCCTTGAAGGTCGCCTTGCCGGCGCCGCCGCCGCCCGTCACCGAGCCGATGTTGATCGTGTTCTCGGCCCCGAGTTCGAAGGACAGGATTTCGAAGGCCGAAAAGTTCTTCATCTCGGCGTCCTGTGTTTCGCCGGGGATCGAGGCCTTGTGGGACTTCGAGTAGAGAAATGCGTCAAAAGCCATCTGTCGTCTCCTCTAGGTGGTTGACCGGACTTGGCCTCCTTGCCGCCTCCGGGCCCCTCCTTCCGGGGGGGCGTTGCAATCGGCGCCTTCGTCAGACGCCCGCTTCAATGGCACCTCGCGGTGCACCGAATTCCCAGGCCCCCGGTGCCCGGGGCCGCGCGACGCGGCCCGGGGCGGGGTGGGGCCAGATCACCCCTTCTCGGTCGGCAGCTTCGACACCAGCCGCAGCGAAATCGACAGGCCTTCCAGCTGGTAATGCGGCCGCAGGAAGAACTTAGACGTGTAATAGCCCGGGTTGCCCTCCACCTCCTCGACGACGACCTCGGCAGCGGCCAGCGGACGGCGCGCCTTTTCCTCCTCGGGCGAGGTGGCCGAGGCGAAGTCGACATACTGGTTGATCCACTCCTGCAGCCAGTTCTGCATCGCGTCCCGGCTCTTGTACGAGCCGATCTTGTCGCGGACGATGCACTTCAGGTAATGCGCGAAGCGGCAGGTCGCGAACAGGTAGGGCAGGCGCGCCGCCAGGTTGGCGTTGGCGGTGGCGTCGGCATCGGTGTATTCGGCCGGCTTGTGCAGCGACTGCGCGCCGATGAAGGCCGCGATGTCGCTGTTCTTGCGGTGGATCAGCGGCATCATCCCGTTCTTGGCCAGTTCCGCCTCGCGCCGATCGGAAATCGCGATCTCGGTCGGGCATTTCTGGTCCACGCCGCCGTCGTCGGTCGGGAAGGTGTGGCTGGGCAGGTTCTGCACCGCGCCGCCCGACTCGATCCCGCGGATCCGCGAGCACCAGCCGTATTCCTTGAAGCTCCGGTTGATGTTGACCGCCATTCCGTAGGCCGCGTTGACCCAGGAATACTTCTCGGACGCCGCGCCTTCGGTGTCCTCCTCGAAGTCGAATTCCTCGACCGGGGCGGTCTTGGCGCCGTAGGGCAGGCGGCCCAGAAACCGCGGCATGGCAAGGCCGACATATTTCGAATCCTCGCTCTCGCGCAGGCTGCGCCAGGCGGCGTATTCGGGCGTCTGGAAGATCTTGGTCAGGTCGCGCGGGTTCGCCAGTTCCGACCAGCTGTCCATCTGGAACAACGTGGGCTTCGGCGCTGTGATCAGCGGCGCATGCGCCGCCGCGGCGATCTTGCTCAGCTCCCCCAGGAGTTCCACGTCGGGCGGCGAATGGTCGAAGTAGTAGTCGGTGATCAGCGTGCCGTAGGGCTCGCCGCCGAACTGGCCGAACTCTTCCTCGTAGACCTTCTTGAAGATCGGCGACTGGTCCCAGGCCGTGCCCTTGAACTTGCGCAGGGTCTTGGACAGGTCCTTCTTGGAGATGTTGAGGACCCGGATCTTCAGCATCTCGTCGGTTTCGGTGTTGTTGACGAGATAGTGGAGCCCCCGCCACGCGCTTTCCAGCTGCTGGAAATCCTCGTGGTGGATGATCAGGTTGACCTGTTCGGTCAGCTTCTTGTCGATCTCGGCGATGATCCCCTCGATCGTGCGCAGCGCGTCCGTCGAGATCAGCGCGGTGTTTTCCAGCGCCTGCTGCGCGAGCGTCTTGACGGCCTGTTCGACGGCCGTCTTGGCCTGGTCTGACTTGGGCCGGAACTCCTTCTGCAGGAGCGAGGCGAACTCCGACGACCCGAATGCGGTCTCGGTGGCGCCGCCGGCGGTCTGGGCTGCAGTCTCGGCCATGGCTTATCCCTTGTCTTCTGCGTCGGGTTTCGGCGCGGGCGCGGCCGCCAGCGCCGACAACAGGGCGGGGTCCTGGATGATCTGGCCGATCAGGTTCTCGGCCCCCGACTTGCCGTCCATGTAGGTCATCAGGTTCGACAGCTGCGTGCGGGCGTCGAGCAGCTTCTTCAGCGGCTCCACCTTGCGGGCGATGGCCCCGGGCGAGAAGTCGTCCATGCTCTCGAAGGTGATGTCGACCGCCATGTTCCCCTCGCCCGTCAGCGTGTTGGGCACGGTGAAGGCGGCGCGCGGCTTCATCGACTTCATCCGGTCGTCGAAGTTGTCCACGTCGATCTCGAGGAACTTGCGGTCGGCCACCGCCGGCTGCGGCGCCTCGGACTTGCCCGCGAGATCGGACATGACGCCCATCACGAAGGGCAGCTGGACCTTCTTCTCGGCGCCGTAGAGTTCGACATCGTATTCGATCTGCACCCGCGGTGCGCGGTTGCGCGCGATGAATTTCTGCGAACTACCAGCCATAAGTTGCTCCTTGAACCCTCGTCGCGGTCATCACCGAACATGCAGCCAACTGTGCCCTTCGGTCAATCATCGTCATCGTCGTCCTTGATGCCGCCGACCATCTTGGCGTTGTCGCGGCCGTCGGGCGCGATGTCCTTGATGATGGTCAGGAAATCGGCCCCCACCAGACGCTTGCAGCGGGCAAGCAGCATGGGCACCGGGCTCGAAGGCTCGAACTTCTGGTAATAGGCGATCAGCTTGTCCAGCGTGGCCTTCACGTCCTGCTGGTTGTTGATGGCGCCGGGCACGCCCGACACGCCGCCGCCGGCCGCCCGGCCGCCGCCGGCCGCCGGGCCGGTCGCGACCCCGCCGCCATCGCCGTCGCCCGCGTCGCCGGGGGTGTCGTCCGACACGGCGTCGGCCTCTTCCTCGTCCTCGCCGCGGATCCCGTAGGCCGACATCTTGGTCTGGATCTGGCGGACCAGCGCGATCAGGTCGTCGAGGTCGGGGCCGTTGCCCGGCGTGCGCTCGGCGAAGATGCCGTTGATCGCGCGCACATCCTCGTAGATCCGGTCCACGGCCCTGCGCACGGCCTTCATGTGGTCGGCCTTGCTGTCCTGGAACGCGCCGCTGATCGTGCTCGGCTCGGGCGGGCTGTCCATGCCCGAAGGCGGCTCGACCTCGCCCTCGGCGATCAGGATGTCGCGCAGGCTGAACCGTCCGAAGGCGCGGCTTTCGGTGATCGGTGCCAGCCGCAGCCCCTTCAGCATCGTGTCATGCGCGCCGATCGAGGCCACCGCGTTGATCCGCATGGTCGGATCGTCGTCGTCATCGGCATCGAGCTGCGGATGGCAGGTCGCCCAATGCTCCTCGAGCATCCAGCGCAGGAAGGACACCGCCTCGCGGTAGCCGTTGAACCCCTCGGTGCGCAGCAGCGAATAGGCCGCAAAGGCCACCGCGCGGATGTCGTGGGTCCGTTCCAGCAGTTCGGTGGAAAGCTGAAGCACCTCGCGGTGGTCGGGATCCTCGGCCGCGATGATGCTGTCGCCGACCTGGCGTTCCTCTCCCGGCTGCGCTGCCAGCTCCAGCGAGATGAACGAGGGATCGTATTCCAGATTCTCGCCGCTGGGTTCGTCGTCGCCGTGGCTGATCCTGAGTCGTGCGAAATCCATCAAAACGCTCGCTTCATTCTCAAATCGTGCCGCCCGTCCGGCACCTGTCCGTCACGTTACCAGAACGTGCCTGTCAATCCAGTCCAAACCTGCCAACCCGAAGGCGCAGCGTCACAAAATGTCTCTGGCTCACAATATGGCAGAGCTTTCGCGCCGCACAACCCTGCCCCGGCGAAAAAAAGTGACGCGCCCGGGCTTGACCCGCCGGGCAGGCCGGCCCCACATTCGGCGGGTTGATTGAAGCAATTCCAACCCTGCGGGGAGGCTTTCCATGGCCGAGGAATCGGACGACGAGGCACAAGGGCTTGGGCTCAGCGCGCTTCAACTCAAGAAGTTCGTCAAGATCGGCCGGTCGAAGGAACTGACGTTTGCCTTCGTTCCGGCCGGCGGCAAGGACGAGCCGCTGTTCACTGTCCACCGCCGCAAGAAGCCCGACGTCCTGGGCAAGGCGGCCCGCAAGGAGGCCGAGGAGACCAAGTTCGCCTGCGGCAAGATGAAGGTCGACGGCAAGACGCTGGTACTGACCTGTGAAAAGGTCGTGCCCGGGATGCAGCGAAAGCTGCAGAAGATGCTGCGCGGCATGAAGCTGCCGCTCGAAGTCAAGGTTTCCGGCGCCGACGGCGAGGAGACAGGCTGAGCGGCAGCGACCGCAACGGAGGCCGATGGACGACGACATCTCGGAATACGTCGTCCATGGCGACGAGCTGAAGAAGATCGTGCGGCTGGGGCGGCGGCGGCCGATGCCCTTTGCCTTCTGCCCCGACAGCGACGGCGACGTGCCGCTGTTCGCGACCCACCGCAAGAAACCGCCCGAGATCATCGCCCGCGTCACCCGCAAGGACAGCGGCCAGACCAAGGTCGCCTTCGGCACCTTCGTCATCCAGGGCAAGGTGATGGTGCTGACATGCGAAAAGGTGGTGCCCGAGATCGCGCGCAAGCTGAAGAAGCACATGCGCGCCGAGAAGCTGCCGCTCAACATCCGCGTGCTCGACCAGCTGGGGCACGAGATCGAATCCGATGTGGACGACGACAGCGGGGACGACCCGCTGGGGCCGGACGAGGATGATGACGGCGGCCGCCCTGCCGCCCGTCGAAGGGTCGGGGGCCGCGACGCGATGGGCCAGCGGATCGAGGCGCTGCGCCCCGCAATTCTCGCCGCCGGCGGCGACCGCGGCGAACGGCTGCGCGACCTGTTCTCGGCCGTCCTGAAGGCGCGCGAGGACGGCAAGTCGGGCGAGGTGCCTCGCCTTGTCGGGCGGCTGGAGGACGAGGTCGCATCCCTGATGAACTCGTCCGCGCGGCCGCAGGGTGTGGCCACGCGCGAACCACCGCGCCGCCCCACGGCGGCATCGCGTGCGCCCGTGGCCGAACCCGACCGGGGTGAGACGCTGCGCCTGGCCCGCCGGGTCGCGGCGCTGCGCAAGCGGGTCGATGCATTGGAGGGTCCGGTCACCGACCGCCTGCTGGCAGCGCTGCGCATCGCGGCGGACGCCGTGCGCAAGGGTGACCATCCGGCCGCCGAGGATGCGCTCGCCCGCATCGCGCCCGCGGTGGACCGGGCCGAGGCCGCCGCCGAAGGGTGAGGCAAGCGCCTCCCCTTCCCCTGAATGGGGGCGAGATGGGGGTGGGGGGCCGCCCGCCAAGCGACCCCTTCGCCCCAAGCTACCCGCCCCCGCCGTCAGATCGACAGGCAGACGTATTTCATTTCCAGGAAGTCCTCGATCCCGTGGCGCGACCCCTCGCGTCCCAGGCCCGACTGCTTGACGCCGCCGAAGGGCGCGACCTCGGTCGAGATGATGCCGGTGTTGACGCCGACGATCCCGTATTCCAGCGCCTCCTGCACCCGGGTCACCCGGCCGATATCGCGGGCGTAGAAATAGGCGGCGAGGCCAAAGATCGTGTCGTTGGCATAGTCGACAGCCTCTTGCTCGGTCTCGAAGCGGAACAGGGGGGCCAGCGGACCGAAGGTCTCCTCCTTCGACACCATCATGTCCTGCGTCACGCCGGTCACGATGGTCGGCTCGAAGAAGGCCCCGCCGAGCGCATGTCGCCGGCCGCCGGTCAGCACCGTGCCGCCCTTGGCGACCGCATCCGCTATATGCTCCTCGACCTTGGCAATCGCTCCCTCGTTCACCAGCGGGCCGAGGTCGACCCCCGGCTCCAGCCCGTCGCCCACGCGCATCTTCTCGACCGCCGCCTTCAGCTTCGACGCAAAGGCATCATAGACCCCGGCCTGCACATAGATTCGGTTGGCGCAGACGCAGGTCTGGCCGTTGTTGCGGTATTTCGACATCATGGCGCCGGCGACCGCCGCATCCAGATCGGCATCGTCGAACACGATGAAGGGCGCGTTGCCGCCCAGTTCCATCGAGCATTTCAGCACCTGGTCGGCGGCCTGCCGCAGCAGGATGCGCCCGACCTCGGTCGAGCCGGTGAAGGTCAGCTTGCGGATGGCGGGGTTCTCGCAGAACTCCTTGCCGATGTCGGAGGACCGGCGCGAGGTGATCACGCTGAAGATGCCCGCCGGCAGCCCCGCCCGCTCTGCCAGCACGGCAAGCGCCAGTGCCGACAGCGGGGTTTCCGCCGCCGGCCGGCCGACAAAGCCGCAGCCCGCCGCCAGCGCCGGGCCGCACTTGCGGGTGATCATCGCATTGGGGAAGTTCCACGGCGTGATCGAGGCCACCACCCCGATCGGCTGGCGCAGAACGGTGATGCGCTTGTCGCGCTGGTGGCCCGGGATCGTCTCGCCATAGATGCGCTTGGCCTCTTCGGCGAACCATTCGATGAAGGACGCGCCATAGGCGACTTCGCCCTTCGCCTCGGCCAGCGGCTTGCCCATCTCGGCCGTCAGGATGGTGCCGAGATCGTCCTGGTTGGCCATCATCAGGTCGAACCAGCGGCGCAGGACGTTCGCGCGTTCCTTGGCGGTGCGCGCGGCCCAGTCCTTCATCGCCACAGCAGCGGCGGCAATGGCGCGCGCCGTCTCGGCCCGACCGAGGTTCGGGACATGCGCGATCACGTCGCCGCGAGCGGGGTTCACCACGGCAAAGGTCGAACCGTCATCGGCCCCGATCCATTCGCCGGCAACATAGGCGCGGGTGGCCAGCAGCGTCGGATCCTTCAGCCGCGTGGACAGGTCGGTGACGGTGTCGAGCATGGTGGCCTCCCCTGATCCCGGATCCTTGTTCCGGCATCGCCTCTCCTGCATCCTTGGCACCGGAAAGTCCAGTTGGAGCCCGCGATGCAGTTCCGCAGTCCCGCCGACCGCGCCTATGCCAACCGCGCCTTCGTGGCCGACTTCGACCGTTTCCCGCCGCTGTGGGCGGAACGGTCCGCGGCGCTCTGGGCGGCCCTCGGCGACCGCGCGCGGCGAGGGATGCGCTACGGCCCCGGCCAACGGCACTGGTTCGACCTCTACCTGCCCGAAGGCATACCCCGCGGCCTGCATGTCTGGGTGCATGGCGGCTACTGGATGGCCTTCGGGCCGGACACCTGGGCTTGTCTTGCGGCAGGCTCGCTGGCGCGCGGCTGGGCTTTCGCCATGCCCGCCTACACGCTGGCCCCCGAGGCCCGCATCGCGGCGATGACGGCCGAGGTCGCGCAGGCGGTGGCGGCGGCTTCGGCCATGGTGCCCGGTCCCGTCGTCGTGTCCGGCCATTCCGCGGGCGGCCATCTTTCGGCCCGCATGGGCTGCACCGATGTCGCCGTGCCGCGGCTGGCGCGGGTCGTTCCGATTTCGCCGGTGGCCGAACTGGAGCCGCTGATGGACACCGAGATGAACGACACCCTGCGCATCGACGCCGCGGAGGCCGCGGCGGAAAGCCCGGCGCGACTGCTGCTGCGGACGGGGGTGCAGGCGCATGTCTGGGTCGGAGGGCAGGAGCGCCCGGCCTTCCTCTGGCAGGCCCGCACCCTGTCCGAGGAATGGTCCTGCCCCTGGACGGTCGATCCCGGCCGCCACCACTTCGACGTGATCGACGCGCTGGCCGAACCAGACAGCCCGCTGACCCGCGCCTGCCTCGACGGCACCTAGGCGCCCTGCGCTACCGCTTCTCGGTCGTCAGCACCCGGCTGTCGACGGAAAAGATCGACCGCAGCCCGGTGGCATCGTCCTGCGCCGAAAGGGCATCGGCAAAGCTGCCGACCGATTCCGACATCGGGCGCAGCACGTCGAACACCTGCCGCGGCGCATGCAGCACCACGATCTTGGACTTGCCCATGATGGAATCGTCGACAAGGAAGGCCATCCGCGGCGTCCCCTGCGCCTCGGCCACCGAATAGGCCACGCGCACCGTCACCTCGCCTCGCCGGCCCTCGCGCAGCGTGGCCACGAGGTTTTCCGGGCGGTTCAGGTTCGGCAGCAAGTGGAACACCGTCCCCGTGACATCGACGATGGCGACCCAGAGATGCCCGTCGGTCACATCGGGCGGGATCACCACGTCGATCACCGGGTTCTCGCCCACGAAGTAGCGCGCGGCCGGGTTCGGGTCGGGCCGGTCACCGAAGCCGAAGATCACCTTGAACCCGGCCGAGGGCGCACGGGGCAGCGCCGCCTCGATGGTACAGAGCGTGGGGTTCAGAACCTCCACATCGACCAGCACCCGCCGGTCGCCGGCAACCGCGCGCAGCGCGTCGAACAGTTGCACCCGGTTGCCTTCGGTTGCCATTCGGCCGGTCACGACCAGCCGCGCATCCATCGGCCAGCCGCCCGGCGGCGCAGCGTCGAGGTTCAGCGGCCCGCAGTCCTGGTGACGCTCCAGCGCCGCCCGCACCGTCGCCTCGGCCAGGACCCGCGGCCCGAGCGCGATGTCGGCCGAGACGGCAATCGGCCGCGGTGCGGCCAGGGCAGTGCGCACTGCCTCGCGCACGTCCCGGTCATCGGCAAGGCCGGTGACCTGCGCCGTGCCGTCCACGATGGCGATACGCCATTCGGGCAGCCCCTCGACCGCCGACATCAGCGACAGCACGGCCGAGCCCCAGCCGTCGGGCAGGTTGCCGGTGCCGAGATCCACCGCCACCGCCCCGCCGGCCGCCGCGACGCGCGACGCCAGAGCGTCGCGCGTCGCGGCGTCAGGAACGTGGCCGCGTGCCAGGGTCGGCGCACCCGGGCCGCGTTCCAGCGTCAGCAGGAACGGGCTCACGCGGGGCAGGGCCGGCTCCGGCGCGGGAGCCGGAGCAGGTTCGGGCGTCGGCGCAGGCGCAGGCGCAGGCGCCGGGGTGGGGTCGGGCGTCGGCGCAGGTACCGGGGCCGGTTCCGGCGCCGGGGCGGGCGCGGGGGCGGGGGCGGGTGCCGGGGTGGGCTCGGGTGCTGGCGCAGGCGCAGGCGCGGGGGCAGGCGTCGGGTCGGGTGCCGGCGCAGGCGCGGGTGCAGGCGCGGGGTCAGGCACGGGGGCAGGCGTCGGCGTCGGCACGGGAGCAGGGTCCGGCTCGGGTGCCGGTGCAGGCGCATCCACCACTGCGACCGTCGGGCCGCCGAACATGCCGGTCCACCAAGCCCCGCCCGCCCCGCCGGCCGCCAGCAGCGCCACCAGCGCCACCACCATGCCGCGCCCGCCGCCGCCGGCCTTCGCCTCGGCCGCCGCAGGTGCCCGCTTGCCGCGCACGGGCGGCGGCGGTGCCAGCGGTTCGGGCGGCGCGGTCTTGCCCGCCGCCCGCCCGGGACGCCAGTTCGGGTCGAACCGCCGCAGCACATCCTCCATCGTCTGCGGCCGTTTCGCCGGGTCGGGGTCTGTCATCGCCGCCAGGATGCCGCGCAGCGGTTCGGGCACGCCTTCGGTCGGGGGCGCCTGCTCCTTGATGCGCAGCATCTCGACCGGGTTTGCCCCCAGATCAGGCGACTTGCCCCGGAACGCCGCCAGCAGCGTCGCCCCCAGTGCATAGATGTCGGACCGCGCATCGGTGCGCCCGTGCAACTGTTCGGGCGCGGCATAGGCGTATTTGCCCGCGAACTCGTTGCCGACGATTGTCTCGGCCCCGGGCGTGTCGTCCTTGGCGATGCCGAAGTCGATGATCACCGCCTGCGAAGGATCGCCACCGCGCAAGATGATGTTGTCGGGCGACAGATCCCGGTGGATCACCCGGCCCGCGTGGGCGGCGACCAGCCCCTCGGCCACGCGCGCCCCTATGGTCATGAGGTCCGAGGCAGACACGCCGCCCTCGGCCATCCGCTTGTCCAGCGTCGGCCCCTCGACATAGTCCATCACCAGATAGACATGGCCTTCGGGCGTGCGGTGATTCTCGGAATACCGCACCACAGCATCGCTGCGGATGTCGCGGATCGCCTCTTCCCGCGTCATCAGGCGCAGATAGGCCTCGTCGCGCGCCAGTTCCGCCTTCAGCACCTTGATCGCCACGCGGCGGCCCGAGATCTCGGACCGCGCGCGATAGACCTCGGACGTGCCGCCCCGCCCGAGGACCGACTCGATTCGGTAGGTATTGTTCAGCAGGTCGCCCGGGCGGAAGATGTCTGCGGCGATCGAGGGCAGCATGGGTGCGGGCGTCCGGGCGCGGGCGTCGTCAGCTCATCGCCTGGAACTCGACCCGCCGGTTGACCTCGCCACGCGGATCGGCGGGATCGGACAGGAACCGCTTGCCCACCCCCACGGCCTCCAGCCGGTCGGACGCGATGCCGCAATCCGATACCAGGTGGCGCTTGACCTCCTCGGCCCGCAACAGCGACAGGCGGTCGTTGTATTCGTCGCTGCCAGCGGCGTCGGTGTGGCCGACAATGCGGAACACGCCGATGTCGGTCGCGCCCTGCATCGCCGTGCACAACTCGGCCAGCTTGACCTTCTCGCTGTCGCGCAGGACGGCGCTGTCGAAGTCGAAGGCCACGCTGATGTTGATCTGGTCCTCGGCCTCGAGCGCGTTGTAGGACACGGGCACGACCGCATCCGATGCCAGGCCGGGGGCCGAGATGCTGGTGCCGTCGCTGGCATTGGCGATGCCGGTCGCCACGCCCGTTCCGGGCGCAAGCGTCAGCCCGCGCGACTTCTGGCGCTGGAAGATCGACTTCAGCTCGTCGGCCGAAGCACCCGTCTTGTCGGCAGCCTGGGCCAGGGCCGGGGCCCCGGCGGACAGCGTGAATGCGAGCGAAATCGCGAAAAGAACCGGCGTGATGCGCATGGTCAGCCTCCTGCAATGAGGTCACGATATACCAACCCGCGACCCCGCGCCACATCCATCGCAAGACCGTGATCCGGCCTTGCGCTTTCCGTTTCCCTTGTCCTGCCGCAGCGTTATACTGCGCGCATGAGCGGCAAGGGCGACGACATTCCGAAGTGGGTGATCCCCGCGGCGGCCATCGCGGCGGTGGTCCTGATCGGTGTGCCCGTCGGCCTGATGATGACCGGCGCCTTCGACAGCACCTCGGGCGACGGCACCTCGGGCTTCGTCTCCGAGGGCGGCACCGCGGTTGACAGCGGCGCCCGCATCGAGATCGAGATCATGCGCCAGCAGCTCGAGGCGCTCCAGCAGCGGATGGAGAAGCTGGAGCAGGAAGTGTCGCGGCTGCAGTCCATGCCGCGCGACCAGTTCGCGGGCGATCCGTCCGATCCCAACTTCATCCCCGAGCGCCTCGGCGAGAATCAGATCCTCGACAGCTATGCCCAGGTGGTGAACCTCGCCGGCCGCCGCACCGTGAACGAGAACATCAACGTCTCGTCGCCCTCGTTCCTGCTGGAAACCTTCGGCCCCCCGCGCGAGGTCCTGTCGGACGACTGCGAGCCGATGACGAACCCCAAGCTGCGCGCGATGCTGGTGACCGAGGACGTGGGACCGATCCGCGTCTCGATGCTGAAGCCCGCCGTCGACAGCATGCGCGAGGTGTTCAAGAAGATCGAGGCCGCCGACCCTGATCTCTACGCCCGCATCTCGACCGCCGGCGCGCTCTGCGTGCGGCGCATCCGCGGGTCGCAATCGTCGGTCTCAACCCATGCCTTCGGGCTGGCGGTGGACCTCAACATCGACGGCGTGCTCGACACGCTGGGCGACGGGCGGACACAGCTCGGCCTGACGATCCTGGCCGATTTCTTCATGGCCGAGGGCTGGTTCTGGGGCGCCGCCTTCAGCCGTGAGGACAGCATGCACTTCGAGGTCAGCCGCGAGATGATCACCAAGTGGCGGGCCGAGGGAAAGATCTGACTTCGGAAGGGCCCCCGATGCTGCGCCGCCTTCTTGTCTGCCTGATCCTGGCGCTGCCCTTCCCGGCGGCTGCTTCCGAGCGCGTGGCCCTCGTCATCGGCATGGCCGACTATCGCCATGTCGAAGCGCTCGACAACACCGTGAACGACGCCCGCCTGATCGGCGACGCGCTGGCCGGCATCGGCTTCGAGGTGACGATGATCACCGACGCCGGCTACCAGGAGGTGCGCCAGGCGCTCGACAGCTTCGCCTTCCGGTCGGAAACCGCCGACCTCGCGCTGATCTACTTCGCCGGCCACGGGGTCGAACTGCAGGGCGAGAATTTCCTGATCCCGATCGATGCCGACGTGCGCTCGATCAGCGACGTGGCCCGGCAATCGGTGTCGCTGACCGATTTCCTGACGGCGGTGGACCGCGCGCGCGTCATGCGCATCGTCATCCTCGACAGCTGCCGCAACAACCCGTTCGAGGACCGGCTCGACTTCGTTCTGGCCGAAGCAGAAGGGACGGCGCGGCGCGGCGGCCTGGCCCCGCCTTCGCCCGAACGCGGGACGCTGGTGGCCTTTGCCGCGCGCGACGGGCAGGTGGCGCTCGACGGCAGCACCGGAAACAGCCCCTTCGCGCTGGCGCTGGCCGACAAGATGCGACTGCCGGGGCTGGAGATCAGCCTGATGTTCCGACAGGTGCGCGACTCGGTGCTCGACGCGACCCGCAACATGCAGGAGCCGCAGACCTACGGCTCGCTTTCGGGCGTGCCCTTCTACCTCGCGGGCGGGGGAGACACGCCGGAACTGCCGGCGGGCGACCTGCGGGTGGCCTGGGCCGGCATCCGGCCCGACCAGGAAAGCCAGCTGCGGGCGCTGGCCGACCAGGGCGACACCCGGTCGATGGTGGGGCTGGCCTACATGCGGCTCAACCCCGATGCCGGCCGCTTCGACCCGGCCGAGGCCGCCGACCTCTTCCGCCGCGCGGCCGAGGCCGGCAGCCCCGAGGCGCAGTTCGAACTGGCCAAGCTCTACGAACAGGGCCTGGGGGTGCCGCCCGATGCGGCACGCGCACTGGAACTCTACCGCGCCGCCGCGGCGCAGGATTTCCCCGATGCGATCAACGATCTGGGTTTCCTGACCTATCAGGGCGGGCTCGGCATCGCGCCCGACCCCGACGAGGCGCTGCGCCTGTTCGGCCGCGCGGCCGACCTGCGCCACCCGCAGGCGCTGTTCAACTATGCCGCCCTGATCGACGACGGCCTGATCCGCGACAAGGGTCCGGACCAGGCGGCCGGATATCTCTACGATGCTTTGCGCTCGGGCGCGCAGGATGTGCTTGACCTTCTGGCCGAAAGGCCGAACATGTTTTCGGTGGCGACCCGGCGCGCACTCCAGACGCGACTGTCACAGGCGGGGTTCTACTCCGGCGCGATTGACGGCAGCTTCGGACCCGGCACGCAAAAGGCGCTTCGACTGGGGTTTGGCCTCAGGGGCTTGGGGGCATTCAGCAAGAAGGACGTTTCCATGCCTCCCCGGATCCCTCCCTTCGTTCCCGCCGCAGCCGCGGCCCTGATGGTCACACCGGCGGCCGATGCCCGGCCGGTCGCCGACCAGGCCCCGGTGGCCGAGGTCATCCCCACCGCCGAATGCGTCGACCCCCATTGCCCCGAGGCACTGGGCTTCTTCGGCGATGCGCCCTTCTGGCGGATGGACGAGGTCGAGGCCGACCTGGGCGGTTTCGGCGGCTATGGCGGCTACGGCGGCTATGGCGGCTACGGCGGTTACGGCGGTTACGAGGAACGCCCGTCCGACATCGACCCGCCCGTCGTCACGGAGCCAGGCGCCGACATCGTGGTGACCAGCCTCGAGTCCGGCGCGGCGGAATGTTCGGCCTGGGAACCGGACTACCGGATCGATTGCTATGCCTTCTACCTGCACCTTCTGGTGCAGAAGATGCCTTCGGGCGGCGACTACGACGCCATGAAAGCCGAGATCGCGCGCACCGCGGCCGAACTTCAGGCGATCGCCGCCGCCAATGCCGACCCCGCGCGCCCGGCCGTCCGCCGTCCCGCCGGCGCATCGCGCGCTGCGGCGCGCCCGGTCCGCGCCGTGGCGCCGGCCCGCCGCGAGGCGGCGAATGCCGCAGCCGAGGCGGCGCTCGACGGGCTGTCGACGCGCCTCTTGCGGTCGGCCTCCACGGCGACCAGCCAGCGCATCCACTTCGAACGCGCGGCACAGGCTGTCAATTCGGCCAAGGTCCTGCTGCGCTCGGTCTGACCGCAGCGCGCGCGACCACGGAAAGGCGACGGGCCCCTGCGGGGGCCCGCCTGCATTTCCGGCTCAGGCGGCGCCACGCTTGGGCAGGCGCCAGCCGGGCCGGATGCGGTGGCAGGTGTAGCCGTGGGGAATGCGCTCGAGGTAATCCTGGTGCTCCGGCTCCGCCGCCCAGAAATCACCCGCCGCCTTGACCTCGGTCACGACCTTCCCGGGCCAGAGCCCGCTTGCATCCACATCCGCGATGGTCTCGAGCGCGCAGCGGTGCTGGTCGTCGGACAGAGTGTAGATGCCCGACCGGTAGGACAGGCCGATGTCGTTGCCCTGCCGGTTCAGCGTCGTGGGATCGTGGATCTGGAAGAAGAACTCCAGGATCTCCCGATAGCTGATCCGCGCCGGGTCGAAGATGATCTCGATCCCCTCGGCATGGGTGCCGTGGTTGCGGTAGGTGGCATTGGACACATCGCCCCCGGTGTAGCCAACCCGCGTCCGCACCACGCCCGGCAGCTTGCGGATCAGGTCCTGCATGCCCCAGAAACAGCCTCCCGCCAGGATCGCGCGCTCCGTCTCCGCCATCGTTCAACCCTCCATGCCGGGCCCCGCGCCCGGCGCCCTTTCATCTTGGCCAAAATACCCCGCGGGGGGCGGGCCGCAAGGCCCGGGGGGCGCGAAGCCCCCCCGCCGCTGCCGGTCACGGGGCGAAAGGCCGGTCGCCGTCGGCGTCCCTGACCCGCGTCGGCAGGCCCATCGTCCCCAGCAGGTCGAGGAACGGCACGGGGTCGAGATCCTCCACATTCACCATCCGCCCTGCGTCCCAGATCCCGCGCGCGATCAGCACCGCCGCCGTCACCGGCGGCACACCGGCGGTATAGCTGATCCCCTGGCTGCCCACCTCGGCATAGGCCTCGGCATGGTCGGCCACATTGTAGAGGAACACCTCGGCCGGCTGCCCGTCCTTCGTGCCCTGGGCCCAAGTGCCGATGCAGGTCTTGCCGGTATAGCCCGGTGCCAGGCTCGCCGGGTCGGGCAGCACCGCCTTGACGACCTTCAGCGGCACCACCTCCACCCCTTCGGCCGTGCGCACCGGCTGCTCCGACAGAAGCCCGAGGTTCTTCAGCACGGTGAAGACGTTGATGTAATGGTCGCCGAACCCCATCCAGAACCGCACATCGGCCTGCGGATAGCGGGCCGAGAGCGAATGCACCTCGTCATGCCCGGTCAGATAGGCCTTCTGCGGCCCCACCACCGGCATGTCCCAGGTCTTGCCCACCTCGAACATGCGGTTGGCCACCCACTGCCCGCCCTGCCAGGACCAGACGGTGCCCGTGAACTCGCGGAAGTTGATCTCGGGGTCGAAGTTCGTCGCGAAATACCTGCCGTGGCTGCCGGCGTTGATGTCCACGATGTCGATCGACCCGATCGTGTCGAGGAACCGGTCCTCGGCCAGCCGCGCCCAGGCGTTCACCACCCCGGGGTCGAAGCCCACGCCCAGGATCGCCGTCACCCCGGCCGCCGCGCAGGCCTCGCGCCGCTTCCATTCGTAGTTGCCGTACCATGGCGGCGTCTCGCAGATCTTGGCCGGGTCCTCGTGGATCGCGGTATCCATGTAGGCCGCACCCGTCTCGATGCAGGCCGCCAGCACCGTCATGTTGACGAAGGCGCTCCCCACGTTGATCACGATCTGCGCGCCCGTCTCGCGGATCAGCGCCGCCACCGCCGCGCTGTCCATCGCATCGAGCGCATGGGCTTCGAACACGCCGGGGACCTTCATCGCGCCCTTGGCATGGACCGAGGCGATGATGGCCTCGGCCTTGGCCTTCGTGCGGCTCGCGATGTGCAGGTCGCCCAGCTCGTCGTTCCACTGCGCGCATTTGTGCGCCACTACCTGCGCCACACCCCCGGCGCCCACGATCAGGACGTTGCGTTTCATCCGCACCTCCAATGCTCAAGGGAAGGGAGGGAGCCTCAGGCCGCGCCCAGGTTCCCGACGAAATCGGCATAGCCGAACTCACGCGCGACGGTCAGCGAACCGTCCAGCTCGCGGATGACGATGCCGGGCATCTTCACCCCGTTGAACCAGTTCTTCTTGACCATGGTGTAGCCCGCTGCATCCGCGATGCTGATCCGGTCGCCCACCTTCAGCGGCGCGGCAAAGCCGAACTCGCCGAACACGTCGCCCGCGAGGCAGGACTTGCCGCAGATCATCCAGTTGTGCAGCCCCTCGGTCTCCATCCGCGCCGGCTGGCGGTAGATCAGCAGGTCAAGCATGTGCGCCTCGACACTGCTGTCCACCACCGCGAGATCCTTGCCGTTGTTGAGCGTGTCGAGCACGGTGACCTCCAGGCTCGCCGCCCCGGTGATCGCGGCCTCGCCCGGCTCCAGGTAAACCTGCACGCCCAGCCGGTCGGCAAACGCCCGCAGCCGCGCCGCAAGGCGGTCCACCGGATAGCCTTCACCGGTGAAATGGATGCCGCCGCCGAGGCTCACCCAGTCGAGCCCTTCCAGGAAGCCGCCGAACTCGGCCTCGATCCGGCCCAGCTGGCGGTCGAACAGGTCGAAATCCGCGTTCTCGCAGTTGTAGTGGATCATCACGCCGGAAATCCGCCCCGCCGCGGCGCGCAGACGGTCGAGGTCCCATTCGCCCAGGCGAGAGAATGGGCGCGCGGGGTCCGCGAGGTCAAATCCGCTGGTGGAAAAGCGCGGGTTCAGCCGCAGGCCGCGCGCCACATGCGCAGTCTTGTTGTCGAACCGGTCAAGCTGGCCCAGCGAGTTGAAGATGATCTTGTCGGCATGGCCCGCGGCCTCGTCGATCTCGTGGTCGGCCCAGGCCACCGAATAGCCATGCGTCTCGCCCCCGAACTTCTCGCGGCCCAGCCGCAGCTCGTAAAGGCTGGAGGAGGTCGTGCCGTCCATATGCGCCCGCATCTGGTCGAAGACCGGCCAGGTGGCGAAGCACTTCAGCGCCAGAAGGCACTTCGCCCCCGAGCCTTCGCGCAGGTCGTCCATGACGGCCATGTTGCGCGCCAGTTTCGCGCGGTCGATCAGGTAGAAGGGCGTCTGGATCATCGGCCACGTCCCCCGGGGTCTGCGAAAGAACGCGGGACATAGGACCACACCCTCCGCGATGCAAGCCTTTTCGGGGGCTTGTGCGACGGGACGGTGACACCGCACGGAACGTGACTGCTCCGCGTCTCGGCGGTTCTGGCGCCGCACGGCCGTCACCACGCGGCCCCGAGGATGCCGCGGTTTCACGTCACCGGAGGCCAGACAATCCGGAGACGATGATGACCACCCTCAGACAACTCGGAAACCTGCGCGCTGCGGCGATCGTCCTGCTGCTGGCCGGCTGCGTCACCGAAGGCGGAACCGTCAGCGACACGCATCTGGGCGCCACGGGCACCTACTCGCGAAGCTTCTCCGCCCAGCAGGGCCTCCTGCACAGCTTCATGGTGCGCGCCGTCCATGCCCGTCGGGGGGGCGAGGAACGCTACGGCGTCGCCACGTCATGGAACGCGACCGGTCTCGGCTGGAGCTTCTTCCGCGAAGCCTATTCCTACGGCCGCGCCTATCCCTACGAAGCCACCGACGAGCGGGTGATGTTCTGTTCGTCGTCCGGTTGCAGCCATATCGAGAACGGCATCATCCTGATGACGCGCGCCGAGTTCATGCAGGCTGCCGAACGGGGCTTCGCGTTCAAGCTCTTCGGTCGCAACCGTTCGGTGGAAGGCGCCGTTCCGCCGGAAGCATTCCGCGAGGTCCTTGCGCGCAACGCGGGTTCCTGACCGAAACGGCCACGACCTCTCACCTTCGCGTGCGCAGGTCTGTGTCGGGTCTGCGCTCCGGGCTATCCTCCTGCATGGTCGAACGTCCGGAGGATAGCACCATGTCAATCACCCGCCGCACCGCCCTCGCGATCGCCCTGGCTCTGCCCGCGGGGGCGGCCGTGGCGCATCACGGCTGGTCCTGGGCGGTGGCCGAGCCCGAGACGATGGAGGCGGTGATCGAGACCGTCTCGCTCGCCCCGCCCCACCCCAGGCTGACCGTCCGCGCCGCCGACGGCACGCAATGGACGATCGACTTCACCAACCCCCGCGGGGTGGAACGCGCAGGCTTCCGTGAAGGTTCGGCCGCGGCAGGCGATGCCGTCACCATCTTCGGAAACCGGGCGCGCGACCCGTCCAACCGGCTGATGAAGGCCATCCGCATCACCGTGCGCGGGCAGGACTACGTGTTCTACCCCGACCGGCTGCCGGCTTCGAACTGACCCCCCCCCTCGCGCCGCGGGGCGTTTTCTGCGACCTTCCGCGCGTGACCGTCACGGAGGGCCGGATGCAGGGCAAGGAGGTCCACGCCAATGGCCAGCCCGTCCACGGGCAGGATGGCGACCGGCTGACGTGCTTGTTCAAGACCGGCATGGTGAAGGCCGAGGGCCTGTCGGTCGAGGGCGTGATGCAGGGCGAATGGCGGTTCTGCCGCGGGAACGGCGATCCCCGGCAGGTCGGCCACTTC
>DAOLBY010000237.1:0-3675 GCA_035324325.1 Paracoccaceae bacterium | reverse complement strand
GCGCCCGCCGATCACCAGCGGCACGCTGCGGGCCACGGCCACCGGCAGCACTACGCCGGGGCGCAGGGCCGACAGCGCCGCCATCGACAGGCGCATGTCGACCAGCACCGCGCCCAGGGTCAGCGGCATGTCGCCAAAGGGCGCGTCGGCGGGATGGCGCGGGGCGACGGGACGCGGGGCGGCGGCAGGAGCCTGATCCTCGCCCAGCAGGGCAGCCAGCGTGGCCAGCGGCATGGCAAACTGCACCGTCCAGCTGGCCCCGGCCGCTTCTGTGACATCGAGCGACAGGACAACCAGCCGGGTGGCGGCAGGGAAAGGCTCAAGCTCGGCCAGGGCGCCCGCGCGGGCCAGTGGCGACAATGCGGCGGGCGGCAGGTCCAGCGCCTGGATCAAGGCTCCCGCCCACAGGCTTTCGATCCGCGCGATCATCAGTTCGGCCGACAGCGGAAAGGTTTCCGGCAGGGGATCGGGTGCCTCGCCGCGCCCGCCGAAGGCGCGGTCCACCAGCCGCAGCACGGCGGCGGCTTCCACCGAAAGGCACAGCCGCGCATCGCGCTGAGCGGCCAGCAGGCAGTTGGCCGCCAGCGGCCCGACGGCGAGCGCGAAATCCTCGGCCCCGGTTTCGCGCGGGGGGTCGCAGCAGACCACCGGCGGTTCGCCCAGCAGCGGGGCCAGCGCGCAGGCCAGCGCGCGGGCCAGCCGGTCGGCGCGGCGCGCGAGGCGTGCGATCAGTTCGTCCGGACCGGGCCCGGCGCGCAGCAGTTCCGGGCAGTGCCGGGCGAGCGCGCGTTCGGCAACAAGGGCGCGTTCGGGCCTCATTGGATGATGAAGGCCCGGAAATAGACGGCATCTACCCCGCCGAAGCCTTCGGTTTCGGTCAGAACCTTGTTGATCGCGGCGGTCAGCCGCTGCTGCAGGCGGGCCCTGCCCCCGACGGGATAGACTTCCCCTTCCCGCGGGTCGGCGATGACAGTCAGCATGGCCGAGCGGATCGCCAACTCGTGCTTCTTGAGCCACATCAGCACCCGCCCGTCGCGCCGGGTGGAGCAGGCGAGGCTGAGCTGGACGAGGCTTTCGGAGTTCTTGAGGTTGGAGGTGAACTCCTCGGTGAACGAGTAGTAGCTCACGCGATATTCGCTTCCGCCCTCGCCATCGACATCGGCGGGCGCGCCCTTGTCCTTGTCGGCGGCGGGCGGGGGCGCGAAGGGATCCTTCTCGCCCTTGCGGACCAGCTTGGGGTTGTTGTCTTCCTTGGCCGCATGGCTGCCGCCGGGCAGGATGCCGGCCGCCATCAGGCCGAAAACCCCGCCGCCGCCTGCACCCAGCAGCACGATGCCCAGCACGGCCTTGACCAGCAGGCCCTTGCCGCCTTTCGGCTTGGCGTCCTTGTCGGGTTTGTCACTCATTGTCGGTCCTCGCAGGGTTCGGGTTTCGGGAGATCAGGCGAAAATGCCGCTCTGGCGCGCGGGCCGGGCTTCGGGCTCGTCGGTGCTGGCGGCATGGGGCCGGGCGCGGGCGGCTTCGGCTTCACTGGCGGCAGAGGCGGCGCGCTGGCCGTTCTGGCCGTTGTGAGCCGAGGACTGTGCGCCCGGTTGACCGGCGTTGTGTGCGGGGTTCTGAGCCTCGCCGCGTCCGGGCTGGCTGCCCGTATCGGCCGAGGCCGCAGCCGGTGCGGCTGCCAGAACCGCGCGGTTGAAGTCCGGGTCGGCGCTGGACAGGGCGACCGAGAGGCCTTCTGCGCGCGCGTCGAAGCGCAGGGATACGGCGCCGAATTCGGCATGGGCGATGGCGGTGTGCACCACCTGGACGCTCTGCCCGGCCTGGGCCAGGCTGCGCGCCTCTACCAGCCGGTCGACCAGAGCGGTGAAGTCATGCGGCTGGGCCGGGGTGGCGAGGGCCTGGACGGCGGGCATGGCCCCTGATGGCGTGACGGTTGCCGGGGCGATTGCCAGCGCGGGCATTTCGGGCGCGCTGGTTGCCACCGGCGGGGCGGGGGCAAGGGGCGGGCGGCTGTCGGCTGCGGGCTTGCGGACGGGCTCAGCCGAGAGGGCGGGCCGGGGCGATTCCGGCTCCTCGCCATCGGGCGCAGGCAGGGCTGCGGGCGCATCGGGTGCCTGCGCCCTGGCCGCAGAAGGCAGGCCGAACTGGCGGCCTCCGGCCTGGATTGCGACGGCCATCTGCGGCGCGGCGGCGGGTTCACTGTCGGCAGGGCCGGGTTCGGGCGCTTTCGTCATCGCATCCGGCAAGGCGGCGGGCGGGAGCGCGGCGGCAGGCGGATTCGCCGGTGTTGCCGGGTGCGCGGCGGCAACGGGCACGGCAACCGGCAGGGCCATGGCCAGCAGGATCGGCGCGACGGCGAGCGGCTCTGCCGCTCCGGCGTCGATCGGGCTGGCTTGCGGCGCCTCGGCTTCGGGGAGCAGCGGCGCAAGGCCTTCGGGCAGTGCTGGCGATGCAGGGTCAACCGGCAGGCCATCCGGCAGGACATTGCCGCCCGGCTTGCCGCCTGCTGCCGGGATGGCCGCAGGATTCTCGTCCGGGGCGGGGTGTGGCGGGGCGGCGGTCTGAGCCGCATCGGGCATCAGCCCCAGCGCCAGGATCGCGGCAAAATCGCCTGCAGGGGCTGCTTCTGCGCCCTGATCCGGCATTGTTCCCGCCAGCGGCACCATCCCGGCAGGGCTGGCGGCAGCGACGGGAAGCGGCATCTGGATCATGGCTGGCAGGTCCTTGGCAAAAGCGTCTGCGGATGGTTAATCAAGATCCGTGCCAAGTGCCTTGCGGCTGGTGAGAACCGGCTTATCGTCTGCCTTGGCCATGCGCCGGGCCTGGGCTTCGGCGCGGTCTTCGACCACGGCGCGGCGGCGTTCGGCGCGGGCGAGATCGGCCAGTTTCTCGTCGGCCACGCCGCGCGCGCGCCGGGCGTCTCCGGCAGTGGAAGCGGCAATGCCTTGCAGGCCACCGGCAAAGCGCGACAATTGCTGCAGGGCGGCGGCATCGCCGGCACGGGTCGGATCGGCATAGCCAGCCGCCAGCCGCCGGGTCCGTTCGGCCAGCGCCTCCAGCTGGGCCAGCGTCGATTCCGCGCTCGCGGCCTCGGTCATGGCCGCCTGCTTGGCGATGGCGCGCAGGCGTTCGAGGCGTTGCAGCCGCAGCAGCCGGGCGCGTTCGGCCTTCATGTCAGGATGCGGGCAAGCTGGGCGACGCTTTCGTCAAGCGGCACGATCTCGCCCGCGCGCTGGCCGAGGAAGGCGGTGAGCGTATCGTGCATGGCAATCGCGCGATCCAGCAGCGCGTCGGCGCCGGGGCGATAGGCGCCCATCAGAACAAGGTCGCGGTTTGCCTCGTAACTGGCGGAAAGCGCGCGGAAAGTGCGGGCCATGTCCTGATGATCGCGGGTGGTGATATCGGTCATCACCCGGCTGAGCGAGGCGGCGATGTCGATGGCGGGATATTGTCCGCGCTGGGCCAGCTCGCGCGAGAGCACGATGTGCCCGTCAAGGATCGAACGCGCCGTGTCGACCACCGGGTCGTCCTGGTTGTCGCCATCGGCCAGCACGGTGTAGAGCCCGGTGATCGAGCCGCCGCTCTGTTCGGAATTGCCGGCGCGTTCCACCAGCCGGGTGATGGTGGCCAGCGCCGATGGCGGATAACCGCGTGCGGCGCCCGGTTCGCCCAGCA
>DAOLBY010000236.1:0-3699 GCA_035324325.1 Paracoccaceae bacterium | reverse complement strand
CACCGTCTCGCCCGAGAAATCCGGCCCCGCCAGCACCCGGCCGAGCGGCGAGACGATGGCCGACCCGCCACGCATCATCACCCGGTCGGGCTCCTCTCCGGCAGCGCTTTCGTGGTCGGGCCCAAAGGCGGCCCGCGTGATCCACTGGCAGGCGGTCAGCACGAAGCAGCGCCCCTCGAGCGCGACCGTCTGCATCGTGGGCAGCCAGGTGTCGCGGTCGTCGGCCGTGGGGGCGCAGTAGTATTCGACCCCCTGGGAATACATGTGCAGCCGCAGCGCAGGCATGTAGTTTTCCCAGCAGATCACCGCGCCCACGGTGCCGAAATCGGCCCTGACCGCGCGCAGGGTCGAGCCGTCGCCGAAACCCCAGATCAGCCGTTCGGCGGCCGTGGGCATCAGCTTGCGGTGGTGCCCGACGATGCCGCGCGCCCCGTCGATATAGACGGCGGTGCAGTAGAGCGTGCCGCCGTCGCGCTCGATCACACCCACGACGGCAAAGGCGCCGGTCTCCGCTGCGGCCCCGGCCAGCAGCGCGAGTTCGGGACCGTCGAGCGTGACGGCGCCCGCATGGTAGCGGCGAAAGGCCTCGCGCCCTTCGGGCATGCGCATCCCCACCGGCGCACCGAAGCGCGCGCCCTTGGGGTAGCCGCCGATCAGCGCCTCGGGGAACACCACCAGCCTTGCGCCCTGCCCCGCCGCCTGCCGCAGGGTGGCCGCGGCCTTTTCGGCGGTGGCCATCGGGTCGGCGGGGATCGATCCGATCTGGGCGACGGCGGCGAGGAAGGGTTCGGTCATGCGGTCCTGCCTTCGGGTCTGGCGGGGAGGGGGGCGCTGCCCCCCGGCCCTGGCGGGCCTCCCCCCGGGGTACTTGGGCCAAGATGAAGGGGCGGGGTCAGGGCGCGGCGGCCTCTTCGCGGTAGAGCGCAAGCGCGCGGATCACCGGCAGGTCGGAGAGGCAGAAGAGGAAGGCGGGGTCGGTGCCACTGGCATTGGCGTGGTCGTGCCAGGCCCAGGAGGGGACGACGAAGATGTCGCCCTCGGCCCAGTCGAAGCTGCGGCCCGCGATGGTGGACCGGCCGCGCCCCTCGGCCACGTGGTAGAGCGCGCTGCCGGTATGGCGGTGGGCGCGCGTGGCCTGCCCCGGGGCCAGCATCTGCATCGAGGCGCCGAGCGTCGGCATCACCGGGCCTCGGGTGGCGGGGTTGACGTAGTCGAGCATCACCCCGTCGAAGGGCGAGCCTCCGGTCGCCTGCGCATAGGACAGGAGGGCGGCGCGCGTGCTCGTCCATTCGTATTTCAGCAGCGGCGAGTGCGGCGCACCCCAGGGCGTGGCCGCGGGCGTCAGGCCCGGATGCGCCCAGGTCTTGGCCGTGTCATCGACGGGATGGGCGACCTGCTGCGCCAGTCGGGGGTGAACCTCGTAGAAGTTCGCCTCGAGCGCGTTCACCAGCGGGATGTCGAGCCCGTCCATCCAGATGCAGGCGGTGCCGCCCGCGTCCACCGCATGTTCGTGCCAGGTGCCGTTCGGTGTCAGCACGAAGTCGTTGCGCGACAGCGTGACCTTGTGGCCGTCCACGATGGTGTAGGCGCCCGTGCCTTCGATGATGAAGCGGATGGCGCTGGCGGAATGGCGGTGCGCGCTGGCCCGTTCGCCGGGGTTCATCACCTGCAGCCCCGCGTAGATCCAGCCGACCGCCGCCGCCACGTCGTCCCGCCCGGGGTTGCGCAGGTAGATCACGCGGCGCCCGGCCTTTTCCGGCGTCACGAGGTCGAGCGCGCGCAGGACGTGGCCGCGCAGGTCGGCATAGCGCCAGAGCATCGGGACCGAGGCCGAGGCCGGCTCCCAGGGTTCGATCCGGTTGGCGATGGTCCAGAGCGCGCCGGTGCCCTGCGACTCGAGCGCGTCGTAATAGGCGATCAGGTCGGGCGTGTCCTCGACATCGGCGCGGCCGGCCACGGCCTCGCGGTGGTTCTCGTGCCGGGTGTTCATGGCGTAGCCCCAGTTCGTCGCGCGGAGTGTGGCGCGGGGCGCGCGGCTTGTCCACCACGGGCGGCGGGCGTCAGAGCGCGTCGAGCACGCGGCCCATCACCGCCGCCGTGTCCGACCATCGCGGCAGGGCGCTGCCGGCGGCGGTGGCGGCGGCGGCCATCTGCGCGCGCAGGGCATGGTCGGTCAGCACCCGGCGCATCGCCGCGGCGAAGGCCGGCGCGTCGTCGGGCGGAACCAGCAGGCCGGTGCCGGGCGGCACCGTTTCGGGCACCGCCCCGGCGGCGCAGGTGACGATGGGCAGCCCGTGCAGCAGCGCCTCGCCGAAGACCATGCCATAGCCTTCGTAGCGGGTGGCCAGCGCAAAGACGGTAGCACGGCAGTAGAGGTCGGACAGGTCGGCCTCCTCCATCCGCCCCGCCATGGCAAGGCGGGAGGCGAGGCCGTGGCGGGCGATGCGCGCGGCAAGGTCGTCCGCCACGGCCATGTCATGCGTGCCGCCCACGATCGTCGCCTTCCACGGCAGGTCGGCCACCTGGGCCAGCGCCTCGACCAGCACGTCATGCCCCTTGCGGGCCGCCAGCAGGCCAACGGACAGCACCAGCGGCGGGTCCGTTGGCATGCGGCGGGGGTCGGGGGCGGCGAAGCCGGGCGGGGCGATGGAAATAGTGTCCTCGGGCACGCCGAAATCGGCCACCAGCACGCGGGCGGTATGGGGCGAAGGCACGACGACGGAGGCGGCGAGGGCAAGGTTCGCGGCCTCGCGCCTGCACAGCATGCGGGCGGTTTCAGCGGGCAGGCCGGTTTCCAGCCCCACGGGGTGGTGGATCATGGCGACGAGCGGCGCGCGCACCTGCGCCAGCGCCTCGGTCGGGATGCCGCCGTAGACGAGCCCATCGAGGATCAGCGGCTCGTCCTCGGGCCGGGCGTTCAGGCGCGCGAGCGTCTCGGCCACGTCGGACTCGGGCGCCAGCGGGTAGGTGGCGGGCAGCTCGATGTGCGCGACCCCGCGACCCTGCGCGCGCAGCGCCAGAAGCAGCGCCTTTTCATAGATATAGCCGCCGGTCTTCTGGTCGATGTCGCCGGGGATGGCGAAGGCCGCGTCGCGCATGGGACCTCTTACCGGGCCAGCTGTTCGGGGCCGTAGACGCGCAGGACCACGCGTTCGACCCGCTCGACGCAGGCATAGCCGAGACTTGCCGTCAGCGCCATCACGGCGACCGAGGCCCAGAGCGCGTTGTAGGCCGAGGTCGAGGCGACCGTCGCCATCAGCCCGCCCATGCCGATGCCGGTCGCCAGCCATTCGGCGGTGGTGGCCGCCAGCACCGCCGCGGGCACCGCCATCCGGGCCGAGGCGAAGAAGGCGGGCAGCATGGCGGGAAACTGGGCGTGGCGCAGGCGCGTCCAGCGGGGGGCGGAATAGCTGGCGAACACGTCCTGCACCTGACCGGGCGTGCGCGACAGGCCGGACAGACAGGCGACCAGCGTGGGAAAGAAGACCATCACCGCGACGATGGCGATGGTGCCCGCCGCCCCCCGCCCCAGCGCCAGCACGATCAGGGGCGCCGTGGTCACGATGGGCACCGACCGCAGCGCGATGGCAACGGGCATGATGGTTGCCCCCAGGCCCGGCAGCAGCACGATGGCCGCCGCAAGTCCGGCGCCAAGCGCCAGCCCTGCCAGATAGCCGGGAAGCGTCAGCACCATCGTTT
>DAOLBY010000025.1:26324-27830 GCA_035324325.1 Paracoccaceae bacterium | reverse complement strand
GGCCGATCTTGCGATGAAGTTGCATGTCTGATCGATCCTTGATTGCGATGTCCATCCGGCGCCTCACAGCGCCTCGTCTCCGGTCTCGCCGGTGCGCACGCGGGCGGCCTGTTCGAGGTCCAGCACGAAGATCTTGCCGTCGCCGATCTTGCCGGTGCGCGCCGTTGCGGCCAGCGTGTCGACGACCTGTTCGGCCAGGCTGTCGGGCACGGCGATCTCGAGCTTGACCTTGGGCACGAAATTGACCGCGTATTCGGCCCCGCGATAGATTTCGGTATGCCCCGACTGAGTGCCGAAGCCCTTGATTTCGGTGACCATCAGACCGCGCACGCCGATGGCGGTGAGCGCCTCGCGCACCTCCTCGAGCTTGAACGGCTTGATCGCTGCAATGATGAGTTTCACCCTCAGCTCCCCTTTTGCTGGCAGCGGCCCGCGGGGGGCCCCGGCGCATGAAGGGACGCGGTTCCGGCGCGTCTCAAGGCATTGGGCGGCATTCCGCCTGCACCACACCCGGAAAACTGCACAAAAAATGCACTTTTGTGGCGGTTGGATTAAATATTAGGCGTGTCAGGAAACCGAATCGTGACTGGCCCGGTTTCCCTTTCCCCGTGACGCACGCTATCCTGCGCCGCGCGGACCCGGGCGGTGGACCGACGGGCAGGCAGGGCAGGCAGGGCCGGACAAGGCATGGCAACCAAGGGTCGGGGCGGCGCGCCCCTTGTCGCGGACCGTCGCACCAGGGCGCCGGCAGCGAAACCGGCACCGCGGCGGGCCCCGCGGCAGCGCCGGCCCCGCAGGCGCGGGCCGCTGGGCTGGGTCGCCGCGCTGGTCGGTTTCCTGTGGCGGCTGGTCTGGGGCGCGGCCTGGCGGGCGGGGGCGGTCGTCGCGCTGATCCTCGGGCTTTCGACCTGGTATTTCTATGTCCAGCTTCCTGCCGTGGCCGACCTTGCCGATGGACGCGCACGCGGGTCCGTCACCATGCTCGATCGCGAGGGCACGGTCTTCGCCTGGCGGGGCGAAACCTTCGGCAAGCTCGATGCGCGGTCGGCATCGCCCCATCTGGTGAACGCGGTGATCGCCACCGAGGACCGGCGCTTCCGCCGCCATCTCGGCATATCACCCCGCGGCATCGCGAGCGCCGTGCGCATCAACATGCGCGAAGGGCGCAGCCCGTTCTCGGGCAACGGCGGCTCGACCATCACGCAGCAGGTGGCCAAGCTTCTGTGTCTGGGCGTGCCCTACGACCCGGCACAATGGAAATCCGAGGCGGAGTACGAGGCCGATTGCCGGCAGGGCGGGTTGTGGCGCAAGATCAAGGAAGTTCCCTATGCCTTTGCGCTCGAGGCGAAGTATTCCAAGGACGAGATCCTGACGATCTACCTCAACCGCGCCTATCTGGGCGCGGGCGCGCGGGGGTTCGAGGCGGCGGCGCAGCGGTACTTCAGCACGTCGGCGCAGGATGTCGGGCCGGCGCAGGCGGCGATGCTGGCGGGTCTGCTGACCGCG
>DAOLBY010000025.1:3861-26314 GCA_035324325.1 Paracoccaceae bacterium | reverse complement strand
GATGGAGGAAGAGGGCTACCTGACCGCCGCGCAGGCGGCCGAGGCGCGCGCCAATCCGGCGCGGCTTTCGCCCGCGGCCGAATCGCGATCCGGCGGGTACTTCGCCGACTGGCTGATGGAAACCGTGCCGTCCTATCTTGCCCGCACGACGACCGAGGATGTGGTGATCCGCACCACGCTCGATTCGCGGCTGCAACGGGCGGCCGAACTCGCGGTGGCCGAGGTGTTCCAGACCAAGGTGCGCGAGGGGTCCAAGGCGGAAACCGCCGTGATCGTGATGTCGGCCGATGGCGCCGTGCGGGCGATGGTGGGGGGCCGCGCCGCGCAACTTCCCGGCGCCTTCAACCGCGCGACGATGGCCAGGCGTCAGACAGGATCGAGCTTCAAGCCCTTCCTGTTCGCCGCCGCGCTGGATGCGGGCTTTTCGGCCGCCGACTATGTGGAGGATGCGCCGCTGACGATCAATGTCCCGGGGTCCGGGCCATGGTCGCCGCGCAACTACACCAACGATTTCCGCGGCATCGTGACCGTGTCGGATGCGCTGAAGCATTCGCTGAACACCGCCGCCGTGCGCGTGTCCGAAGCGATCGGGCGCGACAAGGTCCGCGCCGTCGCCAACGGCTTCGGCATTGAATCGAGCCTTGCGGATGGCCCGGCGCTGGCGCTCGGTGTGTCCGAGGCCACGCTGATCGAGATGACCGGCGCCTATGCCGGCTTCCTGAACGGCGGCATGGCGGTGCGGCCCTACGGCCTGACGGAACTGGGCATCAAGGGCGACCCGACGCCGCTGATGGGCGCCGACGGCGGCATGGGCGAGCGCGTGATCTCGGAGCGCGCGGCGCGCGAACTGACCTGGATGATGACGCAGGTGATCGAGGGCGGCACCGGCACCCGCGCCCGCCTGCCGGGGCGCGAGGTCGCGGGCAAGACCGGCACGACCCAGGCTGCGCGCGATGCCTGGTTCATCGGCTTCTCGGCCGATTACGTCACCGGCGTCTGGATGGGATACGACGACAACACGCCGCTGACCGGCGTGACCGGTGGCGGGCTTCCGGCCGAGATCTGGCGCGAGGTCATGCTGCGCGTCCACGAGGGGCTGCCCGCCCGCCCGCTGCCGATGGAACAGCCCGAATGGCGCCGCCCGCCAAACCCGGCCACGGCGGATGGCCGCCCGGTCCCGGTGGATGTCGGGCAGGGCGCGGGCCACGAGACGGGATGGCCGGCCGCCGAACCGCCCCGGCCCATCGACGTGACCCCGCAACCCGTCGACCCGGTCGAGCAGATCCTGCGCGACGTGCTGGGCGTTTTCGGCGGGCAGTACTGAGCGCCACGGCGGCGATCAAAGGTCGCCGGCCTTTGCCTCCATCGCCTTGCGCGCCTTGCCGCCGGCGCTTTCGGCCATCGCGGCGGCCAGATCGGCCATCGCCTCGCCCACCTTGGCGGGCTTGACGCCGTCGACCTTGCCACCGCCTTCCAGCATGGCGAACATCTTGCGCTCGGGCATCAGGTTCACCTGAAGCGATAGCTTGCCGGCCAGCACGCCGTCGTCGAAGGTCAGTTCCTTGATCGTGCCGGACACGTCGAACCCCTTCTCCCCCTTTGGCACCTTCCGTTCCAGCGCCAGCTTGCCCGATCCGCCGATGACCTTGCCGAGGGCCTTGCCGATCGCCTCGGCCCCGTCCTCGGCAACCTTCTTGTCGAAAACCTTTCCAACCCCGATGGTGTCGATCGCCACAGGCGCCTTCTTCGCGGCCATTGCACGCCCCCCCATGTGCAGGCGCCCGATCGGGCGGCCCCGTCCGGCGCCCGCGAAGCATATCACGGATGGCACCGTTTACACAGGCGACGTCATGCACCCTCGGTGGCAGCGCCGGAGGCGGGTGTCAGGCGCGGTTCAGGTCTCCCACGACCGCGGCGATGCTGCCGCGGCGGCGGTCGAGCATGGCACCGATCTCGGTGCGTTCGGCCGCCAGCATGTTCACGCCTTCGATGATGATGTTGAAGAACAGCTGCCGGCCGCCGCGCTCGGTCACATGCCAGCGCAGGTCGAACGGCGCCTGTCCGCGCAGCCGCGCGATGGAGGTGACCTCGAAGTAGTTGCGCAGGGGCTTGGCGCCCGTCACCTCGATCTGGCCGCCGATGAACTCGCGGAACCGCCGGCCGTACTTGCGGCTGATGTAGCCCTGGAAGGCGCCGGTGAAGGCGGCCATGTCGGCCTGCGAGGCGGTCCGCGCCGCCGGTCCGAGCGCCGAACGCGCGATGGCCGGCACATCGGCATAGCGGGCGAACAGGCCCTCGAAGTCGCGCAGCATCGCCGCTTCGGACCTGCCCGAGTTGATGATGCCGTTGACTTCACCCACGGCACGGTCGATCAGCGCCCGGGCCGACCCCGTATCCAGCGCCAGCGCGCGCCCGGTGGGCATCAGGCTCGCCACGGCAAGAGCCGCGGCCGTCCCGGCCATCAGGCGGCGGCGGGTCAACAGCGATACGGCGGGACTGGGGAGCGTGGTCATGGCAGGCCTTTCAGGTGTCACTCGGCATAGGGGTCGATGAAGTCGTCCTCGCCCCCGGTCTGCCCCAGCGCGAAGCGGCGGTTCTGCAGGTAGAGCAGGCGCGCCTGGGCGTAACTGTCGGCACTCTCATATAGGATCGAATCGAAGGTCTCGCCAAACTGGTAGCGATCACCAAGCGTTGATGCGAGTTTGGTGGCCGTCGCGAGGTTGCCCTCGCGCCTCGGCAGTACCAGCCGGACCGGATTGATCGCCAGATCGACCAGCGCGCCCGCCGTGTCGCGGTCGGTCGAGGGGCCGAAGAAGGGCAGTTCCTGATAGGCTCCTTCCGGCACGCCCCAGACATGCAGCGTCTCGCCGAAATCGGTCCGCCGCCCTTCGATCCCCAGGGCGCGGGCAGGGTCGAACAGCCCGCCGATCCCGACGGTGGAATTGATGGCAAAGCGCAGCACGTTCTCGGCGGCGGGGCCGGGGCGGCCCTGCAACAGGCTGTTGAGCGCGTCTCCCGGCACATCGAGGTTGCCGGCGAAGTTCGACACGCCCTGCCGCACCGGCGCCGGCAAGACGCCGCCATAGGTGCCCGAGGCCGGGCGCAGCAGCGCCTGGTCAAGCCCGCGATTGAAGGCGTGAACCTGGCGGTTCTGCGCCTCGTCGGGGTCGAGATGCGGCTGCACGGGCGGCGGCGCAGAACAGCCCGCCCCAAGGGCCAGCGCCCCCACCAAGACCGCCAAGAACACCCGCGACTTCACCGACATCAGGCCCCCCCGCTTTGTCGGCATAGGATAGCCCCCTGCCGGCAATGGCAACCCTTTCGCCGCCGCGGCGTGGCGGGACGGGCAATGACCCGCCGCCGGAAAGGTTTGCGAAAGCCGCTTCGCGGATGCTGCGGAATAACTGCTCTGGCCTTGCGTTGCTTCATCGGGCGGCGCGGTCGCGCCGCTTCGCAGGGGGATCGGGACATGACCGGCGACGACCGTACCACCGGCCTCCGGGACCTGCGCGCGGCGCGCACCTCTGGCGGGCTCTTCGGCGCGGTCATTGCCTTCTCGGTTGCGGTCAACCTGCTGATGCTGGCCGGGCCGCTCTACATGCTCCAGATCTACGACCGTGTGCTGGGATCGCGGTCGGAGCCCACGCTGGTTGCATTGTCGGCGCTGGTGGCCGGGCTGTTCGTGGCGATGGGGCTGCTCGACATCCTGCGTGGCCGCATTCTGGTGCGGCTGGCCGCACGGTTCCAGGCACGGCTGGACGCGCGCGTGTTCGCCGCATCGATGCAGCGGATGGCGCTGCAGCCCGGCGACCCGCTGGCCGCCGGCGCGCCGCGCGACCTCGAGGTGGTGCAGCGAACGCTGGCCTCGCCCGTCCTCGTCGCACTGATCGACCTGCCATGGACGCCGCTGTTCGTGGCGCTGATCTTCGTGTTCCACCCGGCGCTGGGCTGGCTGTCGGTTGCCGGGGGCGCGGTGCTGGTGGCGCTGGCCCTGGCGAACCGTTGCGCTGCCCGCACGCCTGCCGCCGCGCAGAACGCGGCGCAGGCCCGCGCCGATCGCGCCGCCGACAGCCTGCGGGCCGAGGCCGAGACACTGCGCGCCCTCGGCATGACCGATGCGGCCTTCCGGCGCTGGCACGGCGCGCGGGCCGAGGCGCTGGTGCAGGGCACGCGCGCGGCCGAGACCACGGGCGGCTTCGGGGCCGCCAGCCGGACCTTCCGGCTGTTCCTGCAATCCGCCGTTCTGGGCCTCGAAACCTGGCTGGTGCTGCGGGGCGAGCTGGGACCGGGGGCGATGATTGCGGCCTCGATCCTGCTCGGGCGGGCGCTGTCACCGGTGGAACAGACGGTCGCGCAATGGCCGCTGGTGCAGCAGGCGCAGGACGGCTGGGGCCGGCTGGCGGACCTGCTGTCGCAGGTGCCCCCGGATGCTGCGCCGACGGCGCTGCCTCGGCCCCGCGCGCTGCTGGACGTTGCAGGGCTGACCGTCGTGCCGCCCGGCGAAACCCTGGCAACCCTTCGTGGGCTGTCGTTCCGGCTGGAACCCGGGCAGGCCCTTGGGGTGATCGGCCCGTCGGGCGCCGGCAAGTCGACGCTGGCCCGCGCGATGTCCGGGGTGTGGCGCGCGGCCGCGGGCCATGTCCGGCTGGACGGCGCCGCGCTGGACCAGTTCGCCCCTGATCGGTTGGGCAGGCTGATCGGGTATCTGCCGCAGCGGGTGGCGCTTTTCCAGGGCACCGTGGCCGAGAACATCGCGCGGCTGGATGCGGCGCCGGATGCCGCGGCGGTTGTGGCCGCGGCGCAGGCCGCCGCGGCGCATGAGATGATCCTGCGGTTGCCTCGCGGCTATGATACGCCGCTGGATGCCCTGGGCGGCCGGCTCTCGGGCGGGCAGATCCAGCGCATCGGGCTGGCGCGGGCGCTTTACGGTGACCCGGTGCTGCTGATCCTCGACGAGCCGAACGCCAGTCTCGACAATGACGGGGCGGTGGCGCTCAACGCGGCGATCCGCAACGCCAGGGCGCGCGGGGCGGCGGTGGTGGTCATGGCGCATCGCCCGGCGGCCATCCAGGAATGCGACCTTCTGCTGATGCTCCAGGACGGAATGCGCGCCGCCTTCGGCCCCCGCGACCAGGTGCTGCGAGCGATGGTGCGCAACGCCGGCGACATCATGCGCCCTGCCAGCCCCGCAGGTGCCGCATGACCGACTTCTCCGCCCGCGGCCCGGTGATCGCCGGATGCCTGACGCTGATCCTGCTGGTGGTCGGCTTCGGCGGCTGGTCGGTGGGCACGAGGCTTGGCGGCGCCGTCGTCGCCAGCGCCTGGATCGAGGTCGAGAGCAACCGCCAGGTCGTCCAGCACCCGGACGGCGGCGTGGTGGCGGAGATCCTGGTGGCCGAGGGTGCGACCGTCGTCGCTGGCGAGACCTTGTTGCGGCTGGACGATACCCTGCTGCGGTCGGACCTTGCCGTGATCGAGGCCCAGTATTTCGAGGTTCTCGCCCGCCGCGGGCGGCTGGAGGCCGAACGCGACGATGCCCCCGCCCCCGCCTTCCCGCCCGAGCTGGCCGGGCGGGCCGTCACCGACCCCGACGCCGCCGCCCTGATGGACGGCCAGCGCCTGCTGTTCGAGGCCCGCCGCGACACCCTGGCGCATGAGACGCGGCAGATTGCCCGCCGCGCCGACCAGACCGCCGCACAGATCGCCGGGATCGACGCCCAGATCGCCGCGCTGACCGACCAGATCGGGCTGATTGGGCAGGAACTCGACTCGGTGCGCAGGCTTCTCGACCGCGGGCTGGCGCAGGCCTCGCGCGGCCTGGCGCTTGAACGCGAGGAAGCGCGGCTGCGCGGCCAGCGGGGCGAGCTTGGCGCTGCCCGCGCCGGGCAGGAGGGGCGGATGATCGAACTGGAGGTCGAGGCGCTGCGCCTTGCCGCAGGCCGGCGCGAGGAGGCGACCGCGCAACTGCGCGACATTGGCTTCCGCGAACAGGAACTGGCGCAGCGACGGGCGGCGCTGCGCGAACGGCTGGCGCGGCTCGATCTGGTGGCGCCGGTGTCGGGCGTGGTGCTCGGCCTGGCCGTGACCACGCCCCGCGCCGTCCTGCGTCCGGCCGAACCCGCGCTGCACATCGTGCCGCAGGACCGGCCACTGGTCATCGCCGCGCGCATCCCGCCCATGCACATCGACGAGGTGCGGCCCGGCCAGCCGGCGGTGCTGGTGTTCTCGGCCTTCCTGGCGCGCGACACGCCGGAACTGTCGGGCAGGGTCGCCCATGTCTCGGCCGATGTGCTGACCGACGAGCGCACCGGCGAGACATGGTATCGCGCCGAGATCCTGCCCGATGCGGGCGAGGTTGCGCGGCTGGGCGACCGCGCGCTGCGACCCGGCATGCCGGTCGAGGCCTTCATCCGCACCGCCGACCGCACGCCGCTGGCCTGGCTGGTGCAACCCTTCACCGACTACCTGGCCCGCGCGATGCGCGAGGGGGAGGGCCTCAGCCGCGCCGCCTGTCGGCCGCGGCCCGCAGCAGCCCCATCAATTCGGTCAGAAGCTTCAGGGTCCCTTCGTCGAGCAGCCGGCCATCCGCGTCGAAGGCATCGCCCGACCGGGCCACCATCACCTCGGGCCCAGGCAGAACCTGCGCGCGGAACGGGTTCAGGCAAAGGCGCAGCGAATACTGCGACCGTTCACCCCCGGCGCGGCCACCCGCGGCCGAGATGATGGCCACCGGCTTGTCCCGCCAAGGCCGTCCGGGCGTGCGCGATACCCAGTCGAGCGCGTTCTTCAGCACGCCGGGCAGCGCCTTGTTGTATTCGGGCGTGGCGATCACCACGGCATCGGCGACCGCGATGGCGCCGGCAAGTGCCGACACCTCGTCCGGGATGCCCGCGGCCTCCAGGTCGCCATCGTAGAGCGGCAAGCGCAGGTCGCCTTCGGCAAAGCGGGCGGGGGCGTAGATCCGCGCCGCCTCGTGCATCAGCCTGCGGTTGGTCGAGGCCCGGCGCAGGCTGCCGCAAAGGCCAAGAAGGGTGTGGTCGGCCAAGGTCTCGCGCTCCGTCGTGGTACCCGACAGATGGCGCGGCGGTGTCGCCGATCAACCCCCCGGCAGGGTTGCTGCAAGCTCCTCGAGCTGGGCGGCGGCGGCACCCCAGCCGTCGTGGAACCCCATCGCCTCATGCGCTGCCTTGCCGGCCGCGTCAGCATGGCGAACCACCGCGCGGTAGAGTGTGCCGCCGTTCCCGGCCTCTTCGAAGGTGAGCACCGCCGTCATGGCAAATCCGCCCGCGGGCGTGATCAGCGGCCGGAATCCGGGGCCGAGGGCCGAGGTCCAGACGAGGCGCGACATCGGCTCGACGAGCAGGAAACAGCCCGGCGCGTTGTCGAAGACCTCGCCCTCCGGCCCCCGGATCACGGTGCGGAAGCGCCCGCCGCGTGCAAGGTCGATCTCGATGTCGGTTGCTCGCCAGGGGCGCGGACAGAACCAGGCCTCCATCAGCGAGGGTTCGGTCCAGCAGCGCCAGACCGCCGATCTGCCGGCCTTCAGATGCCGCGTGAGTTCCAGGTCGAAGGGGCCGAGGGGTTCCATTCCGGTCTCCATGCGTTCAAGCGATGCCGACAGCCGGTCGAGCCGGTCCGTCCGTGCCTCCCACTCCGCCGCGCGTGCGGCAATCCAGTCGGCCGCGGCGCGCAGCGCCGGTGCATTCAGGCGACAATGGCGTTGCCGCCCATCCTTTTCGGTCACGACCAGCCCGGCCTCTTCCAGCACCGACAGATGCCGCAGCACAGTCGGAAGCGACAGGCCCGTCGGTGCCGCCAGGACCCGCACGGTTGTGTCGCCCTCCGCGAGGCGCGCCACGATGGCCGCCCGCGTCGGATCAGCCAGGGCATTGAACCGGTGGGAGTCGGTCATATAGTTAGTCATAATGCTAACTATTGGAAGGCGCCGCCACACGTCAAGTCCCGTTGCTGCGCCCCTTGCGCGCAACGGCCCCGGGGGGGACCGCGCCGGAGGGTGCGGATCATTCCGCGCGACAGGAAGATCGTGATGGGCAGGCCGGCTTGCCTGGTGGGGCCGTCAAAAGGACGAATGGACGCGCAGGTTGCGCCTGTGACAGCGGTTGGGACGCCGATCAAACGGAATGAAGGGCCCCGCACCCCTACGGGACCCTTCATCCACCCCACGCGCTCCCCTTGCACCGCGCGTGTCCTGAAAAAGGGTCCCGGGCTTGCTGCCCTGACGCCTCCGGTCTAGCGGGAATCGGCCGCGGTTTGCAAAGCCCAAGCGCGACGCCTTTTCGTCAAATCCTGCCCTTCAGCCGCGCGGGTCGGGCAGCAGCAGGGCCGCTGCGCCCATCACCGGCAGGACCGAACACAGGCGATAGATCGCCTCGATCCCCCAGGCATCGGCCATCATTCCCAGGACCGCCGCGCCGAAGGCCGCCAGACCGAAGGCCAGCCCGAACAACAGCCCCGCCACCATGCCGGTATGCTGCGGCATCAGGTCCTGCGCATAGACGACCATCGCGGGGAAGGCCGAGGCCATCACCATGCCCGCCAGTCCGCTGACAACGATGGTCGCCGGCAGGGGCAGCCAGGGCAATGCCAGCGAAAGGGGCAGCGTACCCAGGATCGACCACAGGATCACGCGCCGCCGCCCGATCCTGTCGCCGATCGTTCCGCCGGCATAGGTGCCGAGCGCGACGGCCGCCAGAAAGACGAACAGACCGATCTGCGCCGCCCCGACCGTCAGCCCGAAGCGCTCGATCAGGTAGAAGGTGTAGAAGCTGGAGAACGACACGGAGTAGATCATCTTCGAGAACATCAGAAGGATCAGCAGGCCCATCGCCATTCGCACCATCTGCGGCGGCAGACCGGTGGCGGCCCGGGCACGGGCGCGTCGCGCCACCGCCCGGCCCGCCCCCACCGCCACAAACCACCGCCCGACCATCCACAGCACGGCCATGCCGACCACGGCGACCGCCGCGAACCATTCGACCGAGATCTGCCCGCGGTCCAGAACGATCAGCGCTGCGGCCAGCGGCCCGATGGCGGACCCCACGTTCCCGCCGACCTGGAATACCGACTGCGCGAAACCCGGGCGCATCCCGGCCGCAAGCCGGGCAATGCGCGAGGCTTCCGGGTGAAAGATCGCCGATCCAAGCCCGATCAGCGCCACGGCCAGGAGCACCGCCTCGAAGGTTTCCGCATGGGCCAGCAGCACCAGCCCCGCCCCCGTGGAGGCCATGCCCGCCGACAGCGCATAGGGCATCGGCCGGCGGTCGGTATAGAGCCCGATCAGCGGCTGGAGGATGGACGCGGTGCCCTGGAACACCAGGGTGACAAGTCCGATCTGGGTGAAGGTGAGGGCCAGGTTGTCCTTGAGCAGCGGATAGATCGCCGGGATCAGGGACTGCATCAGGTCGTTCAGGAGATGCCCGAGCGAAACCGCCAGGATGACCGGGACGACCGTGGATTCCGCCGTGGCGGAAGGAAGGGGATCGGCGGACATGGGTGCCTTCCGGTTTCGCCGCGCAACCTTGCGCGGCGAAACCGGAATGGCAAGCCGCGCCGACCCTCTCCGGTTCAGCCGTAGACCGCTTCCTTGCCGAAATGCTTGGTCAGCATGTAATAGACGACGGCACGGTACTTGTTGCGCTCGGACTTGCCGTAGGTTTCGACCACCGCCGCGATGGCCGTATCGAGCGCTGCGCCGTCCGCGAGCCCCAGCTTCTTGATCAGGAAATTGTTCTTGACCCGGGCCAGTTCCTCGGGGTCCGAGGCCGCGACGGTTTCGCTGTCGGCGTTGTAGATCGAAGGGCCGCAGCCGATCGTCACCTTGGTCAACAGCGCCATGTCCGGCTCCATCTTGCACTTGGTGCGCAGATCGCCGGCATATTTCGCGATTTTCTCGTCACGCTTGCTCATCGGGTCACGTCCTCCACTATCGTTGCCATGCCATGTTGCCCCGCGGACGGGGAAGCCGACGAACCCTAGGGCATCGGCAGCGGTCGCAAAAGCGGAAATTCCGGGGAAAGGCGGAGGCAGCCTCCCACCGCCGCCCGGAGCGATACGAGGTCAATAGCGGTAATGGTCGCTCTTGAACGGACCTTCGGGGCGGACGCCGATGTATTCGGCCTGGTCGGGGCGCAGTTCGGTCAGTCGGACGCCGATCTTCTTCAGATGCAGTCGCGCGACCTTTTCATCCAGCGCCTTGGGCAGGATATAGACGCCCGGCGCATAATCCCTGCCCTTGGTCCAGAGCTCGATCTGCGCCAGCACCTGGTTGGTGAAGGAGGCGCTCATCACGAAGGACGGGTGGCCGGTGGCATTGCCGAGGTTCAAGAGCCGCCCTTCGGACAGCAGGATGATGCGGTTGCCCGAGGGCATCTCGATCATGTCCACCTGGTCCTTGATATTGGTCCACTTGTGGTTCTTGAGCGCCGCGACCTGGATCTCGTTGTCGAAGTGGCCGATGTTGCCGACAATCGCCATGTCCTTCATCGCGCGCATGTGGTCGATGCGGATCACGTCCTTGTTGCCGGTGGTGGTGATGAAGATGTCGGCGCTGCCGACTTCGTCTTCCAGAAGCGTCACTTCATAGCCGTCCATCGCGGCCTGCAGCGCGCAGATCGGGTCGACCTCGGTCACCTTCACGCGCGCGCCGGCGCCTCGCAGCGACGCCGCCGAGCCCTTGCCCACGTCGCCATAGCCGCAGACCACGGCGACCTTGCCGGCCATCATCGTGTCCGTGGCCCGCCGGATGCCGTCCACCAGCGATTCCTTGCAGCCGTACTTGTTGTCGAACTTGGACTTCGTGACGCTGTCGTTCACGTTGATCGCCGGGAACGGCAGCAGGCCCTTCTTGTGCAGATCATACAGGCGATGCACGCCGGTCGTGGTTTCCTCTGACACGCCGCGGATGTCGGCGCGCTGTTTGGTGAACCAGCCGGGCGAGGCTTTCAGCCGCTTCCGGATCTGGTTGAAGAGGCAGACCTCTTCATCGCTGGTCGGCACCGCGATCAGGTCGGCCTCCCCGGCCTCGACCCGCGCGCCGAGCAGGATGTAAAGCGTCGCGTCCCCGCCGTCGTCCAGGATCATGTTGCAGGTGCCGCCCTCGCCGCCGAACTGGAAGATGCGGTCGGTGAAGGCCCAGTACTCCTCGAGCGTCTCGCCCTTGTGCGCGAACACCGGCACGCCGGCAGCGGCAATGGCGGCGGCGGCGTGGTCCTGGGTCGAGAAGATGTTGCAGGACGCCCAGCGAACCTCGGCGCCCAGGGCCACCAGCGTCTCGATCAGCACGCCGGTCTGGATGGTCATGTGCAGGCTGCCCGCGATCCGCGCGCCCTTCAGGGGCTTCGACGTCCCGAATTCCTCGCGGCAGGCCATCAGGCCGGGCATCTCGGTCTCGGCTATGGTCAGTTCCTTGCGGCCGAAATCCGCGAGCTTGATATCCTTGACGGCGTGGTCGACGGTCATGCGGGGCTCCGTGCATATGTCGCGCGGGCAGATAGCACGCAGCCGGGCCCGCGGCAATGCAACCGCCCGTGCCGGCCGGGGTCAGGCGGCGACGCCCGGGGGCACCATCAGCGGATGAGGCCCGGACAGCGGGCTCCAGCCGTCACCCCAGTCGGCGACGCAGGCCACGCCGTCGGGGCGGTGGTAGACCAGCGTCCAGCTTCCGGCCGAAGCTGATGCCCAAAGCTCCAGCAGGCGGTCGCCCGGAAGGCCCGAACTGGCGACCACCGTCTCGCCGTAGTCGTCGACGAGGCTCGCTGCCACATCGTCGGGGCTGCCGCAGAACGGATTGGCGGGGTCGAGCGCGGCGCCCGTCCGCGGCTGGCGGTCGAGCTCGCTCAGCGCAATCGGGATCGGCCAGGACGGCGGCGCAGAGGACGGAGCCGGCGTCGGGATGCCGGCGGGCAACATCAGCAATGCAGCGACCAGGAACAAGCGGGGCATGGCAACCTCCTGCCCGGAGTGGGTGGGTCGGACTTGGCGGGCACGGGGGAAACGCCGCGCGGCGACGGCGGGTTCCCTTCCGGCGCCCTTGCCAGCCCGGAGCGCGCGTCCTAGGCATGGGATCATGCCGCCCCGCACCCCCGCCCCGCCCCGCGCCTGGCAGCGCATGCTTTCGGGCCGCAGGCTCGACCTGCTCGACCCCACGCCGGTCGATGTCGAGGTCGAGGACATCGCGCATGGACTGGCCTTCGTCGCGCGCTGGAACGGGCAGACGCGTGGCGACTGGCCCTATTCCGTGGCCGAGCATTCGCTGCTGGTCGAGGACATCTTCGGCCGAATGAACCCCGGTCAGTCCGCGCGCTGGCGGCTGGCGGCGCTGCTGCATGACGCGCCGGAGTATGTGCTGGGCGACATGATCAGCCCGGTCAAGGCCGCCATCGGCGCAGGCTACGGCGAGCTTGACGCGCGCGTGGCGGCGGCCGTTCACCTGCGTTTCGGGTTGCCGGCGACGGTGCCGGCGCCGGTCAAGCGGGCCATCAAGTCGGCCGACCGCGTGTCGGCCTGGCTTGAGGCGACGCAGATTGCCGGGTTTTCGGAGGTTGAGGCGGACCGCTTCTTCGGCCGGCAGGACCGCGCGCTGGTCGCGGGGTTGGTGCTGCGCCTGCGGCCGCCCGCCGAAGTGCGAGCGGCCTATGTCGCGCGGCACGCCGCACTGCTGGCCGCCTGCGCGGTCACATTCTGATACCACCGATCAGGCCCCAGGCGCGGCGGCGGTTTTCCTCGTGCTGCGGATGGGGCCGGTGCGGCGCCTCGGGCGGCCGGCGGGGAAGATCCATCCGCGTGGCCAGCATCAGGACATCTGCAAGAAGGTGCAACATGATGGTTCTCCTTTCCGGGAGGTTGTGGTTTTACTATAAGGCGAAAACAATCTGCTGCCGACTCAGGAAGTTTTTCGGGATGTAAGTCAGGCTGACAGATGGCTGTCGATTGGCGCAATCTTCCCCCGCTGTCCATGCTGCGCGCCTTCGAGGCGCTGGGGCAGGGCGGCGGACTGACCGGCGCGGCGCGGCGCCTGAACGTGACGCATCCCGCCATTGCCCAGCAGGTCCGCGCGCTGGAGGATCACCTCGGGCTGAGGCTGGTGCTGCGCGAGGGTCGCGGGCTGCGGCTGACGGCCGATGGCGCCCGGCTGGCGGCCGCCCTGGCCGATGGCTTCGGCACGATCGAAGCGGCCCTGTCCGCACTGCGCATCGATGGCGCGGACCGCCCCGTGAGGATCACCCTGACCGCGAGCTTTGCGGCGCAATGGCTGATGCCGCGGCTGCGCGCCTTCTGGGACCGGCACCCCGAGATCGGCCTTTCGCTGCACCCAGATGCCCGCGTGGTGGACCTGACGCGCGACGGCTTCGACCTTGGCATCCGCTACGGGGCGGGCAACTGGCCGGGCGTGCAGGCGCGATTTCTGGCGCCGGCGCGGCTGGTCGTGGCGGGGACGCCCGAGGTGGCATCAGCCGCCCGCGCCGACCTTTCGGGCGCCGACTGGATCCTGTCGCGCGGCTGGCCAGAACAGGACAGGTTTCTGGAAAGCCTGGGGCTGGACCCTGCGGCCCTGTCGATGACCGAGATCTCGGACGAGACGCTGGCGCTGACCGCCGCGCGGCAGGGCCTGGGGCTGGTCGTCGAAAGCGCGGCCCTGGTCGAGGATGACGTGCGCGCGGGCCGGCTCGAGGTGGTGCACGACAGCCGCGACCGGCTGCCGGCCTATTTCGTGGTCACGCCACCCGGGGCGCCGCGTCGCCCCACCCAGGTCTTCCTGACCTGGTTGCTGGCGCAGGCCTGATCAGGTCGGACCGGTCAGATCGCCATGTCCTCGGGGCGTTTGCCGGCGGCGAGGGCGGCCGAAAACCATCCCGGCTTGCGGCCGCGGCCCGTCCAGGTATCGGACGGATTGGCGGGGTTGGCGTATTTCGCCACGCCACCGGCCGACTTGGCCTTGCCGCCGCCGGCGAGTTTCGCGAGTTCGGCAAAGGGAAAACCAAGTTCCTTCGCCTTTTCCTCGAGTTCGGCAAGCGCTGCCCGCTTGCGGCGATCCTCGAAGGTCGCGATTGCACGCGCGACGCGCGCCTGAAGTTCCTTGAGTTCCTTGAGCGAGAGGGTATCGATCTGGATGTCCACTTTCCTGGCCTTTCGGGCTGCTGGTTCGTCGCCTTTCTACGCCCTTGTTCGCCCGCATTGCAACATACTCGAAACGGCAATTCGCTGCTGCCGCAAATCCCGGCGGAAATGGGCCGGGCGGAGATTCAGCGGGGGCTGCGCTTGGCCAGAATGCGCTGGAGCGTCCTGCGATGCATGTTCAGTCGCCGGGCGGTTTCGCTCACGTTGCGGTCGCACATCTCGTAGACGCGCTGGATATGCTCCCAGCGCACCCGGTCGGCCGACATCGGGTTCTCCGGAGGTTGGGGCAACGTATCGCCGCGCGACAGCAGGGCATTCGTCACCTCGTTGGCATCGGCGGGTTTCGACAGGTAGTCGGTGGCGCCGATCTTCACGGCCGCAACGGCGGTCGCAATCGCCCCGTAACCCGTCAGCACGACAATGCGGCAATCGGGGCGGCGCTCGCGCAGGGTCTCGACCACGTCGAGGCCATTGCCGTCCTCCAGCCTCAGGTCAACCACGGCGTAGGCAGGCGGGCGGGCAAGTGCCGCGGCCTTTCCGGCCGCCACGCTTTCCGCCGTTTCCGGAACGAAGCCGCGCTTTTCCATCGCCTTGGCGAGCCGCTTCACGAAAGGCTCGTCATCGTCCACCAGAAGCAGCGTCCGGTCGGGGCCGAGTTCTGCCACCCTGTCCTCGGTCATCCGGCTCTCCTCCGCGCGCGCTGCAGTCAAGCGAACGTAGGCGGGCACCCGCGCGGCGTCAATTTCCGCTGACAGCAACGTGCGTCAACCGGCCTGAAGGAAACAGGCCACCCGGTCGGCCATCTGGTCCGGCGTCGCGTCACGCTTGAAGAACTCGAGAAACCCGCTCTCGGGCGCGACGAGATAGGTAAAGGTCGAGTGGTCGACCAGATAGAACTCCTCGTCCGGGTCCTGGATGCGGGAATAGACGCGGTAGGCCTGCGACGCGGCCCTGACCTGCTCCTCGCTTCCTGTCAGCGCGATCATCGCGGGGTGAAGGTTTTCCGCGAACTGGGCCAGCACATCGGGCGTATCCCGGGCGGGGTCCACCGAAATGAACACTGGCGTCACGGCAAAACCGCGTTCCTCCAGGATATCGACGGCCTCGGCATTGCGCTGGTTGTCGAGCGGACAGACGTCCGGACAGAAGGTATAGCCGAAATACACCAGGCTCGGCCGCGTGATCACCTCGCGGTCGGTCACGCTTCGACCGGTCTGATCGACAAGGGTAAACGGCCCGCCGATCGCACCCCCGCCGACCTGGCCACCGCGGCAGGCAGCATAGGGATCGGCAAGGCGGTCGGACACGATCTTCCAGCCCGTCAGCCCCAGGCCCGCCGCCACTACGGCCACCGCGGCAACGGCGAAGTGTCGCGTCATCGCATCCCCCAATCGGCCCGGCGACGGCCCCATTGAACACATCTCCCCGCCGCCCTAGCATCCGTCAGGTAATCCCTTCGCCTTCCGGGGGCAATGCGATGCTTTCGCCCAGTCGCGGCCTCCTTCCCCTCGATGTCCACCCGCACGAGACGGTGCGCCTGCGCACCCTGATCCTGCTGCGCTGGCTGGCGATCTCGGGTCAGATTGCGGCGATTGCCGTGGCGCACCGCCATTACGGGCTGCAACTGCCGCTGGGGCTGTGCCTTCTGGTGGTGGGCGCGGCGGTCATCGCCAACCTGATCTCCATCTTCGTGTTCCCCGAGAACAAGCGGCTGTCGGAGATCGAGGCGATGCTGGTCCTGCTGTTCGACCTCGCGCAGCTGGCGTTCCTGCTCTACCTGACCGGCGGTCTGACCAATCCCTTCTCGCTCCTGATCCTGGCGCCGGTGGTGATTTCAGCCTCGGCGCTGCAACTGCGCACGACGATCATGCTGGGCCTTGTGGCGATCTGGCTGGTCACGCTGACGGCCTTCGCCAACATCCCGCTGCGCTTTGCCGACGGGTCGGTGCTGACGGTGCCGCCGCTGTTCGAGTTCGGGTTCTGGGTCTCGATCCTGATCGGGATCCTGTTCCTCGGGCTCTATTCGCACCGGGTGGCGACCGAGATCCGGTCGATGAGCCAGGCGCTGCTGGCCACCCAGATGGCGCTGGCGCGCGAACAGAAGCTGACCGATCTGGGCGGCGTGGTGGCGGCGGCGGCACATGAACTGGGCACGCCGCTGGCGACGATCAAGCTCGTGTCGTCCGAACTGGTCGAGGAACTGGCCGACCGCCCGAACCTGCGCGAGGATGCCGAACTGATCCGCGACCAGGCCGACCGTTGCCGCGATATCCTTCGGTCGATGGGCCGGGCCGGGAAGGACGACCTGCACCTGCGCCGCGCGCCGCTGGCGGCGGTTCTGCGCGAGGCGGCCGAGCCCCATCTGTCGCGCGGCAAGGCGGTGCATTTCGATACCCGCGCGGCCGCCGGCGGATCCGACCGGCAACCGGTGGTGCTGCGGCGCCCCGAACTGATCCACGGGCTGCGCAACCTGATCCAGAACGCCGTGGACTTCGCCCGCGCCAATGTCTGGGTCGAGGCGGAGTGGACGGAAACCGCCTTGACCGTGATCATCGTGGACGACGGCGATGGGTATCCGCCCCATATCCTCGGCCGCATCGGCGACCCGTTCCTGCGCCAGCGCCGCGGCGGGACCGAGGCATCGGAGCGCCCCGGATACGAAGGCATGGGTCTGGGGCTGTTCATCGCCAAGACGCTGCTGGAACGGACCGGCGCCGAGATGGCCTTTGCCAATGGCGCCGACCCTTTCCTGACCGATGCCGAACGTCCCGAACGCGGCGGCGCCATCGTCGAGGTCATCTGGCCGTTGAGCGCGGTTTCCGCCCCCGAGGAAGGTTCGCTGGGCGAGAATCGTCCGGTGCTGTCCTGACGTTGGCTGCCCTGCCGGGCTTAAGGGGGCATTAACCCTTTCGCGCCACGGTTGCGGCGGGATCCGGTTTCAGGCGGGGTTGGAGTGTCCATCGGCGAAGGCGCGATCATCGTGGCGATGGCCTTTGCGGCCGCTCTGGCGGGCCTGGCCGCGCTGGCCCTGATGCTGGGCCGCTGGCGGCCGCCGTCGCCCGCCCTGTTCGCCGAGCCGCCCGACGCGACGGTGTTCCTGTTCGACGGCGACGCGCTTCTCGATGCGACCCCCGGTGCCCGCGCGGTTCTGGCCCACAGTCCGGCGCGGGGCGGCAGCGCGATGTCGCGCCTGCTGACCTGGCTCGCCCCCCGCTTCCCGGACATCGGCGCCACGCTGGCGCGGGTGGGTCAAGAGGGCCGCGCCTCGCTTCAATCCCACCCGGGCGGCACTCCGCTCGTGCTCGTGGCGGAGCAGCGTGGTGGCCTTTTGCGCCTATCGATCGAGGGCAGCGCGCAGGCGGCGACGTACCCGGCCGGGCTGGCCGACCTCGCGATGCAGGACGAACGCGACCTGATGCGCGCCGCCGTCGACGCAGCGCCGCTCGCGCTGTGGGTCGAAGGCGAGGACGGCGCAGTGACCTGGGCCAATGGCGCCTATTTCGACCTCGTGCTGCGGACACTGCCCCCGGGCGAGGAGCTGGGCTGGCCGCTGCCGCGGCTGTTTCCGGATGCTTCGGCCGATGGCACCCGCGTCAGCCTTTCGCCTCAGGCGGGCGGGTCGCCCCTGTGGTTCGACGCCGCTCTGGTGCCGCGGGACAGCGGCGGTCGCATCGGCCATGCACTGCCCGCCGACCGGCTGGCGCGGTCCGAGGCGTCGCTGCGCAGCTTCACGCAGACGCTGACCAAGACTTTCGCCGAACTGCGCATCGGGCTTGCCATCTTTGACGCCGGGCGGCGGCTTCAGATCTTCAATCCGGCGCTTCTGGACCTGACCGGCCTGCCGCCCGATTTCCTGGCGGCCCGGCCACGGATGACCGCTTTCCTCGACGCGCTGCGCGAACGCGAGCTGATCCCCGAACCACCCGACTACCGCCGCTGGCGGCGGCAGATGACCGCGCTGGAAAAGGCCGCGGTCTCGGGCATCTATGACGAGGTCTGGACGCTTTCGAACGGGCAGAGCTGGCGTGTCACCGGACGCCCGCATCCGGACGGTGCCGTGGCACTGATGTTCGACGACATCTCCGAGGAACTGACCCAGACGCGCCGCTATCGGGCGGACCTGGAGCTTGGCCAGACGGTCATCGATGCGATGGATGACGCGGTGGCGGTGTTCGACCCGGCCGGTGCGCTGGTGATGTCGAACGCGGCCTATGCGGCGCTCTGGGGCCACGACCCGGGTGCCAGCGTGGGCGATGACGGCGGGGCAGTGGCGATGATCGACCATTGGCGCGCGGGGTCGGCGCCGACCGCGCTGTGGGACGGGATCGAGGACGCGCTCTGCACCGCCGGGCCGCTGGCACCGCTGCGGGCCGACTTCCGGCTTGCCGACGGGCGGCGCGTGGCCGTCGGCCTGCGCCGGCTGTCCCAGGGCGTGACGATGGTATCGTTCCGGCCCGACGCGGCGGCAGGATCCGGGCCGACGGCAGAGCCGCTGCCGGCCTTCCAGAGCATCCGGCGTTCGGCCTGAACGCGGGTTTGCGGTGCGGCCCTTGCCCGTGGCGACACGGCCGCTAAGCTGGTCCCATGCCGGCCGAAGCGCGACCGTCCCAGCCTGATGTACCGCCGCCCGCCGTCGCCGGGAACCCACGCGCGGCGGTGCTGCAATTGCCCGACGCGGCGGCGACGGACCGGCTGGGCGTCGTTCTGGCCGGGCTGCTTCGGCGGGGCGATACGGTCCTTCTGTCGGGTCCCATCGGGGCGGGCAAGACGCATCTGGCCCGTGCCGTGATCCGGGCGCGCGCGGGGGCCGGGATCGAGGTGCCGTCGCCCAGTTTCACGCTCGTCCAGACCTATGAGGCGCCCGGCGACGACCCCGCGGTCTGGCACGCAGACCTCTATCGTCTGACGCATCCCGACGAGGTGGCCGAGCTTGGCCTCTGGGACGCCTTCGCCAGCGCGATCTGCCTCGTCGAGTGGCCGGACCGGCTGGGTCGCGGCGCACCCTCCGATGCGTTGCGCATCGACCTGACCGCGGTGGGCGAGGGGCGCGCGGCGGCCATCTCCGGCGGCAGGCCCGGCCTGGTGGCTGCCATCGCCGACGGATGGCCCGCCGCATGAACGGACCGGGCCGCGACCCCGGGCGCTTCTTGGCTGCCGCCGGCTGGGACGGGGCGGCGCGCGCGCATCTGGCCGGCGATGCCTCCGCCCGCCGCTACTGGAGGCTGAGGCGCGGCACCGAAACCGCCATCCTGATGGATGCTCCTCCGGGGCATGGCGACGACCCGGCCGATTTCCTGCGCATCGCCGACCACCTTGCGGGCCTCGGCCTGTCGCCGCCGCGCTGCCTCGCGGCCGACCTGCGCACCGGTTTCCTGCTGATCGAAGATCTGGGCGACGCGCTCTACCCGGCCGCCATCGCCGCCGATCCGGGCTGCGAGGGGCCGCTTTATGCCGCTGCCGCAGGCGTTCTGGCGCATCTTCAGGCACACCCCGCCCCACCCGGCCTGCCCGACCTGACCGCGGCGGACTGGGCCGAAGCCGCAGGGCTTGCCCTGACCCACTACGCAACGGCGATTGCCGGCACGGTGCCCGACGGTTCCGCGCTGACCGGCGCGCTGGCCGAGGCGCTGGCCACCCGTGCCGACGGCCCGCGCGTGCTGATCCTGCGCGATTTCCATGCCGAGAACCTGCTCTGGCTACCCCACCGCGCCGGGATGGCCCGGGTCGGTCTTCTGGACTTCCAGCTCGGCCAGATGGGGCAGCCGGCCTACGATCTGGTCTCGCTGGTCCAGGACGCCCGGCGCGACCTTTCGCCCGGCATCGCCGCCGCCACGATCCGCGCCTTTGCCGAGGCGGCGGGCCCTGCCCCGGGCTTCGACCGGGCCCTGGCCGTGCTTGGCGCGCAACGGGCACTGCGCATCCTCGGCGTCTTCGCCCGGCTCTGCCTGGAGGATGGCAAGCCTCGATACCTCTCGCTCCTGCCGCGGGTTTGGGGTCATCTGCAGGAGAACCTGTCGCACCCCGCGCTGGCGCTCCTTGCCGCGCAATGCCACCACCTGCTGCCGCCCCCGACCGCGGCCAATGTCGAAAGGATCGCGCGCCGATGCGGACAGGGCCTTCCGCGCTGATGCTGTTCGCAGCCGGCTTCGGCACGCGGATGGGCGTGCTGACCGCCGACCGGCCGAAGCCGCTGATCGCGGTGGCGGGGGTGCCGCTGATCGACCGTGCGCTGGCGCTGGTCGAAGCGGCCGGCATCGGACGCATCGTCGTGAACACGCATTACCTGGGCGACCGGATCGCCGCGCATCTGGCCGGGCGCCCGGGCATCACCCTGTCGCCCGAGGCGCCCGACATCCTGGATACCGGCGGCGGGCTGCGGGCGGCCCTGCCGCTGCTCGGCCCCGGGCCGGTGTTCACGCTGAACCCCGACGGGGTGTTCACCGGGGCCAACCCGCTGGCCGAACTCGCCGCTGCCTGGGACCCGGCGAGGATGGAGGCGCTCCTGCTTCTGGGTCCGATTGTCGCGCAGGGCGACTTTGCCTGCGGTCCCGACGGACGGCTGGCGCGGTCGGCGGGCGGGCCCGGCCATCGTTACCTCGGCGCGCAGATCCTCGACCCCGAAGGACTGCACGACATCCAGGAGATTGCCTTCTCGCTCAATCGGCTGTGGGATGCGATGATCGCGCGCGGCACGCTGTTCGGCCTGGCCCATGCGGGCGGGTGGTGCGACGTGGGCACGCCAGAGGGCATCGCGGCCGCCGAGGCGCTGCTCGGGGGCACGGATGGCTGAGGCGCGTCTTTTCGCCCTGCCCCCCGGCGCCGATTTCGCCGCGCTGTTCGTGCAGGGCTTGCGCGCGCGCCTTCTGTCCCTGTCACCCGAGACGGTGGCCCGCACGCGGGTCTGGCTGAACAGCGCGCGAATGCGGGCCCGTGTGGTGCAGATGATGACTGCGCAGGGTGACGGGCTTCTGCCGCGGATCGGTCTGGTCACCGACATCGGGCGCGACCTCGTGCTGCCGGGCCTGCCGCCACCGGTGCCGCCGGTGCAGCGGCGGCTGGAACTTGCCGTGCTGATCGCCCGGCTGCTCGATCGCCAGCCGGGGCTGGCGCCGCGCGATGCCTTGTATGACCTTGCCGACAGCCTGGCCGCCCTGATCGACGAGATGCAGGGCGAGGGCGTCGCGCCCGGGACGGTGGCGGCGCTGGACGTGTCGCAGCATTCGGCGCATTGGCAGCGCACCCGCGACTTCATGGCCATCGCGGCGCGCTTCTTCGGCCCGGGCTGCCCGCCCGAGGCCGAGGCGCGTCAGCGCGTCGCGGTTGCCCGGCTGGCCGAGGGCTGGGCGACATCGCCGCCCGACGCGCCGGTCATCGTGGCGGGGTCCACCGGATCGCGCGGCACGACGCTTGCGCTGATGCAGGCGGTGGCAGGGTTGCCGCAGGGGGCTGTGGTGTTGCCGGGCCTCGACCCCCACCTGGGCGCCGATGTCTGGGGCCGGCTGCGCGACCCTCTGACGGCCGAGGATCATCCGCAGTTCCGGCTGGCCCGCGTGCTGCACCTGCTTGGCGCGGCACCGGCCGAGGTGCCGGCCTGGGTGCCCGCCGCCGCTCCTGATCCCGCGCGCAACCGGCTGGTGTCGCTGGCGCTGCGCCCGGCCCCCGTCACCGACCGCTGGCTGGCCGAGGGGCCTGCGCTTGGCGATCTGGCCGCCGCCACCACCGGCCTGACCCTGATCGAAGCCCCCGACCCGCGGGCCGAGGCCCTGGCAATCGCCGCCATCCTGCGCGAAGTGGCCGAGGACGGGGCGCGCATCGCCGCGCTGGTGACGCCCGACCGGGAGCTTGGTCGCCGCGTCACCGCCGCGCTCGACCGCTGGGGCATCCGGCCGGACGACAGCGCCGGGCAGCCCCTGTCGCTGACCCCGCCCGGGCGACTGGTCCGCATGGCGGCGGCCCTGTCCGAGGGGCGGCCGGATGCGACCGCGCTGCTGGCGGTTCTGAACCACCCGCTGGTCGGCGGGGCGGACCGTGGCCTGCACCTGCGGCTGACCCGAGCGCTGGAACTGCGGCTGCGCGATCGCGGGCCGCCCTATCCGAGCCCGGCCTCGATCCGCGCCTTTGCCGTCGGTCACGACGATGCGGCGGCGACGGAATGGGCGGAATGGGTGGCGGGATGGCTTGCCGTGCTGGACCCCGCGCCGCGCCCGCTGGCCGAGGCCGCGGCGGCGCATCGTGCGCTCTGCGAGACGCTGGCGGGCGGTGCGGGGGCGCTGTGGTCCGGCACGGCGGGCGAGGCGGCGCGCGCCGCGCTGGACGA
>DAOLBY010000025.1:0-3851 GCA_035324325.1 Paracoccaceae bacterium | reverse complement strand
GATCCGGTGACGCCGGCGGCCTTTGCCCGGCTGATCGAGGCGCTGCTTGCCCCGCGCGAGGTTCGGGGCGCCGGCGAGACGCATCCGCGCATCCGCATCTGGGGCACGCGCGAGGCGCGGGTGCAGGGCGCCGACCTAGTGATCCTGGCCGGGCTGAACGAAGGCGTCTGGCCGCGGCTGCCGGCGCCGGACCCCTGGATGAACCGCGCCATGCGTCATGCGGCGGGCCTGCTGGTGCCGGAACGGCAGATCGGCCTTTCGGCGCACGATTTCCAGCAGGCCATCGGCGCGCCGCAAGCCATCCTGACCCGCGCCCACCGGGATGCCGAGACCGAGACGGTTCCGTCCCGCTGGCTGAACCGGCTGACGAACCTGCTGTCCGGACTGCCCGATACCGGCGGTCCGCAGGCGCTGGCCGCGATGCGGATGCGCGGGGCGCATTGGCTGGCCGTGGCGCGGGCGATGGACGCGCCAGGGCCGTCGCATGTCTCTGGCCGTGCGCCGCGGCCGGCACCGGCGCCCCCCGCAGATGCCCGGCCGAAGCGGCTGTCGGTCACGCAGATCCGCACGCTGATCCGCGATCCCTATGCGATCTACGGGAGCGAAGTGCTGGGTCTGTCGCCGCTGAACCCGCTGCGGGCCGAGGCCGACGCGCGCCTGCGCGGCACGATGATCCACCGCATCCTGGAACGCTTCGTCCGCGAGCGTCCTGCCGGAGCGACGCCCGAGGAGGCGCAGTCACGCCTTGCCGCGCTGACGCGCGAGGTGCTGGCGGCCGAGGTGCCGTGGCCGGCGGCACGCCTGCTGTGGGCCGCGCGGATCGACCGCGCGACCCCGTTCCTGCTGGCGGTCGAGGCACGTCTCGGCGGTGTGCCCACGGTGATCGAGCGGGGGGGCGAGGTGCCGGTCGCCGGCATCGTGCTGCGCGCGCGCCCCGACCGGATCGACCGTCTGGCCGACGGGCGGCTTCATGTCTTCGACTACAAGACCGGCGCGCCGCCGAGCAAGGACCAGATCATCCATTTCGACAAACAGCTCCTGTTGCTGGCAGCGATGGTGGAACGCGGGGCCTTCCCTGCCCTGGGCGACGGTGCGCAGGTCAGTGGGGCCAGCTACATCGGCCTCGGTCCCACCCCCCGGGCGACCGAGATCGAGGTGACGCCCGAGGGGCTCTCGCAGGCCTGGGCGGACCTCGGCGCGCTGCTGGCGGCCTGGGCGGAACCGGAGCGCGGCTTTGTCGCCCGCCGCGCGGTCGAGAAGCAGGAGGACAAGGGCGACTACGACCACCTGGCGCGCTTCGGCGAATGGGACCGCACGGCCAAGCCCGTGGTGATCCGCGTGGGGCGGCCGGGGGGCTGCTCATGACCGGGCCGGGTGCAATGGGTCCGGGCCTGCGCCAGCGCGCAGCGGCCGATCCGTCCGGGTCGGTCTGGGTGTCGGCCAACGCGGGGTCGGGCAAGACCAAGGTGCTCATCGACCGGGTGGCGCGGTTGCTGTTGGGCGGGGTCGCGCCCGAACGCATCCTGTGCCTGACCTACACCAAGGCGGCGGCGGCCGAGATGCAGGTGCGTCTGTTCGCACGGCTGGGCGGCTGGGCCATGCTGCCCGCTGCTCGCCTGCGGGCGGAACTGGCCGATCTGGTCGGCGACGCGGTCCCCGACGGCGCCCTGCCCCGCGCGCGGCGGCTGTTCGCCCAGGCGATCGAGACGCCGGGCGGCCTGCGCATCCAGACGATCCACAGCTTCTGCGCCGGGCTTCTGCGCCGCTTTCCATTGGAGGCGGGGGTATCGCCCGCCTTTGCCGAGATCGAGGACCGCGCCGCCAAGCTGATGATCGACCGCATCCTCGACGACCTGGCCGAGACGATCGCGCCGGCCGCGATGGAACAACTGGCGGCGCATTACACCGGCGGCGACCTGCGCAGGCTGGCCGAGGAGATCGCGCGCCGGCGCGACGCCTTTGCCTTGCCGCTGGATGCCGCCGCGCTGCGCCGCCGGATGGGCCTGCCCGAGGGTGAAACCGAGTCCGCCCTGGTCGCCCGTACGCTGCGGGGAGACGAGGCCGACATCCTGACACAGGCGGCGGCTGTGCTGGCCACGGGCAGCACGAACGACATGAAAGCCGCCGACAAGATCGCAACCCTGCGCCTGTCTGGCGGGGTCGAGACGCTGGCCGACCTCGAATCCCTGATGCTGGTGCAAAAGGACGGACGTCCGAAGGGCAGGGCCATCGCGACCAAGGCCACCCAGCCTCTGCTGGGCGACCTCGCCCCGTTGCTCGATGGCCTGGCCGAACGCATCGCCGCGGCGCGCCCCGTGCGTCTGGCGCTCGCGGCGGCGGAACGGGCGGCGGCGCTGCACGGTTTCGCCGCGGCCTTCCTGCCGGAATACGCGGCGCGCAAGGCGGCGCTCGGCGCGCTCGACTTCGACGACCTGATCCTGCGGGCGCACGCGCTCCTGTCCGACCCCGCGCTCGGCCCCTGGGTGCGGTTCCGGCTGGACGGCACCATCGACCATATTCTGGTTGACGAGGCGCAGGACACGAGCCCCCTGCAATGGCAGGTGATCGCCGCGCTGGCCGAGGAGTTCACGGCGGGCGAGGGCGCAGCGGGCGGGCGGGGCCGCAGCCTGTTCGTGGTCGGCGACCGGAAGCAGTCGATCTATTCCTTCCAGGGCGCGGACCTGTCCGCCTTTGCCGCGCGCGAGGTCGAGTTCGCGGCGGCCTTCGACGGTGCAGGGGCCGCGCTGCGCCGTATCGACCTCGAACATTCCTTCCGCTCCTCGCCGGCCGTGCTGGCCGCGGTCGATGCCACCTTCGATGCCGCCGCAGGGCGGGCGCTGGACGGGCCGTTGACACATATCGCCCACCATGCCGCCATGCCCGGGCGGGTGGATCTGTGGCCGGCCGTCGAACCCGCCGAAAAGGCCGCGCGCGCCGACTGGCACGACCCCGTGGACCTTCGGCACGACGCGCATCATGCCGCAGTCCTGGCCGATCGGATCGCCGCTTTCCTGACCGAGCCGCTGGCCGCCGGCGCCGCCATTCCCGACCGTGGCAACCCGCCGCGGCGGCTGACGCCCGGTGACGTCCTGATCCTCGTGCGCAAGCGGTCAACCGTGTTTTCCGAGGTGATCCGCGCGCTCAAGGCTGCGGGCCTGCCGGTGGCGGGCGCCGACCGGCTGCGGATCGGCGCCGAGATCGCGGTGCGCGACATCACCGCCGTCCTGTCGGTGCTGGCGCTGCCGGCCGACGACCTGTCGCTGGCGGCGGCGCTGCGCTCTCCCCTCTTCGGGCTGGACGAGGATGCGGTCTACCGGCTGGCGCATGGCCGCCCGGGAACCCTGTGGCAGGCCCTGCGCGACGCCGGCGCCTCGCCCGCCCGCGACATCCTGGGCGATCTGATGGCGCAGGCCGACTTCCTCCGCCCCTTCGACCTCATCGAACGGCTGCTGACGCGGCACGACGGGCGGCGGCGGCTGATCGGCCGACTGGGCACCGAGGCCGAGGACGGGATCGACGCGCTCCTGGCGCAGGCACTGGCCTATGAACGACAGACGGTTCCCAGCCTGACCGGCTTTCTGGACTGGCTGGCGGCCGACGAGGTGGAAATGAAGCGCCGCCCCGACAGCGGGCCGGTGATCCGGGTGATGACGGTGCACGGCGCCAAGGGACTGGAGGCCCCTCTCGTCATCCTGCCCGATACCGCGCAGCAGCGGGCGCCGCAGCGGCAGGCGCTGGCCGTCCTGGCCGATGGCACCCCGGTCTGGCGCAGCGCCGCAGCCGAGGCGCCGCCGCCGCTGGCCGAGGCGCTGGCCGCCGAGCGTGCGCGTGGGGCGGCAGAGGACAGGCGG
>DAOLBY010000024.1:26678-27912 GCA_035324325.1 Paracoccaceae bacterium | reverse complement strand
GAACGCTTCCCGATGAACGGCCGGGTCGAGATGACGGCCGAAGGGATGATCGCGTTTACCCCGCGGGCCGATTTCAACGGTCAGGCCGGCTTCCGCTACGAGATCTCGGACGGCCGCGGCGGGTTCGACACCGCCTTCGTCTCGATAACCATCCTGCCGGACAACAGTGCCCCCGTCGTGCGCCCCGACGTGGCGACGGGGGTCGAGGATATCCCGATCACCGTCATTCCGGGCGAGATCTTCGGCAACGACTACGACCCCGACGGCGACGCCCTCGCCCTGCACTCGGCCAACTTCCTCGGCGTGCTGACCTCGCTCACCGGCCCGGGCGGCCAGCCGCGCGACCGTGCCATCGACGTGACGCTGGAACTCACGCCCGACCGCCTGGCCCCGGGCACGACCATCACGGCCAGGCTGGCCGACGGCAGCCCGCTGCCGGCCTGGCTGGTATTCGACGCGGCCACGCTGACCTTCACCGGCCAGCCCCCCGAACCGGTTGAGCCGCCGGAGGGCGAGGAGCCGGAGCCCCCGGCCCTGCCGCTCGACATCGTCATCACCTACACCCTGCCGGCGGCGATGGGCGGCCATGAATTTGCGCAGGCGCTGGCCCTGACCGCGGCCGACGAGGACATGCTGGCCGATGGGCTGGTGTTCCAGCCCGACATCGCGCTGGTCGAGGTCCGGCCGGTGTCCTTCTGGCAGGCGGTCGCCGACTGGGGCGGGCTGCAGGGCAGCTTCGACCCCGCCACACATGCCTTCGGTCCGGGCAGCTTCACCGCCGCGCTGGAAAGTGGCCGGGCACTGCCCGACTGGCTCGACTTCGACGCCGAGGCCATGGCGCTGGTGGCCACCGGGATCGCCCCGCCCGACGGCGCGGACCCGGTGCGCGTGGTGGTCACCTACACCCCGCCCGCGCCGCCGCTGCGGTCGGGATTCCTGTCCACCGCGAAGGGCGGCTTCGCGCTGGAGATCGTGATCGACCCGGGTCTGGGCATCGACCCGGCGGTGAACGCCCTGCTGGCACAGCAGGCCTTCTTTGCAGCGCAGGGCCTGTTTGCGGTGAACACCGGCGAGGCGGCGGCCATCACTGTCACGCAGGCCAACGGTGCGCCGCTGCCCGTCTGGCTGACCTTCGATGCCGAAACCATGACTTTTGCGGGGATGCCGCCCGCGGGCGATTATGTCGGCACGCTCGATCTCAGGATCGCCGTACCCGCGATGGGTGACTCACCGG
>DAOLBY010000024.1:24019-26668 GCA_035324325.1 Paracoccaceae bacterium | reverse complement strand
CCACAAGCTGGTCGTTGACCCGGTGCTGACGGTGTCGGGGGCGACAGGCTTTGCACGCACGTTGCTCGAAGACCGCGTGACCTGGACCACGCCCGAGGATTTCGACGGCAGCTTCGTCTTCACCTACCGCGCGGTCGATCCGATCGGCGCGGTCTCGGCCGATGCGGCGATCGTGGTGGTCAACGTGGCAGGGGTGCGGGATGCGCCCAAGGCCAGGCCCGACACGATCATGGTGGGGTCGGCCGCGGTGCACGACTTTGCACTGGCGACCCTGCTGGCCAACGACTTCGACCTCGAAGGCGACCCGATCCGCATCACCGGCTTCACCCAGCCGGCCGCGGGCACGCTGGACGTGATCGAAGGCGTGGTGACGCTTGAGGCACCCGCAGCGCTGGCGGCCGGGTCGGGCGATTACGTCCTGACGCTGGCCGACGGTTCGCCCGCGCCCGCCTGGGCGGCGATCGACCCCGCCACGGGCACCCTCACCCTGACCGTGCCCTTTGCCCTGCGCGCGAACCTGGCCTTCGCCGTGACCCGCGGCGAGGCGACCGAAACCGTCACCACGACCGTTGACGGGAATGCCCTTGCCATCCTGCGCTATACCCGCGACCCGGGCGACATCTTCACCGACGCCTTCACCTACCAGGTCACGGACGACCGCGACGGCACCTCCACCGGCCAGGTCACGCTTCTGGTCAACCGCGCGCCGGTAGCCCGAAACGACCGCTTCGACGCGGTCGAGGACACGGTGTTCGAAACCACCATCGCCGACCTTCTGGCCAACGACAGCGACGCCGACGGCGACGCACTGACGATTGTCTCGATCACCCCGGCGACCTTCGGCACGGTCGAGCGCATCGGCGACACGATCCGCTTCACCCCGCCCCCGGACTGGGACGGGGCGGCGCATTTCGACTACACGGTCGAGGACGGCCGCGGCGGCACCTCCACGGCCCGCGTTCGCATCGACGTGGCCTCGACCAACCGCGCGCCGGTTGCCGGGACCGACGTGCTCGCGGGTACCGAGGACACGCCGCTATTCATCGATGTCGCCGCCCTGCTGGCCAACGACTTCGACCCCGACGGCGACCCGATCACCTTCCTTGGTCTCGTGGCACCGGGGGCGGGGGCTGACTATCGCGTCTTCACCCTGCCCGACGGCAACTGGCAGGTGATGCCCGAGGTCAACGCCAACGGCCTGATGGTGATCGGCTACCGCATCACCGACGGGCGCATCACCACCACCGGCACCATCGAGGCGACCTTCGCCCCTGTGAACGACGGCCCTGTCCTGCGCGACGACGACCGCGGCGAGACCCCGGCGGGCACGACGCTTGCCGTGGTTCTGGCCGACCTTCTGGCCAATGACTACGACCCCGAGGGCGATGCCTTTGCCGTGACCGAGGTGTTCGGCGCAGTCAACGGCAGCGTCACCATGGCCGGCGGCATCGCCACCTTCACCCCGCGCGAGGGCTACGCTGGCCCCGCGTCCTTCCGCTACACGGTCACGGATGCGCTGGGCGCGCAAAGCCTCGGCCGCTACGACATCCTGGTGACGCCCGCCGATCTGCCGCCCGTCGCGGTCAGCGATCATGGGTTCGAGACGGACGAGGATACCTTCATCGTCCTGTCGGCCGTCGACCTGATGGCGAACGACCTGAACCCGGCGCTTGGCGACCTCGTGTTCCTCGGCTTCCGGTCGCCCGGTGTGACCGACCTCGGCGGCGGGCTTTACCGCTACACCCCCCCGGCCGACTTCTACGGACCCGTGGTGCTGCGCTACGCGATCACCAACGTCACGGGAATAGAGGTGCAGGGCCAGGTCCATGTCGCGGTGCTGCCGGTGCCGGATGCCCCGGTCGCCCGGCCGGATGCGCTGGCGACGGTCGCGGGCCAGGCGCTGCTGGTCGAACCCGCGGCGCTGCTGGCCAACGACAGCGATGCGGACGGCCATGCCTTCGTGCTGACTGCCGTGCAGGGCGGCACAGGGATCGCCGTGCGCCTGACCGAAGGTGGCCTGGTCGAGGTGACGCCGTTGCCGGGCTTTTCGGGTGCGGGCAGCTTTACCTACACGCTGACCGACACTTCGGGCCTGACGGCCACGGGCTTTGTCTCGGTCGCGGTCGAGGCGCTGAACCGCGCCCCGGAGCAGTCGGGGCCGATGCTGCCGCTGGAGGCCACCGGCGGCGTGCCCTTCGCGCTGATGCTGTCCACCGGCGTTTTCAGCGACCCCGACGGGGACGAACTGACCTATGCCCTGACCCTGGCGGACGGCAGCCCGCTGCCGGTCTGGATGTCCTTCAGCGCACTGACCCAGCGCATCACCGGCACGCCGCCGGTGGAGTTTTCGGGCAGTCTGTCTCTGCGCATCACCGTCAGCGACGGGCAGGCCAGTGTCACCGACCTCGTGACGCTGAACGTGGCACCGGCTTCGGCCTTCGCCACTGTGATCGAGGGTGCAGGCACGCTGAACGGCACCTCGGCCGCCGACCTCATCCGCGCCAGCGCAGGCGACGACAGCCTGTCGGGCCTGGCAGGCAATGACCTGCTGGTGCCGGGCCTTGGCAACGATACCGTGGCGGCCGGGGCAGGGAACGACACCATCGTCTACGCCGGCGGCGACGACGTGATCCTGGGGGATGCGTCGAA
>DAOLBY010000024.1:22640-23919 GCA_035324325.1 Paracoccaceae bacterium | reverse complement strand
CCGGAGAGGTGACCTTCGCGGTGTCGGGCAACGACATCCTGATCGCCACCCCCGAAGGCACGATCCGCCTTGCCGACCAGGTGCGCCGCGAGGGCGGGCATGCCCGCGGCAACATCGAGCGGGTCCTGTTGGCCGATGGCGAACTGGACGATGCCGGCATCCGCGCGCGGGCGCTGGCCGACCAGGTCCTCCCCGCGGGCGGTCCGATCACCGGCACGCCGCAGGCCGACCGGATCGGCACCGGGCCGGGGGCCGACACGATTGCGGCGCTGGGAGGCGACGACACCATCGTCTACGCCGGCGGCGACGACGTGATCCTGGGGGATGCGTCGAACACCGGCTTCGACACCCTGGACCTGCGGGCCCACGCGGCCGGAGAGGTGACCTTCGCGGTGTCGGGCAACGACATCCTGATCGCCACCCCCGACGGCACGATCCGCCTTGCCGACCAGGTGCGCCGCGCGGTCGGGCACAGTCGCAGCAACATCGAGCGGATTGTCTTTTCGGACGGAGAGCTGGACGAGGCCGGCATCCGTGCCCGCGCGCTGAGCGATCCGCCGCCTGTCGCCGCACCGATGGCGATGATGGCCATGGACGTCGGTGACGGGGAGGCGGACGGAGAAGAAGGCGGGGCCAACATGGCCGTCGCCCTGACCACCGGGGAACCCGCCCCGAACGGCATCCCGGTATTGGTCGCGCCCCTGCCCGACCGCATCGTGACCGCGACCGGACCCTTTGCCATCACGCTTCAGACCGGGCTGTTCTCGGACCCCGATGGCGATGCGCTGACCTTCTCGGTCACGCTGGCCGATGGCGGGGCACTGCCCGGGTGGATGGCCTTCGATGCCGCCACTCGCACCCTGTCGGGCGAACCGCCCTCGGGGGCGACGGCGGCCAGCGTGCAGCTGCGGCTTCATGCCAGCGACGGGCAGGCCGGCATCAGCGATGACTTCACGCTGCGGCTGAACGTGGCCAATGCCGCGCCGGTGCTCGACCGTCCGCTGGAAGACGTGGCTTCGCAGGCTTCGGGCCAGCCCATCCGGGCAGGCAGCCCCTTCCGCTTCGACATCGACAGGGCGGCCTTCCGCGACCCCGACGGCGACCCGCTGATCCTGTCGGCCCGCCTTGCCGACGGCAGCCCGTTGCCCGGCTGGATGGTGTTCGACGGAACAGGCTTCGTCGGCCTGCCCCCCGCTGCCGCAGCCGGGCAGATCGAGATCGCGGTGCGGGCGACCGATGGGCTTCTGTCGGTCGAGGACCGCTTTGTGCTGACGGTCGC
>DAOLBY010000024.1:16460-22630 GCA_035324325.1 Paracoccaceae bacterium | reverse complement strand
GTTCAGCGAGGTCATCGGCTCCTGGAAGATCATGGCGATCCGCCGGCCCCGGATGCGGCGATGCCGCCTGCGGACGGCACGCAAGCCGTGACGGCGCCCGACCTCGACCCGGCGCTGGCGGCAAGCCTTGCGCTGGCGGCCTCGGATGGCGGTGACCGTATCGACTTCGCGCCGGGCATCCTGATGCTTCAGGACCCGGGCCCGCCCGGCTCCGTCGCGGACGCGTCCTTCGGCAGCCGGGCCTGGCGCAGCGCGTTCATCGCGGGCGACGAGATCCTCGGCATCGACCAGATCGAGGATGGCCCGGACCCGGGGCTCCCCTCGGGCGTGCTGATCGACCCCGACGCGCAGCTCGCGGCCTTCCTCAGCGCCACGCAGCTGGCCGCGCTGGACGATGACCAGCTTTCGCTCTACTGACCCCGGGGAACCGGGGCCGGCGGCTTCGGCTGGCAGTGGCGGGATGGCTGTGCAGGCGACGGGGGGGCAGGGCGCGGCCAGGCAGGGAACCGCAGGGCAGGCGGAAAGCCCCTATGCCGTCGCGCTGCGCGATTTCCGCGGCGTGATCCTGATCGTCGGGCTGTTCAGCGCAGCGGTCAACATCCTGATGCTGACCGGCCCGATGTTCATGCTGCAGGTCTACGACCGGGTGCTGGCGTCGGGTTCCGTGTCAACCCTCGTGGGGCTCTTCGCCATCGTGGTGGTGCTCTACGCCTTCCTCGCGGTCTATGATTTCCTGCGCGTGCGCTTCCTGTCGCGGGCCGGATACCGATTGGATCGCAGGCTGGGCGACCCAGGGTTCCGCATCTGGCTGGACGCGGGCCTGCGCGGAAACCCCGGCCATGCCCGGCCGCTGAACGACCTCGCCACGTTGCGGGGCTTTGTCGCCAGCCCGCCGATGCTGGGGTTCTTCGATCTTCCCTTCGTGCCCCTGTTCCTCGGCCTGACCTGGATCATCCACCCCTGGCTCGGGATGCTGGCGCTGGCGGGGGCGGGAGTGGTCTTTGTCGCAGCGCTGGCGGGGCAGGCGCTGACCTCGGCCTCGTTCCGCGAAGCGATGAGGATGGACGCGACCGAGAGCTTCTTTGTCGAACAGTGCTACCGTAACGCCGAGGCAATGCGCGCGCTCGGGATGGAAGGACGGATCGCCAGACGCTGGCGCGCGATGCACGACGAGGGGCTGGCCATCGGCCAGTCGGGCGGCGACCGATCCGAGGCATTGGCAGCCGGTACCAAGGCCTTCCGCCTGCTGCTGCAATCGGCACTGCTGGGCCTTGGCGGATACCTTGCGCTGCGGCAGGAGATCACGCCTGGCATGATAGTCGCGGCCTCGATCATCGCGGGGCGGGCACTGGCGCCCATCGACCAGGTGGTGGGCCAGTGGCGCGCCGTGGTGCGCGCGCACGAGGCGCACCGCCGGCTCGGCAAGCTGATGGAGACGGCAGGTGTCCCGGATGCGCCGAAGCTGTCCCTGCCTGCCCCGAGGGGTGCGCTTCAGGTGCGCGGCCTGACGAAATTCGCCCCCGGCCAGCGCAACCGCGGCGACCGTCCGGCGATCCTGTCGGAGGTGTCCTTTGCGCTGGAACCGGGCGATGCCCTTGGGGTGATCGGTCCGTCGGCATCGGGCAAGACGACGCTGGCACGGCTGTTGGTCGGGGCCTGGGCACCGGACTCGGGCGAGGTACGGCTGGACGGCGCGCGGCTCGACCAGTGGGCGCCCGACGAACTGGGCCGGCACGTCGGCTATCTGCCGCAGTCGCTCGACCTTCCGGCGGGGACGATCGCCGAGAACATCGCCCGCTTCGACCCGCAGGCGAAGGACGAGGAAATCGTGGCCACCGCCCGAATGGCCGGGGTGCACGAGATGATCCTGCGCCTGCCCGAAGGCTACAACACGCGCATCGGTCACGGCCTGCCGCCGCTGTCGGGCGGGCAGGTGCAGCGCATCGGGCGGGCGCGCGCGCTCTATGGGTCCCCGAGCCTCGTCGTCATGGACGAGCCGAACTCGAACCTCGATGCAACCGGCGACGAGTCCCTGTCGCGCGCGATTTCGGCGCTGCGCGAGACCGGGGCGGCGGTGGTGGTCATGGCGCACCGGCCGTCTGCCCTGGCCGCCGTCAACAAGGTGATGCTGATGCACGAGGGACGTGTGGTGCAGTTCGGGCCGAAGGACGAGGTTCTGGCGCAGGTCGGCCGCAAGCCGGCGGTGGTTGCGGGGGGCGCGGGACATGGCGGCTGAGACGGCGGCGGTGCCGCGCACCGGCTTCGGCTGGGCCGGATGGTCGGGAGTGGTGGCCACACTGGCGCTCGGCGGCGTCCTGGCGGGCTGGGCCGCCACCACCCAGATCAGCGGCGCTGTGGTCGCCACGGGCACCGTCATCGTGGCCGGCAAGCCCAAGGCGGTGCAGCATCTCGACGGCGGGATCGTCGAGACCATCGCCGTGCGCGACGGCGACCGCGTGGCCGAGGGCGACCTGCTCGTGCGGCTCGATTCCACCCTTCTGGCCGCCAACCTCCAGATCTACCGCAACCGGCTGGCCGAGGGGCAGGCCCGCCGCGCGCGGCTGGAGGCCGAGCGGTCGGGCGCCGGGGCCATCGCCTTCGGCCCGCCCGACCCGCTGCTGGCTGGGCGCGACATCACCCGGTTCGAAGCGGCCGAGGCGGCGATCTTTGCTGCCCGCAGCGAGATTCAGGCCGGCCAGCTTGCCCAGATCGACGAGCGGGTGGCCCAGTTCCGCAACCAGATCGACGGGATCGAGGCGCTCGTCGAGGCCAAGCGCGAACAGGTGGGCTTCATCGAGCAGGAGCTAGACCGCCTGCGCACGCTTCTGGAAAAGCAGCTGGTGCGCGAGGGGCAGATCCTGACGCTTCAAGGCACGCGGTCGGATGTGCTGGGCCAGATCGCCGAACACCTGTCCGAGATCGCCCGGATCGGCAATTCCATCCGCGACGCCGAACTGGAAAAGCTTCAGTCCGTGCGGCGCTTCCGCGAGGAGGCGGTGAAGGAACTGCGCGACGTGTCCCAGCAGGTCGAGGAGGTGACGCAGCAGATCCTCGCCACCGAAAAGCAGCTGGGCCGTGTCGAGATCCGCGCGCCGGTGGCGGGCTATGTCCACGAGTTGCAGATCGTCACCGTGGGGGGGGTGGTGCCGCCCGGCGCGACCATGGGCCAGATCATCGCCGCCGACGACGAGCTGGGCTTCGAGTTGCAGGTCGCCCCGCAGGAGATCGACCAGGTCTATCCCGGGCAGGCCCTGCGCGTGCGGTTCTCGGCCTTCAACCAGCGCACGACGCCGGAACTGAGCGGCACGGTCGCCGCCGTCTCGCCCGCGACCGTCCAGGACCCGGTCACCGGCATGTCCTACTACCGTGTGCTGGCGCGGATCCCGCAGGAAGAACTTGCCCGTCTCGGCGCGCTGGCGCTGGTGCCCGGGATGCCGCTGGAAGGCTATGTCGGCACCGGCGAACGGTCGGTCGCAAGCTACCTGCTGCGGCCGTTGACCGAACAGTTCCAGCGCGCCTTCCGCGAGGAATAGCGGGGATCAGACCGCCAGGCTGGCCGATCCTCGCGCCGCCGAGGCCTCGGCCCGGTCGAGCAGCCGTTGCAGCGCGGCACCGCGGGCGAAGTCGGGGTCGGCCGGCCCCTCGCCCCGGATCGCGGCGATGAATCGCTGGTAGATCGTCGGCACGGGCGGGCATTCGACGCTGACCCAGGTGGCGGTGTTCAGGTTGGGCGCAAGGCAGGCTGCAAGTCGGCTCTCGCCGCGCTCGAACGTCACCTCCAGCCCGCCGCGGTCGCCCCAGATCCGCAGCCGAAGGTCGTTCAGGTGACCGCTCGCAAAGCGGGTGGCCGCAACCGTGCCGATGGCGCCGTTCGACAGGCGCAGCTGCATCGTCGCGCTGTCGTTGGCGTCGAGCACATATTCGCCGATCCGACCGCCCGGCGCCTTGTCGAAGGTCGCCAGCCGGCAGGACACCTCGGCGGCGTCAAGCCCCGCGACATGGGTGGCGAAGTCGAGGATATGGATCCCCACGTCGCCCAGCACGCCCTTCGACCCGTGCGCGCTCGACAGCCGCCAAAGCCACTGGTCCTCGCGGTTCCAGGCGCCCCAGGCGTCCTGCACCAGCCAGCTTTGCAGGTAGCTCGCCTCGAAATGCCGGACGGTGCCGATCGCGCCCGCGCGCACCATCGCGGCCGCATGCTGCATGGCGGGGCCGTTGCGGTAGGTCAGGTTGACCATATTGACCACCCCTGCGCGATCCGCCGCCGCGGCCATTGCCCCGGCATCGGCCGCATTCGTCGCCAGCGGCTTTTCGCACAGGACCGCCTTGCCGGCCTCAAGGCAGGGCATCGTCGTGGCGAAATGGGCCGCATCGGGTGTGACGTTCGCCACCGCGTCGAACCCGCCCCAGGCGGGCGCCTCGGCTGCCGAGGCAAACCCGTGGCGGATCGCGTGTGCGGGGGGGAGGGCCGCAAGACGTTCGGCATTCGTGTCCCCCCCGCCCGCCAGCACCACACCAGGTATGGTCGCGAAGTGCAGCGCGTGCTGGCGCGCCATGCCGCCCGTGCCGAGGATCAGGAGGCGCACCATCTCAGCGGAAACCCTCTTCCCCGTCGTGGTGCAGGCGCGGCCCGCGCTCCCGGATGGGTTCCAGCGCCGCCGTCACCGGCACGTTCGGCGCCGCGCTCGGGTCGGCGATGCGGGGCGCGGGGCTGTGGGCCCACCGAACGGCATTGGCAATGACGCGCTGCACGTTGGCGTCGTGGTAGGTCGGATAGGTCTCGTGCCCCGGGCGGAAATAGAACATGTTCCCCGCCCCCCGCCGCCAGGTCAGGCCCGACCGAAACACCTCGCCCCCCGCGAACCAAGACACGAACACGGTTTCCATCGGTTCGGGCACGCCGAAGGGTTCGCCGTACATCTCCTCGTGTTCCAGTTCGAAATGGTCGGGCAGGCCGGCGGCGATGGGGTGGTGGCGGCTGGTCAGCCAGAGGCGTTCGCGCTCGCCCGCCTCGCGCCAGGTCAGGTTGCAGGGCGTGCCCATCAGCCGCCTGAAGGGCTTGGCGAAATGAGCCGAGTGCAGGAAGATCGCGCCCATCCCGCCCCAGACGGCGTTGCATACCCGCTCCGCGACCTCGTCGCGCACCTCGGCGTGCGCGGCATGGCCCCACCAGATCAGCACATCCGTCGCGGCCAGCCGTGCGGCCGACAGGCCGTGATCGGGGTCCTGCAGGGTGGCGGTGGTGGCCTCGATCCCGTCCTCGCCGTTCAGCGCCGCGGCGATGGTGCCATGCATCGTTTGCGGATAGACCTTCGCCACGACGGCGTTCTTCTGTTCGTGGACGTTCTCGCCCCAGACGGTGACGCGGATGGCCATGGGTGTTCCTGTGGTGCGCCCGCCGCCGTTGCGGTTGCGGAACGATGCATGGTGGAACGCCGGCACGGGGCGGTCAACCCGCCCGCGCCGCGGATCCCGCAGCAGCCGCGGGCAGGTCGCGCCGCCGCAGCGATGTGTCGCCTTGGACCGCCGGCGCGGTCAGCCGCGCACCGCGACCCGCGCCTGGTATGCCGCCAGTTGCGACAGCAATGCCTCTCCGACCGGCATCCCGACCCGCGCGCAGACCTCGGACCAGACTGCGCCGAAGGGCAGGTCGCGCGCTTCTTCGGTCAGCACCAGCCGCTCGGTAAGGTCGAGCCGCGCCTCGGCCGCCTTCAGCCGGGTCTGCGGCATCAGGAAGGCGCGCAGCAGGGCCTTCTGCATGTTGCGCACGCCGATCACCCAGGCAGCCGTGCGGCTGATCGTGGCGTCGAAGTAGTCGAGCCCGATGCGCGTCTGCGGCAACAGGCCCGCGAACACCAGTTCCTGAGCCAGTGCCAGCAGGTCGTCGTTCAGGAGGATCACATGGTCGCTGTCCCAGCGGACCGGGCGACTGACGTGCAGAAGGATGTCGGGCACCGACAGTGCCACCGCCGACAGCTTGTCGGCCAGGCTTTCGGTCGGGTGGAAATGCCCCATGTCGAGGCACAGCGCGATGCCCCGGCGGACCGCATAGCCCAGATAGAACTCGTGGCTCCCCACGGTCATCGACTCGACGCCGATGCCGAACAGCTTGGACTCGACCGCGTCGAGCAGACATGCGCGGTCATGCGGATCCGCCATGATCGCGTCAA
>DAOLBY010000024.1:12725-16450 GCA_035324325.1 Paracoccaceae bacterium | reverse complement strand
GCCGCCGCGCCGCCATCCGGTCCACCGGCGTGTCCTTCGACCCGTCGGGCACCCAGATGTTGTTGACCGTCTGGCACCCCAGTTCCCGCCCGATTCGCGCTGCGATCCCGCGGCAGCGGCGGCCGTGCTCGATCCAGAAGTCGCGGATGGCGGCATCGGGATGCGACAGGGTCAGGTTGTCGTCGGATTTGGCATGGGCAAAGAACGTCGGGTTGAAGTCGAGCCCCAGGCCGCGGTCGCGGGCCCAGTCCACCCAGGGGGCGAAGTGCCGGTACTCGATTGCGTCGCGGTCGGGCGCTTCGGGGGTATCGGGATAGCAGGCGTGCAGGTTCAGCCGGTGCCGCCCCGGGATCAGGGAAAAGGCGAAATCCAGATCGGCGCGCAGTTCGTCCGGGGAGCGGGCACGGCCAGGGTGGTTGCCGGTGGCCTGGATGCCACCGCCCGAGGTGCCGGACCGCCGCTCGAACCCGCCCACGTCGTCGCCCTGCCAGCAATGGACCGAGATCGGTACCGCCAGCGTTGCCGCGATGGCTGCCTCCGTCTCGACGCCCCAGGCGGCGAAGGCTTCGCGGGCAAGGTCATAGGCATGGGTCATGGCGTCCCCCGTCAGCGTGTGAAGGCTTCCTTGTTTCCGGCGTCCACGTTCAGGATGTTGCCCGTGGATTTGGCTGACAGGTCAGAGGCAAAGAAGTAGATGCCCTCGGCGATGTCCTCGGGCAGCACGGCGCGCTTCAGCAGCGAGCGCTGGCGATACATCTCTTCCAACCCCTCCTTGTCGGTCTTGTAGGTGGATGCGCGCTGGTCCAGCCATTCGCCCGACCAGATCTTCGACCCGCGCAGCACCGCATCGGGGTTGACCACGTTGACGCGGATGCCGGCCTCGGCCCCTTCCAGCGCCAGACAGCGGGCGAGATGGATCTCGGCCGCCTTGGCCGTGCAGTAGGCGCTGGCATTGGGGCTGGCGGCAAGACCGTTCTTGGACGCCACGAACACCACCGACCCGCCGATTCCCTGCGCCCGCAAGAGGCGGAATGCTTCGCGGCTGACGAGGAAATAGCCGGTGGCGAGGATGTCCATGTTGCGGTTCCACAGTGCCAGCGTGGTCTCCTCGACGGGCGCAGAGCTCGCGATGCCGGCATTCGACACCAGGATGTCGAGGCCGCCGTATTCGACCGCCGCAGTCGCCAGTGCGACGGCCACCTGCGCCTCGTCCGTCACGTCCATGACCGCGGCGCGGACCGCGTCCGCGCCGTGGCGCGCGGCCAGGCGCGCGCATGCGGCCTCGAGCGCCACGCCGTCGTTGTCGGCCAGCACCACGCAGGCGCCTTCCGCCATCAGACGGTCGGCCGTGGCCGATCCGATGCCGCCCGCGGCCCCCGTCACCAGCGCCACACGGCCGGCCAGCGCCTTTGGCTTCGGCATCCGCTGCAGCTTGGCCTCTTCCAGAAGCCAGTACTCGATATCGAAGGCCTCCTGCTCCGGCAGGCCGCGATAGGTGGACACCGCCGAAGCCCCGCGCATCACGTTGATCGCGTTCACATAGAACTCGGCCGACACGCGGGCGGTGGCCTTGTCGGCGGCGAAGGTGATCATCCCGACCCCGGGCACCAGCCACACGACCGCGTTGGGGTCGCGCAGGGCCGGGCTGCCGGGATGCTTGCAACGGTCGTAATAGGCGGCATAGCCGGCGCGGTAGGCCTCGGCCGCTTCGGGCAGGGCGGCGAGTGTGGCGGCAAGGTCGGGCGCCGCGGGGTCGAAGCCGACGACCAGCGGCGCGATCTTGGTTCGCAGGAAATGGTCGGGGCAGGATGTGCCCATCGGCGCCAGCGTGCCCAGCATGGCCGAGCCGAGGAACTCGAGCACCGCGGGGCTGTCGTCGAAATGCCCGACCTTTGGACGGTCCTTCGACACCAGCCCGCGCATTGCCGGCATCAGCCGCGCCGCCAGTGCACGACGTTCGGCGGCGGGCAGCGTGGGCCGTGCCGTCCCGCCGAAAGCGGGTCTGCCGGCTGAGCGCCTGTCCAACCAGTCGGCGGCTGCGTTGATGACCTCGAGGGTCGTCAGGTAGCAGTCCCGCGCCTCGTCGGCCCAGGTGAACAGGCCGTGGCTTTCCAGTATGCAGCCGCGCATCTGCGGGTTCTCGGTCGCCAGTTTCTCCAGCCACAGGCCGAGTTCGTAGCCCGGGCGCCGCCACGGCAGCCAGCCGATCGTGTCGCCGAAGATCTCGCCCGTCAGGTGGCGCGAGTTCGTGGATGCGGCGATGGCAATGATCGCGTCGGAATGGACGTGATCGACATGGCGGCGCGGCACATAGGCGTGCAGCGGCGTGTCGATCGAGGCCGCGCGGGGGTTCAGGCCGAAGGTGCAGTGGGGCAGGTAGCCCACCATCTCGTCCTCGTGCCCGGGGCCGCGGTAGAGGCCCTTCAGCGCGCGCAGCCTGTCCATGTGGAGTGTCGCAAATCCGTCCAGCTTCATCGACCCGATGTCGCCGCCCGAGCCCTTGACCCACAGCACCTCGACCGAAGCACCTGTCAGCGGGTCGGTTTCCATGACCTTGGCCGAGGTATTGCCGCCGCCGTAGTTGGTCACCCGCTTGTCCGAACCCAGAAGGTTCGAGCGGTAGAGCAGGCGCCCGGGCTCGGACATGGACGCGGCCAGGGCATCATCCCACAGGTTTTCCAGCCGGTTTCCCGGCGACTTGCCCGTCGGTGCCATGCGGTCCTCCCCCGTCGCCTGTGGCAAATGTGCCAAGGTCCGCTGCGTTGTCAATCACAAACGATCATTTTCGATCATGCTGCGGCGCAGAATTATCGGACATGATCGAAACTGATTGACAATGAGCGATTCCGGTGAAAGCGTGATGCCAGGGGGGCGCCATGCACGAAAGCGAACGGCACCGGATCATCCTGTCGGCGATCGAGGGGCGCCCCGTCGTCACGGTCACGGATCTCGTCGCGCTGACCGGTGCCAGCGAGGCGACGATCCGCCGGGACATCGCCGCGCTGCACGTCCAGAAGCGGCTGCGCCGCGTGCGCGGGGGGGCCGAGTCCGTTACGCCCGCGCAGTTCGTGGGCATCAACGCCCGCCCCTTCAGCGTCAACGAACCCATCCGCCTCGCCGAAAAGCGCGCGATCGCGCGCGAGGCGGCGGCGCTGGTGGGCGACGGCGAGGCCATCATCATCAACGGTGGCACCACCACCTTCCAGATGGTGCACCCCCTTTCGGCGCGGCGGGCGCAGGTGTTCACCAACAGTTTCCCGATCGCCGAACACCTTCTGAAACATTCGCGCAACACGGTGCTTCTGCCGGCCGGGGCGATCTACCGCGAGCAGAACATCATCCTGTCGCCCTTCGACGAGGACGGCAGCCGCCATTTTCACGCACGTCGGATGTTCATGGGGTGCCGCGGCCTCGGGCCCCTGGGGCTGATGGAGGGCGATCCGCTGCTGGTGCAGGCCGAGCAAAAGCTGATCGGGCAGGCGGACGAACTGGTCGTGCTGGCCGACAGCACGAAGTTCGCCGCGCGGTCCAGCCTGCTGCTGTGCCCGCTGCGGCGGATCCACACCGTCATCACCGACGAAGGCATCACCGACCGCGATGCTGCCATGCTGGCGGCGGCCGAGGTGCGGCTGATCGTGGCGCGTACCGGCGCCGCCGACCGGCAGGAACAAGACCGCTCGGGCGGCGGCTGACGCGGGCGGTATCGGAACCGACCAACAAGGCTC
>DAOLBY010000024.1:1267-12715 GCA_035324325.1 Paracoccaceae bacterium | reverse complement strand
CATCTGGAAGAAGGCACTGGCCACTGCGGCGGTCGCGACCGCGCTGATGGCGAACGCGGCGGCAGCCGAGAACGTGAAGATCGCGCTGGTGGTCAAGGCGCTCGGCATCGGCTTCTTCGAGGCCGCGGCCAAGGGTGCCGAAGAGGCCGCGGCAGAACTGGGCGACGTGGAGATCATCTACACCGGCCCCACCACCACCACGGCCGAGGGCCAGATCGAGGTGATTAATGCCCTGATCGCGCAGGGCGTCAATGCCATCGCCGTCTCGGCCAACGACCGCGACGCGCTGGTGCCGGCGCTGCGCCGCGCCATGGACCGCGGCATCACCGTCATCAGCTGGGACTCGGGCGTGGCGCCGGAAGGTCGGGCGATGCACCTCAACCCGTCGTCGAACGCGCTGATCGGCAACACCATCATCAAGCTGGCGGCCGACCACATATCGGGCGGAGGCGACGTGGCCATCCTGTCGGCCAGCGCCACGGCCACGAACCAGAACACCTGGATCGAGGAAGCGCGCAAGGTGCTGCCCAACTATCCCGGCATCAACCTGGTCGACGTGGTCTATGGCGACGACCTGGCCGACAAGTCCTACCGCGAGGCACAGGGCCTGATCGCCAAGCACCCGAACCTTCAGGCGATCATAGCGCCGACGACGGTGGGCATCCTTGCCGCCAGCCAGGCGGTGACCGATGCCGGCCTGATCGGCAAGGTGAATGTGACGGGCCTGGGCCTGCCGTCGGAAATGGCCGGCGCCGTCACCTCGGGGGCCACCAAGTCCTTCGCGATCTGGAACCCGATCGACCTCGGCTATGCGGCGACGATGATCAGCTACAACCTGGTCAAGGGCAACGCCACCGCCGGCCCTGGCGCCGAGATCGGCATGGGCCGCATGGGCAGCGCGGCGCTGGATGACGGGAACGAGGCCGCGATGTCCGACCCGTTCACCTACGACGCCTCGAACATCGACGCGTTCAAGTCGATCTTCTGAGACGTTGGCGCGCCCGGGCGGATGCTCCCCCGCCCGGGCCAGGCTCCCCCCTTGTGGAGGTTGGGCCAGGGGGGCAGACCCTGGTCGCCGGCCCCCTTCTTGCCGGTATCATCGCCTCACCCGTGACCCCAAGGAACCCCATGCACCCCGTCCTGCGGCTGCGCGGCATCTCCAAGTCGTTCCCGGGCGTGAAGGCGCTTCAGGAGGTCGAGCTTGACCTCCACGCCGGCCAGGTGACGGCGCTCGTCGGCGAGAACGGCGCCGGCAAGTCCACGATCGTCAAGGTGCTGACCGGCATCTACCAGCCCGACGAAGGCATCATCGAGCTGGATGGCCAACCCGTCCGCCTGCCTTCTGCCGCCGCCGCGGCACGCGCCGGGGTGACGGCGATCCATCAGGAAACGGTGCTGTTCGACGAGTTGACGGTGGCCGAGAACATCTTCCTGGGCCATGCGCCGCGCACACGGCTGGGCCTGATCGACTGGCGCGCCATGCGCGAAGGCGCACGCAGCCTTCTCGACGAGATCGGCGCCCGCATCGACCCGGGCGCGCGGCTGGGTGACCTTGGCATCGCGTCGCGTCACATGGTGGCCATTGCGCGGGCGCTGTCGGTCGAGGCGCGGGTGGTGATCCTGGACGAGCCGACCGCAGCGCTCAGCCACAAGGAAATCGCCGAGCTTTACGAGTTGGTCGAGACGTTGAAGGCCCGCGGCAAGGCGATCCTGTTCATCAGCCACAAGTTCGACGAGATCTTCCGGATCGCCGACCGCTACACCGTGTTCCGCGACGGCCGCCTGGTAGGGTCGGGCGCACTGGCCGAGGTGACCGAGGGCGATCTCGTGCGCCTGATGGTCGGCCGCAGTGTGGACCAGATCTTTCCGCCCCGCGACCATCGCATCGGCGAAGCCGTGCTGACCGTGTCGGGCTACAGCCATCCGACCGAGTTCGCCGATGTCGGCTTCACCCTCCACAGGGGCGAAATCCTCGGCTTCTACGGTCTCGTCGGCGCCGGGCGGTCCGAGGTGATGCAGGCGCTCTTCGGCATCACCCGGCCGTCAAGGGGCGCCTGCCGGATCGACGGGCAGGTGCGCGTGATCCGCTCGACTGCCGAGGCCATTGCGGCCGGGATCGTCTACGTGCCCGAGGACCGTGGGCGGCAGGGTGCGGTCAAGGGCCTGCCGATCTTCCAGAACGTCACGCTGCCGTCGCTGGCGCAGGTCAGCCGGGCGGGGTTCCTGCGGATGGCGGACGAGTTTGCGCTGTCCCGACGCTATGCCGAGCGGCTGGACCTGCGCGCGGCGGCGCTGGACCAGGATGTGGGCCTGCTGTCCGGGGGCAACCAGCAGAAGGTCGTCATCGCCAAATGGCTGGCCACGCAACCCCGGGTGATCATCCTGGACGAGCCGACCAAGGGCATCGACATCGGGTCCAAGGCGGCCGTCCATGCCTTCATGGCCGAACTGGCGGCGCAGGGGCTCGCGGTGATCATGGTGTCGTCGGAAATCCCCGAGGTGCTCGGCATGTCCGACCGCGTGATCGTGATGCGCGAAGGCCGGATCGTGGACGAGGTGGCGGGGGAACGCCTGACGCCCGAGACGCTGGTGCGCGCCGCGGCCGGGCTGGCGGTGGCGGCATGACCCTGCTCCGCCACCGCGAGGCGATCCTTGCGCTGGCGATCCTGGCGACGCTGGCGATCATCGCATTCCGCTTTCCCGCCTTCGTCGCGCCCGCGAACCTGGCCCGCGTGTTCAACGACACGGCGCCGCTGATGATCCTGGTGATCGGGCAGATGATCGTCATCCTGACCAAGTGCATCGACCTTTCGGTGGCTGCGAACCTGGCCCTGACGGGGATGATCGCGGCGCTGATGAACGGGGCGGGGGTGCCGCTGCCCCTGATCCTGCTGGCGGTTGTGGGGATCGGGGCTTGCCTCGGTGCGGTGAACGGCCTGCTGGTCTGGAAGGTCGGCATCCCCCCCATCGTGGTGACGCTGGGCACGATGACGATCTACCGCGGAACGATCTTCCTGATCACCGGCGGCAAATGGGTGAACGCGCATGAGATGACCGACGCCTTCAAGGCCCTGCCGCGGCAGGTGGTCCTTGGCCTGCCGGTCATGGGGTGGGTTGCCGTCGCGCTGGTGCTGGCCTTCGCCGTCGTGCTGTCGCGCACGGCCCTGGGCCGCGCCTTTCGCGCCGTCGGGGGCAACCCTCATGCGGCGGTCTATGCCGGGCTGGACGTCGGGCGCACCCAGTTCTGGGCCTTCACCATCTCGGGCGCGCTGGCCGGGCTGACGGGATATCTGTGGGTCGCGCGCTATGCGGTCGCCTATGTCGACATCGCGCTCGGGTTCGAGCTTGATGTCGTCGCGGCCTGCGTGATCGGCGGCATCGCCATCGCCGGAGGGGCGGGCACCATCTGGGGGGCCGTGATGGGGGCGCTGTTCCTCGGCATCGTCAAGAACGCGCTTCCGGTCGCCGGCATCTCGCCCTTCTGGCAGATGGCGATCTCGGGTTGCGCGATCATCCTGGCCGTGGCCTTCAACGCGGCGCAGAACCGCCCGCCCGGCCGCATCATCCTGCGCGAGGCCGACCGATGAACGCGCAATCCGTTCCTGCCGGCCCGCGCACCATCCCCGACCGGCTGCATTCCCCGCTGACCCGCGGGCTGCGCAGCTGGGAGGCGATCCTGCTGGTCGTCGCGGTCGCCGTGTTCATCGCCAACTCCTTCCTGTCGCCCCATTTCCTCAACGCCTGGAACCTGTCCGACGCCACCTTCAACTTCACCGAAAAGGCGCTGATCGCCTTTGCCATGGCCATGTTGATCGTGGCGGGCGACATCGATCTGTCGGTCGCCTCGATCATCGCGCTGGCCTCGACCGCCATGGGCCTGGCGATGACGGCCGGCGCCGATGTGCCGGTGATCGTCGCCGTGGGACTGCTGACGGGGCTTGCCTGCGGGGCGGTCAACGGGCTCCTTGTCGCCGGGCTCGGCCTGCCCTCGATCGTCGTGACCATCGGCACGATGAGCCTGTTCCGCGGGATCGCCTTCGTCGTGCTGGGAGACAGGGCCTTCACCGGCTATCCGCCCGGCTTCGCCTGGTTCGGGCAGGGCTATGTCTGGTGGGTGATCTCGGTCGAGCTGGTGCTGTTCGCGCTTGCGGCGCTGGTCTTCGGGCTGCTGCTGCACCGCACCACCTTCGGGCGCGCCGTCCAGGCCATCGGCAACAACCCCACCGCTGCGCGGTTCTCCGGCATCCGCGTCGGACGGGTGCGGTTCGTCCTGTTCGTGCTGACGGGTCTGATGGCGGGGCTCGCCTCGGTCTGCCTGACCTCTCGGCTCGGCTCCACCCGGCCTTCCATCGCCACGGGGTGGGAGCTCGAGATCGTCACCATGGTCGTCCTCGGCGGCGTCAACATCCTGGGCGGGTCGGGGCGGATCCCGGGCGTGGTGCTGGCGGCGCTGATCATGGGCATGGTCACCTTCGGCTTCGGGCTGATGAACGTGCCGGGTATCGTCATGTCGATCTTCCTGGGGTTCCTGCTGATCACGGTGATCGCGCTGCCCCGCCTGCTGCGGAGGGGATGATGCAGAAATACGCGTTCCGCATGCGCCTGAACCCGGGGATGGAAGCGGAATACCGCAGACGTCACGACGCGATCTGGCCCGAGCTCGTGGCGCTGCTGAAGGACGCGGGCGTCAGCGACTATTCCATCCATCTGGACCCTGCCGACGGGTCGTTGTTCGGTGTCCTGTGGCGGCGCGACGATCACGCGATGGACAGTCTGCCCGCCCATCCCGTGATGCGACGCTGGTGGGCGCACATGGCCGACATCATGGCGACCCACCCCGACAACCGGCCGCTGGCCGAGCCGCTTGTGACCCTGTTCCACATGCCATGACTCGCGTGGCCGTCATCGACATCGGCAAGACCAACGCCAAGCTGGCGCTGGTCGAGGGCGGGACGCTGGCCGAACTGGCGGTGGTCACGCGGCCCAATGTGCCGCTGTCCGGACCGCCCCATTCCCGTTTCGATGTCGACGGGCTGCGCGACTTCCTGCTGGCGCAGCTTGCCGCCTTCCATGCCGCGCGTGGGGTGGATGCGGTTTCGGTCACCACGCATGGCGCCTGCGGCGTGCTGCTTGATGCCGGCGGAAACCCGGCCGCGCCGGTGATGGACTACGAGGATGCCGCGCCCGCCGCGCTCGCCGCCGACTACGACCGGCTGCGCCCCTCATTCGACAGCACGGGGTCGCCGCGCATGGGGCAGGGGCTGAACCTCGGGGCGCAACTGCACTGGCAACTGGCCAGCCTGCCCGGGCTGCGCGCGCGCGTCGACCGGGTGGTGACCTGGCCGCAGTTCTGGGGGGCACTGCTGACCGGCGAGACCGCCTGCGACCTTTGTTCGCTGGGATGTCATACCGACCTGTGGGATCCCTTCTCGGGCACCTTCTCGGCGCTGGTGGAGCGGTTGGGGCTGTCGGACCGCATGGCCCCGCCGCGGCGCCCGGACGAGGTGCTGGGCCAGATGCGGGCCGGCATTGCGGCGGCCACCGGCCTGCCGCGCACCACGCCCGTCATGGTCGGCATCCATGATTCCAACGCTTCGCTCTTTCCCTACCTCTCGGCGCGGGATGCGCCCTTTGCGGTTGTCTCGACCGGAACCTGGGTGGTCTGCATGGCGGTCGGCGGGAAAGAGGTCGCGCGCGACGGACGCGGCGACATCCAGGTCGGCACCGATGCCTTCGGCCGCACCCTGCCCTCGGCCCGCTTCATGGGTGGCCGGATGTTCGAGGCCCTGGGCGCCGCCGGGCTGGCCCCGCCGGATGCGTCCGACCGGGTGGCGGTTCTGGCGCGCGGCGTTGGGCTGCGGCCGGCGAGGGATTCAGTGCCGGACTGGGCCGAGCCGCCGCAGACGCCCGGCGAAAGGGCGCTCGCCCTGTCCTGGGCGCTGGCGGTCCTGACGCGCGACCACCTCGACCGGACCGGTTCGCGCGGGCCGGTGATCGTGGAGGGTCCCTTCGCCCGGAATCCGCATTTCATGGAGATGCTGGCGGCACTGTCGCCCGAGGGGACAGAGGCCGCGACCTCGGCCACCGGCACCGCGGTGGGGGCGGCGATGCTGGCGCTCGGACGGGCGCGGGCGCCCGAAACCCGGCCCGTCCCGGCCCCGCCAGATGCGGCGGCACTGCGCAGCCATGCGGCGCGTAGCGGCGGTGCGCAGGGCGGTGTTCGGGCCTGACGGCGCATGTTTCGGACAGTGAAGCGGATGTGAAACGCCGGGGGATGCGCCGGACCCTGCGGCGGCGTATATTGAACGCATGGAACGTCGCACCCTCCTTCTGTCGCTGCCTGCGCTGGCGCTGCTGCCCCGACCTGCCGCGGCAGCGCCGATCCCGCTCGCCGACCTGTCTCGCTATCTCAACAGCCTGTCGACGGCCGAGGCCGAGTTCACGCAGATCAATGCCGACGGCACGATCTCGACCGGACGCATCTTCATCCGCCGCCCGGGCCGGGTGCGGTTCGAATACGCTCCGCCCGATGCGACGTTGGTGATGGCGGGCGGCGGGCAGGTGGCAATCTTCGATGCCAAGTCGAACCAGCCGCCCGAGCAGTACCCGCTGACCCGGACGCCGCTGAACCTGATCCTGGCGGCCAATGTGGACCTGTCGCGTGCCCGCATGGTCACCGGCCACCGAGAGGTCGAGGGCACGACCCGGGTGCGCGCGCAAGACCCGCAGCACCCCGAATACGGTTCGATCGAGATGGTGTTCTCGCACCGGCCCGTGGCGCTGCGCCAGTGGATCATCCGGTCCGAGGATGGCAGCGAGACGACAGTGATCCTGGGCGAGATGACGACGGGGGGCAACTTCCCCGCATCGTATTTCAACATCACGAACGAGGCGCGGCGCCGGGGCTTCTGACGGCCCTGCGCCTCAGGCCCGCCCGCAGGACTGCAACTGGCCCTGGTACATCTCGGCCCGCGCCTGGACCCGGCCGGCAATGGCGACAAGCCACGGCTTGGCGTTGTAGCTGCCGCGGGCATAGCCGGTCCGTCCCTCGTGATAGGCGAGGTACTGGTTGCGCGCGTCCCACTTCGACAGGCCGAGGTTCCGTTCGGAAAGCGTCATGTACCAGCCCATGAAATCGGTCGCGTCCTCGATCCGGTCGCGGCGGGCGCTGCGGCGCCCCTGTTCGTCGCGGTATTCGTCCCAGGTTCCGTCCAGCGCCTGGCTGTAGCCGTAGGCCGACGACTGGCGCCCCATCGGGATCACGCCCAGGGCATACTGGTGCGGGGTGCGGGCATCGCCGATGAACTTCGACTCCTGATGGATCGTCGCCATCTGCACCGCCACCGGCACCCCCCACTTGCGTTCGGTGGCCTGCATCGCGCGGAAATAGGCCGGCCGTTCCGCGACCAGCGCGCAGGCGTTGTCGAGGTTGCGCGGGGCCGAGAACTGGCCGCCGCCGCCACAGGCGGCAAGCAACAGCATCAGCGCCGCCGCCCGGAAGGTCCTGCTCATCTGCCCCTCATGCGACGTCTTGTTTTGCCGGCACATTACGCGATCCGGCCGGCGCGGGGAATCCCGGCCTGTGCCCGTCAGATCAGAAATGCGAGAGTGAGCGGCAGCCCGGCCACCGCCATCAGCGTCGAGACGATGACAAGCCCGGCCACCGCATCGGCATCTGCACCATATTTCGCGGCCAGCATGTAGGCGGTGACGGCCACCGGCGTTGAGACCTGCAGGGTCAGCACCGCCGCCGCCACCGGCGGCAGGCCGAAGGCCCGGCCGCAGGCCGCCCCCACGGCCAGGCACAGCACCATCCGCAGCGCCGACAGCCAGACCGCGCGCCCCAACCGCCCCGGCGTCAGCCGCGCCACCGCCACCCCGAGCGCGATCAGCATGAGCGGTATGGCCATCTGCGCAATCAGGTCGAGCGAGCGCGTCAGCCACAGCGGCGTCAGCCAGCCCTGCCACAGGAACAGCGCCCCCAGAAGCGTGGCGCCCACGACAGGTTCGCGCAGCACCCGCAGCGGCGACCCGCCCCCCGCCACCAGCCAGACGCCGAAGGTGAAGCTCCAGACCGCCATGACGGCAAAGACCACGACGGCGATGCCGAGCCCCGCCTCGCCAAAGGCGAACAGCGCCAGCGGCAGGCCGAGGTTTCCCGTATTGCCGAAGATCAGGGGCGCGAGGTAGGTGCGCCGGTCCAGCCGCGCAACCGCCACCAGCCCCGCGAACACCGCCGTCAGGACGCCGTAGGCCGCAACCGAGGCCAGCGCCACCTGGGCCAGCGCGGCGGGGTCCACCTCGGTCTTCATCAGCGCGGTGAAGATCAGGCAGGGCACCGCCAGCGTCATGCCGAGGCGGGTCACGAACTCAAGCCGGTATTCCAGTCCGGCCCGCACCCAGGCGTACCCCACCGCCGCCAGCACGAAGACCGGCGCCACGATGCCCGCCACTGTCAGGACAAGGTCCACAGACTGTTTCCCCGAGATCCGGCCCTGCCGCCCCGTTCATGTGGACAACGGCCCGGCGCGGGATTACTCAGGTAGTTGGGGGTACAACCGATGCTTAAGCAACGGGCGAAATATCATTTGGGGCAGGTGCTGCGGCATCGCCGTCATCCCTTCCGCGGGGTCGTGTTCGACGTGGATGCGATGTTCTCGAACACCGACGAATGGTACGAGAACATCCCCGAGGACAGCCGGCCCGCCAAGGACCAGCCGTTCTATCACCTGCTGGCCGAGAACGATCAGTCCTACTATGTCGCCTACGTGTCCGAGCAGAACCTCGTGCCCGACGACACGGGCGAGCCGGTGGACCATCCCGACCTGCCAGACCTGTTCGGCGAGTTCCGCGACGGCTGCTATCCGCTTCAGTTCCAGTTGAACTGAACGGGGGCAGCCCGCCCCGTCAGTACCCCAGCGCGCAGCCGTCCTTGCGCGGGTCGGACGCGCCTTCCAGCACGCCCGAGGGATGGATCAGGATGGCCTGTGCGCCGCCCAGGGGCGTCTCGGGCGGGATGACCCTGTGGCCCATCCCCTCCAGCCGGGCCGCGACGGCGGGCGCATAGCCGCGCTCCACCTGCATCCCCTCGGCCCCGGCAAAGCAGCGCGGGGCATCCAGTGCGTCCTGCGGCTCCATCCCGAAATCGACCATGTTCGACACGACGCGCGCATGGCCGCAGGGCTGATAGGCGCCGCCCATCACGCCGAAGGGCATGGTGATGCGCCCGGCTTGCCCCAGCATCGCGGGGATGATCGTGTGCATGGGCCGCTTGCCGCCCGCAGCCTCGTTAGGGTGGCCGGGAGTCAGGGTGAAGCCCGCACCGCGGTTCTGGAAGTTGATCCCGAACTGGTCGGATGCCAGGCCCGCCCCGAAGCTGTGGTAGATCGAATAGATCAGCGATACCGCCATGCGGTCGCGGTCGACCACGGTGATGTAGATCGTGTCGCGGTGGACGGCCTCGGTCAGTGGCGCGGCGGCGGGCATCGCGCGGGCCGGGTCGATCAGCGCCGCCAGCCGGTCGGCGGTTTCGGGCGCCAGCATGTGGCCGAGGCGCGCGGTGTGGTCGGGGTCGGCGATGAAGCGGTCGCGCGCGTCATAGGCGAGTTTCGCCGCCTCGGCTTCCAGATGCGCGCGCTCGGGGCCGAAGGGGTCGAGCGCCGCGATGTCGAAACGCGACAGGATGTTCAGCATCAGGATCGCGGTCGCGCCCTGGCCGTTTGGCGGATGTTCCAGAAGGTCATGCCCGCGATAGGTACCTGCCACCGGTTCGCCCCAGGTGCAGGCTGTGGCGGCAAAATCCTCGGCCGTATGGGCGCCGCCCATGGCGCGCAGCGCGGCCAGCATGTCCTCGGCCACCTCGCCCGCATAGAACCCGGCGCGCCCGTCGCTGGCGATGCGGCGCAGCACCTCGGCCTGCCCGGGGGCGCGGAACACCTCGCCCACCCGCGGCACCCGGCCGTCGAGCAGGAAGTGCCGACGCGCCGCCCCCCGCAACTCGCCCTCGGCCACCGCCCAGTCGCGCGCGACGCGGGGGGCGACGGGCACGCCCTCGTCGGCGTAGCGGATGGCGGGTTGCAGCGCCCGGTCGATACCCAGCCTGCCGTGGCTTTCGGACAATGCGCAGAAGGCATCGACGGCGCCGGGCACCGTCACCGCCTCGATCCCGTGGACCGGCACGGCCGTCAGCCCGCGTGCGCGCATCCCCGCCACGTCGAGACCCTTCGGCGCCCGGCCCGATCCGTTCAGCGCCTGAACGGTGTCCGAGCCCGCAGGCTTCACGAGTACGAAGCAGTCGCCACCGAGCCCGGTCATCTGCGGCTCGCACAGGCCCAGCAGCACGGCGCCCGCGATGGCGGCGTCCGCGGCATTGCCGCCGGCCTTGAGGATGTCGATGGCTGCGGCGGCGGCCAGCGGATGCGACGTGGCGCAGACGCCGTTCGTGGCCAGGACGGGCGACCGCCCGGGAAGTTCGAAATCGCGCATGATGGCCCCCCGTTTCGGACAGGGCTAGCACGGCCAGTTCGTCAGGGGGAAGTCCTCGGCGCCGCGGACTGGGTGGGGGCAATGATCCGCGACGCCGAGGGAAGCCTTATGCAGCTACAGGAGCGAAGATCGCGGCGGCCGGGGGCGGCGGCGTGAAAGGATTGCGGCATTTTGGGGGCAGCGTTTCCGGCCGTGCGACGGCACCGGATGCCCGGGCCGGCATGTTCGCGGTTCAGCAACGCGAAATGCGAAAGGTCAGTTTGTTGCCCGCGGCGTCGCGGACATAGGACAGGTCCTGCACCAGACTGCGAATCAGATGCCAGCCGAAGCCGCCTTCGGGCGGGTTGGGGCCGTCGGGCGAAGGGGGCAGGCCCGCCGGCAGGGTCCCGCCCGGCATGGCCGTGCCGCGGTCGCGGACGATGCAGGCGAAGCCGCCGCGGTCGGGCAGCAGCTGCACCTCGATGGGGCCGGGCCCGGCGGCGTAGGCGTGTTCGGCAATGTTGTTCAGCACCTCGGCCAGCACGAGTTCGGCATCCTGCCGCAGATCGGAAGGCAGCCCGGCCAGGGGAGGCGCGGCCATCAGGGCACACAGCCCGGCCCGCACGGAGGCAGGATCTCCCGCGATGGTCATCCGGGCGCCGGTCGCGGCCTCAGCCGGCATCGCGCAGGGGTTCGGGCAGGACGGAGTGGATCGTGAAGATCGAATCCATCCGTGTCAGGCGGAACACCTTGGCCACCCCGGGCGTCAGTCCGGACAGTTCCAGGTCACGCCCGGGCGCCAGAAGCTTCTTTACCGCCACCACTGCCCCCAGTCCCGAACTGTCGAGAAAGGCCACCCGCGACAGATCGAGCACCACGCGTGATGCCGGATCCTGTATCGCCTGGCGCATCGCTTCCTTGAACTGGATGGCGCCGGCGGCGTCGATGCGGTCCCCCGTGACGGTGACGGCCAGCTATCCGCCG
>DAOLBY010000024.1:0-1257 GCA_035324325.1 Paracoccaceae bacterium | reverse complement strand
CCGGCGAACGCGGCACTTATGGTGTGCTCGTCGCCGAGCGCTTCAATGTCGAGGACATCATCGACCCCCGCGACACGCGGCCCTTGCTGTGCGAGTTCGCGGGGTTGGCGTGGCGGAGGTTGGGGGCGGATCAGACCTGACGAATTGGTAAGCACCAAACTCCCCTCCCCGTGGGGAGGGGCTGGGGGTGGGGGGGTACGCGGTGCGGGATGTGGTGGTCGTGGGCGCGGCCCGCGCGGCCATGGGTGGGCTTCAGGGGGTGTTCGCCCCGATGTCGGCTGCGGATCTGGGCGGGCGGGCCATCGCCGCCGCGCTGGCCGGGGCAGGCGCAGGGTCCGACCGGGTGGAGGAACTGGTGATGGGCTGTGTGCTGCCCGCGGGTCAGGGCCAGGCGCCGGCGCGCCAGGCCGGGTTCGCCGCCGGCCTGTCCGATGCGGTGCCGGCGACGACGCTGAACAAGATGTGCGGATCGGGGATGAAGGCCGCGATGCTGGCAGCGGATGCGCTGGCGCTCGGCTCGGCCGATCTGGTGGTGGCGGGCGGGATGGAGAGCATGACGAATGCCCCCTACCTGTTGCCCCGGATGCGTGGGGGCGCGCGACTGGGGCATGCGCAGGCGGTCGACCACATGTTCCTCGACGGATTGGAGGACGCCTATGAAAAGGGCCGCCTGATGGGCACCTTCGCGGAGGATTGCGCGCAGGCCTTCCAGTTCACCCGAGAGGCGCAGGACGGCTATGCGCTGGCCTCGCTCGCGCGCGCGCAGTCGGCGCAGGCTTCGGGCGCCTTCCGGGCCGAGATTGCGGCGGTCGAGGTTGCGGGCCGCGGCGGCAGCGTGACGGTGGAGGAGGACGAGCAGCCAAGGTCTGCCCGCCCCGACAAGATCCCGACGCTCAAGCCCGCGTTCCGACCCGACGGCACGGAGACGGCGGCCCATTCCTCGTCCATCTCGGACGGTGCGGCGGCGCTGGTGCTGGCTGCGGGCGAGGGCGCGCGCGGTCTGCCCGTCCGGGCCATGATCCGCGGGCACGCGAGCCATGCGCAGCGCCCGGCCGAATTCCCGACCGCCCCGGTGCCTGCCGCGCGCAAGCTCCTGGCGCGCCTCGGCTGGCGTGTCGAGGACGTGGATCTGTGGGAGGTGAACGAGGCCTTCGCCGTTGTTCCGATGGCCTTCATGGCCGAAACCGGCGTGCCGCACGACCGGATGAACGTGAACGGCGGGGCCTGTGCGCTCGGCCACCCCATCGGCGCCTCGGG
>DAOLBY010000235.1:0-3718 GCA_035324325.1 Paracoccaceae bacterium | reverse complement strand
GGACCGAGGGCGGCTGGACGGTGGCGCTGGCGGTGGCCGAGGCTGGCGGCTTCCTGCCTGCGTCCGATGGTGCGGCGGAACTTGTCGACGCCTACCTCGACCGCATCGGTGCCGGTCTGCCGCTGGACCCCGAGGCCGAAGCCGCGCGGCTGGACTGACGAAACGCCGCGGACGGGCAGCCCCCGCCCCGCTCCCGACGGGGGGAGGGGTCGCGCCCGGGGCGCCCGGCAAGCCCCGTCGGCGGCAGCGGCCGTCCGTGTCTGCGCCTCCCGTCTGCCTCCGGGGCGTGGGAGGGGCGGCCGTCAGGCCGCATGGGCGCCGGCGGCGAGCGCCGCCACCCGCGACAGCACCTGATCCACCGGCTGCCCCTCGCCCACCAGTTTGACGATGGCCGATCCGACCACGCAGCCGTCGGCCACCGCCGCGATGCCCTGTGCGGCCTCCGGGGTCGAGATGCCGAATCCCACGACCACGGGCAGGCCGCTGGCCGTCTTGATCCGCGCAACCTCGGGCGCGACCTCGGCCGCCTGCGCCGCCGCCGCCCCGGTGATGCCGGTGATCGAGACATAATAGACGAAGCCCGAGGTGTTCTTCAGCACCGCCGGCAGGCGCGCGTCGTCGGTCGTGGGCGTGGCGAGGCGGATGAAGTTCAGCCCCGCCGCCTGTGCTGGGATGCACAGTTCACTGTCCTCCTCGGGCGGCAGGTCCACCACGATCAGCCCGTCGATGCCGGCCCCGGCCGCTTCGGCCAGGAACCCATCCACCCCGCGGGCATAGATCGGGTTGTAGTAGCCCATCAGCACGATGGGTGTGGTGCTGTCCCCCGCACGGAACCGCCGCACCATGTCCAGCACCCGGTCCATCGTCATGCCGCCTTCAAGCGCGCGCTGACCGGCAAGCTGGATGGTCGGGCCGTCGGCCATCGGGTCGGTGAAGGGCATCCCCAGTTCGATGATGTCCACCCCTGCCGCCGGCAGCCCCTGCATCAGCGCGAAGGATGTCGCCTCATCGGGGTCGCCGGCCATGATGTAGCTGACAAAGGCCTTGCGGCCGGTCGCACGAAGGCGGGCGAAGGTGGCGTCGATGCGGGTCATGGCGGTCTCCGGCCGTTTCGGACGGGGTGCGACGGCCGGCGGCGTTTGTCAATCGCCCGGGCGAACCAGGTAGCGCACGACCTTTCCCGGCGCGGGACTGCCGCGGCCCATCTCGGCGAAGCCGAGGGTGGCGTGGAAGGCATCCGAGCCGGGGTTGGGCGGGTGGCTGTTGACCTCGCAGGCCAGGGGTGCGGACCCGCGGGCCGCCACCCTTGCCGCATAGGCGTCGTAGAGCGCCCGCGCCAGCCCGCGGCCCTGCGCCCGGGGCGCCACGACCACGCGGTCGATATAGGCGAAGCGGTCCAGCCGTTCGGCGAACCAGCGGTAGTTCGGGCTGTCATAGGCGGAGCCCGGAGGGATGCCGATCAGGAAGGCGTCGGCGCCGCCCCGCCCGTCCGGCACCGCCACGGCCATCTCGGCCCAGCCGATCAGCGCCGCCAGTCGGTCCGGCCCGAGCGGCGAGGTCAGGTGTTGCACCCCTTCGTTCAGCGCAAGGACCGAGGCCAGAAGCGATGCAGGCGCGCCGGCAAGCTCGGTCAGGGGAAGGCGGGCGGAGGTCATGGCACGACCCTAGAGGCGTTGGCGGGCCTTGCTCAACCCCCCGGGCATCCGGTCGTGCCGCGTCTGGCCCGGGGTGGTCCGGTCCCGGTCATGCCCGCGGCCCGCCCCGTTCCGAACGGCGGTCGCGGCGCTGGCCAGGGGTCCGGAGGATCGGCTCCTGCATCGTGGCATGGCGCAGGGCTTCGGAGCCGCAGCCGCCGGTGACTGTGCGGGTCATGGCCTGTTTTTCCACCGCGATTCAGGCTGCCACCGGCTTGGCGAAGATGTCGAGTGCGGTGCCGGTTTCGAGATAGGATTTGAGGCTCGACAGCACGACAGGCCAGCCGCGCCGGATGCCCGTCTCCATGCCGCTGCCCGGGATCAGGTCGTCATGGGTCACAGAAAGGCGCACCATCTCGCCGTAGTCCAGGATCTCGAAGGTGACGCGGCTGTAGGCGGCGGGATCCCCGGCCTGCGAGGCGTTGGCCCAGGTGACGACCAGCCGCGACGGGGGCACATTCTCCACCACCTTGCCGACCAGGTTCACCGTGCGCTCGGCATCCATCCGGATGTGTTGCCAGTCGCTGCCGGGCTGCCAGTCCGAGACGTTCTCGTGCCCCCAGTAGCGGCGCGAGATCTCGGGCCGGGTGATCGCCTCGAACACCTTCTCCCGGGTGGCGCGGATGAAGGTGACGTAGTGGAAGGTGGTGGATTCCGGGGTCATGTCCCGTCTCCCTCAAGTTCGCGTTTCAGGTCGTGCAGGAGTGCGAGCCGGTTGACCTCGAACTTGCGCACCCAGCGTTCGTAGATGTCGTGCAGCGGCACAGGGTTGATGAAATGCAGTCTCTCACGCCCCTTGCGCACCGTGGTCACCAGGTTGGCCTCGACCAGCAGGTCGAGATGCTGGCTGGCCGATTGCCGCGCCATCGACAGTTTCCCGCAGAGGTCGCCCAGCGTCTGGCCGTTCCGTTCGCACAGAAGGTCCAGCAGCCGGCGCCGCGACGGATCGCCGAGCGCCTTAAAAACCTTGTCGTCGTCCATGCCTGCCCGTTTGCCGCGGATCAGTTATGCAGGTAAATACCTGCATGTCAACCCGTCCCGTGCCCGCGGGTTGCGCCTTGATCCTGCCGCCGCCGGACCGTAGATGCGGGCGGCCAGCGGCAGGAGGGCATGATGGGATTCAGGATGGGGATCGTGGGGCTGCCGAACGTGGGCAAATCCACCCTGTTCAACGCTCTGACGCGCACGGCGGCCGCGCAGGCCGCGAACTTTCCCTTCTGCACCATCGAGCCGAACGTGGGCGAGGTCGCCGTGCCCGACGCCCGGCTGGAAAAGCTCGCCGCCATTGCCCAGTCGAAGCAGGTGATCCCCGCGCGGATGACCTTTGTGGACATCGCAGGCCTGGTGCGGGGGGCATCGAAGGGCGAGGGGCTGGGCAACCAGTTCCTGGCCAACATCCGCGAATGCGACGCCATCGCCCATGTGCTGCGCTGCTTCGAGGATGGCGACATCACCCATGTCGAGGGCCGGATCGACCCCATCGCGGATGCCGAGACGATCGAGACCGAGCTGATGCTGGCCGATCTGGAATCGATCGAGCGGCGGCGCGCGAACCTGGCGCGCAAGCTCAAGGGCGCGGACAAGGATGCGGCGGATCAGGACCGCCTGCTCGCCGCGGCCCAGGCGGCGCTGGAAGCCGGGCGCCCCGCGCGGACGGTCGCGGTGGCCGAGGATGACCGACGCTTGTGGCGCCAGCTGCAACTGCTGACCGGCAAGCCCGTGCTCTATGTCTGCAACGTGGCCGAATCCGATGCCGCGACCGGCAATGCCCAGTCCGACCGCGTGGCCGCGATGGCCGCGGCGCAGGGGGCGGGCTGCGTGGTGATCTCGGCCAGGATCGAGGAGGAGCTGGCGCAGCTGCCCGTCGACGAGGGGCGCGAGTTCCTGGCCGAGATGGGGCTCGAGGAGCCGGGCCTCGACCGGCTGATCCGCGCGGGCTACCAGCTGCTGGACCTGATCACCTTTTTCACCGTCGGCCCCAAGGAGGCCCGCGCCTGGACCATCGCCGCTGGCCCCCTGGCCCC
>DAOLBY010000234.1:0-3727 GCA_035324325.1 Paracoccaceae bacterium | reverse complement strand
CGGCGGCCTTTACCCCGGGCGCCCTTTGGCGCTAACATTAGCGCTCACATGTCGCCCGGGGGGTTCCAGACTTGGCCAGATACCCCACCGCAGACCAGCCCCGACCGCTGACGCTGCGTGACGTGTCCGAGGCTTCGGGCGTCAGCGAGATGACGGTCAGCCGGGTCCTCCGCCAGCGCGGCGACGTGTCTCCGGCGACGCGCGAACGGGTGCTCGCCGCCCCCCGAAGGCTGGGCTATGTGCCGAACCGCATTGCGGGTGCCCTGGCGAGCCAGCGCGTCAATCTGGTCGCCGTGATCATCCCGTCGCTGTCGAACCTCGTTTTTCCCGAGGTGCTGACCGGCATTTCCGGCGTTCTGGACGGCACCGGGCTGCAACCCGTGATCGGTGTCACCAACTATTCGCCCGAACGCGAGGAGGCGGTGCTCTACGAGATGCTGTCCTGGCGACCGTCGGGGCTGATGGTGGCGGGACTTGAACATACCGATGCGGCGCGCGCGATGCTGGCAAATGCCGGCGTGCCGATCATCGAGATCATGGACGTGGACGGAACGCCCGTCGATGCCGCCGTGGGCATCTCGCACCGCCGCGCGGGGCGCGAGATGGCGCGTGCGATCCTGGCCGCGGGCTACCGGCGCATCGGGTTCCTGGGCACGATGATGCCTTACGACCACCGTGCCCGCAAACGGATGGAGGGGTTCGAGGAGGAGCTGGCGCTGGCGGGCGTGACCCTGGCCGACCGTGAGTTCTATGCTGGCTCTTCTGCCCTCCTGAAGGGTCGCGAGATGACCGAGGCCATCCTGAAACGCTCGCCCGATCTCGATTTTCTCTATTACTCCAACGACATGATCGGGGCCGGCGGGCTGCTCTGGTGTCTGGCGCAAGGCATCGACGTTCCGGGGCGCCTGGGGCTTGCCGGGTTCAACGGGGTCGATCTGCTGGACGGGTTGCCGCGTCGGCTGGCAACGATGGATGCCTGCCGCAACGAGGTGGGGCGCGTGTCGGCCGAGATCCTGGCCGGCCTTCGCCCGCACCCCGGCGCCGGCGGCGGCCTGCCGGTGATCGAACTGAGCCCCGTCCTCGAGCGCGGCGACACGATCCGCACCATCGCGGGTCAAGCAGGCGCTTGACCCCCTGCCGCCAGCGGCTAGGGTGCGGCGCGCAGCACGCAACCCGGCAGCGGAACGCCCATGACCCAGCGGCTTCACCTTGTCTTCGGCGGCGAACTCGTCGATCCCTCGGATACCGTGTTCAAGGACGTGGGAGCCATCCATATCGTGGGTGTGTTTCCCGACTATGCCAGCGCCCATGCGGCCTGGAAGGCCGAGGCGCAGCGCACTGTCGACAATGCCCACATGCGCTACTTCATCACCCATCTGCACCGCCTTCTGGACGAGGGCACCGCCGCCTCGCCGACACGGGCACTGGGCAGCTGAAGCGCCCGCGCGGCATGGTGCAGCCCATCGGCCTTGCGCTCTACGGTCTCGGCCACCGCGAACCCGACGGGGCCCCGCCGGCCAGGCCTGACCGCCCTGAGGGCCGGCTGGTCTGGCTGCATGCCGCGAACGAGGATGCGGGACGCGCGCAGGCGGCGCTGGCGCGCCGGCTGGCCGAGGGCGGCCTCGCGGTCCTTGCGACAGGGCCGGTGCCCCTGGATGCGCCCGTCCCGGGCCTGCTGCGCGATGTGATGCCGGCCGAAAGCCAGGGTGCCGTGCGCGGCTTCCTTGGTCACTGGCGGCCCGACGCCCTGGTGGCGACCGACGGCGAACTGCGCCCCGTGCTGGCGCATGAGGCGGTGGCGCGCGGCATTCCGCTTCTGATGGCCGAGGCGCGGGCGCCGCGCTTTCCGGCCGGGCGCAGTGGCTGGTTTCCGGGGCTGATGCGCGCGACCCTGGGCGCATTCGCCCGGATCTATGCGCTGGACGAGCCGGCAGCCCGCGCCTTCCGCAAGGCCGGCGCCGTGCCAGACCGGGTCACCGCGACGGGGCGCATGGAACAGCCATCGGCCGCGCTGCCCTGTACCGAGGCCGAGCGCGCCGCGCTTGCGTCGCTTCTGGCCACGCGGCCGGTCTGGCTGGCCGCTGCCCTGCCGGAGGCCGAGGAAGCCCATGTGATCGAAGCGCACCGAACCGCCCTGCGCCATGCGCACCGCCTGCTGCTGATCGTGGCGCCTGACAACCCGGCCCGGGCGCAGCCTCTGGCCGACCGGATGGAACAGGTCGAGGGCTGGATTGTCGCGCGCCGCGCGTCAGAGGAGGAACCCGACCCCGACGTGCAGGTGCTGATGGCCGACGGCACGGCCGAACTCGGGCTGTGGCTGCGGCTGTCGCCGAAGACCTATCTGGGTGGCAGCCTGACGGCCGGCTGCCTGTGCGACCCGATGGCACCGGCGGCCCTCGGTTCGGCCATCGTGCACGGGCCGCGCTCGGGGGTGCACGGCGCGGCACTCGGCCGGATCGCGGCGGCGCAGGCTTCGGCGCTGGTCGGGTCGGCTGCGGATCTGGCCGAGGCGGTGGCCGAACTGCTCGCACCCGACCGCGCGGCGCGGCTGGCGCAGGCGGCCTGGGGCGTGGCGTCCGAAGGGGCCGAGGTGACCGACCGCATCACCGCCGACCTGCGCGCGCTGGTGGCGGGGCGGTCCTGATGCGACCGCCCGCCTTCTGGTTCCTGCCGCCCGGCAAGCCCGCACTCGCCGCGCGTCTGCTGGCGCCCTTGGCCGGGCTGGCCTCTGCCCCGCCCCCCCGCCGTGTCGTCCGCCCCCCTTCGCACCGGGCGGGGGTGCCGGTGCTGTGCCTGGGCAATCTCACGGTCGGCGGCTCCGGCAAGACGCCTTCCGCAATTGCGCTGATGGAGCATGTCTCGGCCCGGGGTCTGACAGGCGCCGCGTTCCTGTCGCGTGGTTATGGCGGAAGGCTTGCGGGTCCGGTGCGGGTGGACCCGTTGCGCCATTCCGCTGCCGATGTGGGCGATGAACCCCTGCTGCTGTCGGCTTTCGCCCCGACCTGGGTCGCGCGCGACCGGGCTGCCGGCGCCCGCGCGGCCGAGGCGGCGGGCGCGCGGGCCATCGTGATGGACGACGGCTTCCAGAACCCGGCGCTGGCACGTGACCTGTCCATCGTGGTGGTCGACGCTGCCACCGGTTTCGGCAACGGCCGTTGCCTGCCTGCGGGGCCCCTGCGCGAACCCGTGGCGGCGGGGCTGGCACGCGCGCAGGCGCTGCTGCTCATCGGCAACCCGGCCGAGCGGGCGGCCTTCGCCGCGCTCTGGAGCGATCTGCCGTTGCCGTTGCTGGAAGCCGAGTTGCGCCCGTTGCCGACGGGGATGGAATGGGCAGGCGCCCGGGTTCTGGCCTTCGCGGGCATCGGGCGGCCGGCCAAGTTCTTCGCCACGCTGGCCGACCTCGGTGCCCATGTCGCGGGCGCCGTTCCGCTCGACGATCATCAGCCGCTGGGCAACGCCCTGCTGCGGCGGCTCGAGGCCGAGGCGGCGGCTCTGGGCGCCCAGCTTGTCACGACCGAAAAGGACGCCGCGCGCCTGCCCCCCGGCTGGCGGCAAAGGGTACTGACGGTTCCGGTGCGGCTTGCGGTGCGGGACTGGTCGCCGCTCGATGCGGAACTGGCCCGGATCGGACTTTAGGCAGGCCTGGCGGCGCCGGCCCGACTGGGCAGGCGCCCGCCGGGGCGTCTCAGCCCCTGGGTTTCTTCGGCGGCGTGAAGCGACGCGAGGT
>DAOLBY010000233.1:1855-3763 GCA_035324325.1 Paracoccaceae bacterium | reverse complement strand
ACCACCGCCTGCACCGCCTCGCCCGCCGGCACGGCGGGGCCAAGGCGGACGGCGCGGGCCGGGCCGGCATCGGTCGCGGCGGTCCGAAGGACCAGCGGCGCGCCGGCATGGAACAGCCAGATCTCGTCGGCGTCCACGCGGTGCCAGTGGCTGCGCTGCCCTTCCGCCAGAAGAAACAGGATCGCCGTGCCGCTGGCGCGGCCGGCGACCTGCGGCCCCTCCCAGGTCTGGCGGTACCAGCCGCCCTCGGGATGGGGGGCGAGGCCCAGCCTGTCGATCAGGTCGCGCGCGGCGGCGTCCACGGGGCCGGATCAGCCCTTCAGGATCGACCGCCCGGCGTATTCGCCGGTCTCGCCCAGCATCTCGTCGATGCGGATCAGCTGGTTGTATTTCGCCAGGCGGTCCGACCGCGCCAGGCTGCCGGTCTTGATCTGGCCGCAGTTGGTGGCGACCGCCAGGTCGGCGATGGTGGCATCCTCGGTCTCGCCCGAACGGTGCGACATCACGTTGCGGAAGCCCGCGCGATGCGCCATCTCGACCGCCTCCAGCGTCTCGGTCAGGGTGCCGATCTGGTTGACCTTGACGAGCATCGCGTTGGCGCAGCCCCGCGCGATGCCGTCGCGCAGGCGGGCGGGGTTGGTCACGAACAGATCGTCGCCCACAAGCTGCACCTTGCCGCCCAGCCTGTCGGTCAGCAGCTTCCAGCCCTCCCAGTCGTCCTCGGAACAGCCGTCCTCGATCGAGATGATGGGGTAGTCGGCGACAAGGCCCGCGAGGAACTTCACGTTCTGCGCCGGCGTCAGGTTTTTCCGTTCGCCCTCCATGGCATAGACGCCGTCCTTGAAGTACTCGGTAGCGGCGCAGTCAAGCGCCAGGAACATGTCCTCGCCGGGCCGGAAGCCGGCCTTCTCGATCGCCTTCAGGATGAAGTCGAGCGCGGCACGGGCCGAGCGCAGGTTGGGGGCAAAGCCGCCCTCGTCGCCGATGCCGGTGGACAGGCCCGCGGCCGAAAGCTCCTTCTTCAGCGTGTGGAACACCTCGGAGCCCATGCGCACCGCCTCGCGGATGTCCTGCGCACCCACGGGCATGATCATGAATTCCTGGATGTCGATGGGGTTGTCGGCATGGGCGCCCCCGTTGATGATGTTCATCATCGGCACCGGCAGGACGCGGGCCGAGGTGCCGCCCACATAGCGGTAGAGCGGCTGGCCCGAGGCCTCGGCCGCGGCCTTGGCAACGGCGAGCGACACGCCGAGGATGGCGTTGGCGCCAAGCCGCCCCTTGTTCGGGGTGCCGTCCATCTCGATCATCGTGCGGTCGATGCCGACCTGGTCGAGCGCGTCGAAGCCCACGATCTCCTGGGCGATCTCGCCGTTCACGGCCGCCACGGCGCCCAGCACGCCCTTGCCCATGTAGCGCGCCCTGTCGCCGTCGCGGCGTTCCACCGCCTCATGCGCGCCGGTCGAGGCGCCCGAAGGCACCGCGGCGCGGCCCATCTCGCCGGTCTCGAGGTGGACATCGACCTCGACCGTGGGGTTGCCGCGGCTGTCGAGGATCTCGCGGGCGTGGATGTCGACGATGGTGGTCATGGCGCCTCTCCGGGGTGCGGGTGGGGCCGTTATCGCTAACGGCGGGCTCTCCGCGCCTGTCTAACCCGGGCCGGGGGGGCGGGACAAGCGCGATGCGGGGCCGGACCGGGGGCGCTGCCCCCCGCGGCCTCCGGCTTCGCCGACTACTCGTGGGGCTACGGGGGCAGCGGCCCCGGCCGCCTCGCCGACGCGCTCTGCGTGAACCTCATCTCGGTCATGGACCCGACCGTTCGCGACTGGCTCCTCACCCTCATCAGCAACCTCCCGGAGGACGAGGACTGGACGCTGACCAGCGACCAGTTCGGCCAGTACCTCCAGG
>DAOLBY010000233.1:0-1845 GCA_035324325.1 Paracoccaceae bacterium | reverse complement strand
AAAGGGGCCGGTCAGGCCGGACGGGTGCGGCGGCGTTCGCGGTAGAGCGTGTAGAGGCCCGAGCCGATGATGAGGGCGGCGCCGGCCAGCATCGGCAGGTCGGGCACCTCGGCGAACAGCGCCCAGGCGACGATCAGGGCAAAGACCATGCGGGTATAGCGGAAGGGCGCCACCGCCGAGGCATCGCCGGTGCGCGTCGCCTCGACAATGGCCCAGTAGGCGGCGATGCCGATGGCCAGCGCGCCGGCGAGCTGCGCCAGCGCTGCGGCGGGGGGGCCCACCCCGCCCCCCGCCGCCGCCCGCCTCAAGCCGCCCCCCACCCCCCCCCCCGCCAAGGCCCCGGCCGCGGCGACATGGGTGGGGATGGTGGGCGGCATCCGCCGGGTGATCAGGTCGCGCGCGGCTAGCCCGGTGACGCCGATTACCGCCCAGAGGGCATTGGCGTCGAACCCCTCGGCCCCTGGCCGCAGGATGATCACGACGCCCGAGAAGCCGACCGCAACCGCAAGCCAGCGCCGCCAGCCCACGCTTTCGCCGAGGATGGCCGCGGCGCCGGCCGTGACCAGAAGCGGCGCCGCCTGGAGGATGGCCGAGGCGGTGGAGAGCGGTATCAGGGACAGCGCGGTGACAAAACCCATCGTTCCCAGCATCTCGGCCGCGTTGCGGGCGACCAGCGCGGGGGCAAATGCCGCGCGGGTCAGCATCCGGTGGCCGCCGGCGCGCGCCAGCAGCGCGAAGATCGGCGTGCCGCCGATGCCCAGCATCAGCAGGATCTGGCCCACCGGCAACGCGGCGGAGGCCAGCTTGATCAGCGCATCCTCGACCGCGAAGGCGGCCATCGACAGCGTCATCAGCAGGATGCCGCGCAGGGTAGGGGACATCGGAGCATCCAGCGGGCCGGATCAGCCCTTCTTCAGCGGCACGCCATAGAGTTCCAGCCGATGCCCCGCAAGCCGGTAGCCGAGCCGCGCGGCGATGCGCTCCTGCAGGGCCTCGATCTCGGCATCCACGAACTCGATCACCTCGCCCGTGGTCATGTCGATCAGGTGGTCGTGGTGGTCGCGGATCGAATCCTCGTAGCGGGCGCGGCCGTCGCCGAACTCCAGCCGGTCGAGGATGCCCGCCTCCTCGAACAGCTTGACGGTGCGGTAGACCGTGGCGATCGAGATGCGGGGGTCGATGGCGGCGGCGCGGGCGTGCAGCGCCTCGACATCGGGGTGGTCCTCGGCCTCGGCCAGCACCTGCGCCACGGTGCGTCGCTGGTCGGTCATGCGCAGGCCCCGGGCTTCGCAGCGGGCGATGATGTCGGTCATGGCGGCCCTTCGGGTGGGGGACGGGACAGGATTACGACAGCGGCGCGCGCGGCTCCACCCTTTTTCGCGAAGGAGCGATGGATGCAATCGGGATCAAGGGGTTAGGGTTGGACGTTGATGTGCCGCGACAGGCGGTTGGCATTCGGGCCGCCGATGCATCCCCGGTACATCCCCCGTTCACCCCCTGGACGGAAGGGGTTCGCCCGCCGACCGGCCCCTTGACCCCGACCCGCGAGCGGCATCTGGTGGCGGCCGGCCGGCAGGCGGGGGCGGGGATGCGGCGGGAGCGGATGGACGCCTTCGGGGCCGGGGCGCTGGTGGCGCTTTCGGCGCTCCTGGCCTTCAACCAGGTGGTCATCGTCTGGGTGAACGAGGGGTTGCAGCCGGTGTTCTTTGCCGGGCTGCGCTCGGCGCTGGCGGCGGTTTTCGTGCTGGCCTGGCTGCGGCTGGGCGGCCCGCCGCCGCATGTCGCGCCCCGGGCGGCGGGCGCGGGGGTCGTGGTCTGCGACGCGCGGGGATGCGCCGGCTTCCT
>DAOLBY010000232.1:2996-3781 GCA_035324325.1 Paracoccaceae bacterium | reverse complement strand
CGGCCCCGGCCGCCGGGCCGTAACCCAGATCGGCGCAATAGGCGACGATATGGACCTGCGGCATCGCCATGGCCACGCAGCACGACACCCCGGACAGCGCCAGCAGCGCGGTCAGAGCCCGCGGCGACAGGGCCACGCTCTGGGCCATGCGCGCCGCCGCGGTGGTTGCGCTGGCGGCGGTTTCCTCCGACACCCTGCGGCGCAGCAGGTAGGCCAGCGGCAGCACGACGGCCGGCACCGCCGCCGCCAGCACCAGATAGGTACCGCGCCACCCGTGTTCGTCCTGCACCCCGGCCAGGATCATCGGCCAGATGGCGCCCGACAGGTAGTTGCCGCTGGCCGCCACCGCCACAGCGATCCCGCGGCGCGCCAGGAACCAGTGCGAGATATCGGCCAGCAACGGCCCGAAGCAGGCCGCCGCGCCCAGGCCGACGGCCAGGTGCATCGCCGTCACCACCGTCAGCGAGGGCGTCAGGGCCGCGGAGGCGAAGCCCAGCCCCGCCATCGCCCCGGCCCCGGCCAGCGCGACGGCGATCCCGAAGCGGTCCACCAGACGCCCGATCACCAGATTGCCCAGGGCAAAGCCGATCATCGCGGCGGTATAGGGCAGCGAGGCGTCGCCGCGGTCCACTCCGAAGTCGGCCTGCATGGCGGGCAGTACCGTGACCGGTGCCCAGATCCCCACGCTGCCCACCGTGGCCACGGCCAGCGTCACCGCCAGCCGCGCCCAGGAATAGGCCGAGTCGTGCTGCGGGACCGCGGACATGGGCGGCAGGCTAGTGCAT
>DAOLBY010000232.1:0-2986 GCA_035324325.1 Paracoccaceae bacterium | reverse complement strand
GGAACGGGGGGCGAGGCACGGCGCGCCCGGCTTCCCCTTCGCAGCCGCGGCAACTATGCTCGCCGCACCGCAGCCTAGGGGAGCCCGCCGCCATGACCGCCACACTCACCGGCAAGACCGCCGTCGTCACGGGATCGAACTCGGGCATCGGGCTCGGCATTGCGCGCGAACTGGCACGGGCGGGTGCCTCGGTCGTCATCAACTCCTTCACCGACCGGCCCCAGGATCATGCGCTGGCTGCGTCCATCGCCGCCGAGCACGGGGTCGGGGTGCGCTATGTGCAGGCCGACATGTCGAAGGCCGGGGATTGCCGGCGCCTGGTCGTGGCCGCGGGGGGCTGCGACATCCTGGTGAACAACGCCGGCATCCAGCACGTGGCCGCCATCGACGAATTCCCGCCCGAGAAATGGGACGCCATCATCGCGATCAACCTGACCTCGGCCTTCCACACCACGGCCGCGGCCCTGCCGGGCATGAAGGCGCGTGGCTGGGGCCGGATCGTCAACATCGCCTCCGCCCACGGCTTGACGGCCAGTCCCTTCAAGTCGGCCTATGTCGCGGCCAAGCATGGCGTTGTCGGCCTGACCAGGACCACCGCGCTCGAGGTCGCGGGGCAGGGGATCACCGCGAACGCGATCTGCCCCGGCTATGTGCTGACGCCGCTGGTCGAGGCGCAGATCCCCGACCAGATGAAGGTCCACGGGATGGACCGCGAGACGGTGCTGCGCGAGGTCATGCTGACGCGCCAGCCCTCGCGCCAGATGGCGACGGTGGAACAGATCGGCGGCACCACGGTCTTCCTGTGCTCGGGGGCGGCCGATCAGATCACCGGAACCACGATCAGCGTGGACGGCGGATGGACGGCGCTTTGACCGCCCGCGGGCCGGATCCGTCGATGGACCATGCAGATGCCCTTGAAGGCATGTGGGGGTCTGCGCCATGACCGTGCGCCTTTCGCTCGCGTTGCAGGGCGGCGGCGCGCATGGCGCCTTCACCTGGGGCGTGCTCGACCGGCTGCTGCAGGAGGACGGGATCGAGATCGCCGCCATGTCCGGCAGCTCGGCCGGCGCGCTGAACGGGGCGGCGATCAAGGCGGGGCTCCTCGCCGGCGGCCGGCAAGGGGCGCGCGACAGCCTCGATGCCCTGTGGCGGCAGGTGGCGCGGTCGGGCGACTTCCGGCTCGGCCCCTGGTTCGCGGCCGCCATGCCCTTCGCTGCCGACTGGCTCGCCGCCTGGGAGGATGCGCTGCCCGTCTCGGCCGCCGGCATCGCCGGTCAGGTCATGTCGCCCTACGGTTTCGGCCCGGGCTGGCGCAACCCGCTGGAGCCCGTGGTGCGGCGCTTCGACTTTTCCCGGATCTGCGCATCCGAGGGGCCGGCGCTGTTCGTTGCCGCGACCAACGTTCGCACCGCCAAGGTGAAGGTCTTCGAGGGGCAGGACATCACGCCCGATGCGCTCCTGGCCTCGGCCTGCCTGCCCACGGTGTTCCAGGCCGTCGAGATCGGCGGCGAGGCCTATTGGGACGGCGGCTATGCCGGCAATCCAGCGCTGTTCCCGCTTTATGATGCAGAGCTTCCCGACGACCTTCTGATCGTGCGGCTGAACCCGCTGCGGCGCGAGGACGTGCCGCGCACCCCGGCCGAGATCCACGAGCGCATCACCGAGATTGCCTTTACCGCGCCCCTCCTGCGCGATCTGCGCTCCATCGCCTTCGTCAAGCGGCTGATCGCCTCTGGCCGGGTCCCCGAAGGCACGATGAAGGATGTCCGCGTCCACATGATCGCCGACGACCGGCTGATGGAAGGGCTGCGGCCGTCCTCCAAACTGCGTCCCGGGGCGGCTTTCCTGTGGCGGCTCAAACGCGCGGGCCGGGCGGCGGCGGAGGGTTTCCTGCGCCGCCACGGGCCGGACCTCGGCCGGGCCGAGACGCTGGATCTGAAGGCGATCTACGGCTGAAAGGGGCTATTCCGCCGCCTGCGCCGGCGGCAGCGGCGCGGGCGGGCGCGGCACGACCGAGATGCTGCCCTCCTTGCTGCCCGGATAGACGAGGCCGGCCGAGATGATCAGCTTGGCCGCGTCCTCGATCTTCATGTCAAGGATGCGCACGTCGCGCGCGGGGACGAACAGCAGGAAGCCCGAGGTCGGGTTGGGTGTCGTCGGCAGGAATACCGAAAGCACCTCGTCATCGGGCGGGAACTTCGCCGCGATCTCGCCCTTGGCCCGGGTCGAGATGAAGCCGATGGCCCAGATCCCCTCCTTCGGATACTCGACCAGGCAGGCCTGGTCGAACTTCTGGTCGCCCTGGGCAAAGACCGTCTCGGCGATCTGCTTCAGCCCGTTGTAGATCGACCGCACGATGGGCAGCCGGTCGACCGTGCGCTCCGCCCAGTGCAGGAAGGACCGGCCGATGATGCCCTTGGCGATCCAGCCCACGAAGACCGTGAACACCAGAAACACCAGCACGCCCACGCCGCGCACGTTGATCCAGGTGTCCGGGCCGAACCACGACTGGATCAGCGCATCGGGCCGCAGCGCCGCGGGGATGAACGGCAGCACCCAGCCGTCGATCCAGCCGGTCACGACATAGATGAAATAGATCGTCAGCCCGATCGGAAGCACGACGATCAGGCCCGTCAGGAACGACGACCGAAGCCCGCCGAGAAGGCCGGCGCGGCGGCGCGGCAGGTGGCCAGGCTGTTCGGTCATTCGGTCGGTCCTCCGGTTTCGCGGAACTTAGGGTCTGCGCCGCCGCCGCACAATGCCGCCCGGGCGTCGGCGCAGCGAATTGCGGCGGTCCCCGGCGCCCGTCGCCTAGGCTTTCGGCAGGCGTGCCAGTTCCCCCGCAAGGTCGGCCGCGAAGCGCGCGTTCGCGCGCACCAGCGCCATGTTGGTGGCCAGCGATCGGCCGCCGGTCAGCGCGAAGATGCGGTCCAGCAGGAACGGCGTCACCGCCTTCCCCAGGATGCCGCGCTCTTGGGCCTCGGTC
>DAOLBY010000231.1:0-3798 GCA_035324325.1 Paracoccaceae bacterium | reverse complement strand
CAGGGCGGCGGGGATCTCGTCGGCCTCGGGGATCGGGTTGGCCACAAGCTGCCCGCCCTTCAGCCCCAGCGCCGCGCGCAGCCGGTGGTGGGCGGCGATCTGCGCGGGATCGTCCAGCCGCAGGGGCGCGGCCAGGCCCGCGTCGCGCGACCAGAAGGCCGGCAGCGCGTCCTGCCCCACGGCGATCACGGGCACGCCCAGGGTTTCCAGCACCTCGAGCGTCTTGGGCAGGTCGAGGATCGCCTTGGCACCGGCGGCCACCACGCTGACCGGAGTGGCGGCCAGTTCCGACAGGTCGGCCGAGATGTCGAAGCTGGTCTCTGCCCCGCGATGCACGCCGCCGATGCCGCCGGTGGCAAAGACCTCGATACCGGCCAGATGCGCGCAGATCATCGTTGCGGCGACGGGGGTGGCGCCGGTGCGCCCCGTCACCAGACAGGCCGCCAGATCGGCGCGGCTCAGCTTCATCACCCCCTCGCTGCGGGCCAGGTGGTCCAGCGCATCTTCCGACAATCCGACATGGATGCGCCCGCCCATGACCGCGATGGTGGCCGGCACGGCGCCGCCTGCGCGCACCTCGTCCTCGACCGCGCGGGCGGTCTCGGCGTTCTGCGGCCAGGGCATCCCGTGGGTGATGATGGTGGATTCGAGTGCCACGACCGGCGCGCCCTCGGCCAGGGCGCGGGCGACTTCGGGGGCAAGGACAAGCGGGGCCGGGGCAAGTTGGGCCGGGGCAGGGGGGGCAGGGGTCATGATCCGATCTCTCCCGAGACATAGTCGGCGGCCGCGCGCAGGGCCCGGTCCAGCGCGGCCTCGCGCCCGGCGCCGTCGCGCTCGGCCACCATGTGGGCCGCCATGAAGGTGTCGCCCGCCCCGGTGACGCGTGCCACCAGCACCTGCGGCGGCGCGCCGGTCACCACGCCCGCGCCCCGCCGCCCGTCGGCGCAGGGCCGGCCGCCGTCGGTCACGACGACGCGGGCGGCACCGCGCTCGACCAGCGTCGCGGCGGCGCTGGCGGCGTCACGGGCCGGTTCGGCCAGAAGGATCCCCGCCTCCTCGCGGTTCAGGTACAGCGTCGCACGCGGATGCGACAGCAGCGGGCGCAGCCGTTCGGCCTTGCCGGGCGAGGCCGGCGCCACCCGCAGGTCGGCCGCGGCGAACAGGGGCGAGGCCGCGATATCCGCCAGCAGCGCCACGGTCAGGTTTCCGTCAAGCGCGACAGTCCCGGCAAAGGGCGCGGCGGCCGTCCCCAGCCGTCCGTCCGACATGGGCGCAAGGATGCGCGCGCCCGCGGCCTCGAGCGAATGGGCGTCCGCGACGGCGGCGACCAGCCCGTTCGCCCCCTCGATCGCCATGTAGCGGTCGGTCGGCAGGTCGTCGGATCGGTAGACGAAACGGGTGTCGAGGCCACGGCGCCCGGCCTCGGCCAGCAACTCCTCTCCCTCGGCATCGCGGCCGATCACGGTCAGGATCGCCGGCGCCAGCCCGAACCGCGCCAGCGTCATGGCGATGTTCATGGCCACCCCGCCCGGCAGGCGCGTGATCCGCCCCGGCACGTCCGACCCCAGCCGCAGCGCCGAGGGCGCGCGCCCGATCGTGTCCCACAGGACCGATCCGATGCAGAGGACGGAAGGCAGGCTCATGCCCTCCGTCATGCCCGGGCGGCGCGGCGCTGGCAAGCGCGGCGGGGGGGCGCGGCGATCCCCGACGCCGGCGCAAGGGACGGCGCCGCCCCGGCGGCATTGACCGCGGCGGGACGCTCTGGCAAGGCCGGGCGGACAAGGGGAAGCATCATGAACCTGTTTCACGACATCCGCGCGCTGGTGCTGGCCGAGATCGCGGCGATGCAGGCGGCGGGCGAACTGCCGGCGGGGCTCGACACCGGGCCGGTGACGGTGGAGCCGCCGCGCGATGCGGGCCATGGCGACATGGCGACCAATGCCGCGATGGTGCTGGCCAGGCCCGCGGGCCTGCCGCCGCGGCAGATCGCCGAAGGACTGGCCGCGGGGCTGGCGGCCGACCCGCGCATCGCCGCGGCCGAGGTGGCGGGGCCGGGCTTCCTGAACATCCGGCTGCGTCCGTCGGTCTGGCAGGGACTGGTGCCGGCGATCCTGGCCGCGGGAGCCGACAACGGCCGGTCCACGCTCGGGCAGGGGCGGCGGGTGAACGTGGAATTCGTGTCGGCCAACCCCACCGGCCCGATGCATGTGGCCCATGCCCGCGGCGCGGTGGTGGGCGATGCGCTGGCGCGCCTTCTTGCCTTCGCCGGCTGGGAGGTGACGCGCGAATACTACATCAACGACGGCGGCGCGCAGGTCGATGTGCTGGCCCGGTCGGCCTTTGAACGCTACCGCGAGGCGCATGGCCTGTCGCCGGACATCCGCGAGGGGCTCTACCCCGGCGACTACCTGATCCCCGTGGGCGAGGCGCTGAAGGCCGAATACGGCGACCGGCTGCTCGACCTGCCCGAGGGCGACTGGCTGGCAGAGGTGCGCGACTTTGCCACCGCGCGCATGATGGCGATGATCCGCGCCGACCTCGCGGCGCTGGACGTCGCGATGGACGTCTACTCCTCGGAAAGGGCGCTCTACGGCACCGGCCGGATCGAGGCGGCGATCGCCCGGCTGCGCGAACTGGGCCTGATCTACGAGGGCACGCTGGACCCCCCCAAGGGCAAGACGCCCGAGGACTGGGAACCGCGCCAGCAGACCCTGTTCCGCTCCACCGCCTTCGGTGACGACGTGGACCGCCCGGTGATGAAGTCGGACGGCGGCTGGACCTATTTCGCCCCCGACATCGCCTATCACTGGGACAAGGTGCAACGCGGGTTCGACGCCTTGATCAACATCTTCGGGGCCGACCACGGCGGCTATGTCAAGAGGCTGAAGGCCGTCGTGTCGGCCCTGTCGGAGAACCGCGTCGCGCTCGACATCAAGCTGATCCAGCTGGTGAAGTTGCTGAAGGGCGGCGAGATCGTCAAGATGTCCAAGCGCGCCGGCACCTTCGTCACCCTGCGCGACCTGATCGACGAGGTCGGGCCCGACGTGGTGCGCTTCGTCATGCTGACCCGCAAGAACGACGTGGCGCTGGATTTCGACTTCGACAAGGTGCTCGAGCAGTCGAAGGACAACCCGGTGTTCTACGTGCAGTATGCCCATGCCCGGATCCGGTCGGTCGAGCGCAAGGCCGAGGCGCTGGGGATCGGTCCCGGCACGGCCTTCGATCCCTCGACGCTGGACCATCCCGCGGAACTGGCGCTGATCGGCAAGCTTGCCGAGTGGCCGCGGCTGGTCGAGATCGCGGCGCGGTCGAACGAGCCGCATCGCGTGGCCTTCTACCTGCACGAACTGGCCTCCGACCTGCACGGACACTGGAACCGCGGCAACGACGAACCCGCGCTGCGCTTCGTGCAGGAGGGCGATCCGGCCACAACGGCGGCGAAAATCGCTCTGGCGCGTGCCACGGGCGTTGTGATCCGGGCCGGTTTGGGTATTCTCGGCGTTGCCCCTGTCGAGGAAATGCGCTGAACAACAGCGTCCCGCGGGGGCCGGGCAGGCAAGGCCCGGTTGGCAGGTTGATGACCCGGGGGCCATGCATCCCCGGGCGGCGAGGCAGGACATGGCAGTTTACGTTGACTACGGGGATCCGCAGGCCGCACCCGGACGGCTGGCCGGGGTGCTGAACGGTCTGGCGGCGGTGGTATCGCTGGCGCTGATCGTCGGGCTGGCGACCTGGGGTTACCGGCTGGCGGTGCGCGACGTGGCCGGCGTGCCCGTGGTGCGCGCGCTGGAGGGCCCG
>DAOLBY010000230.1:0-3801 GCA_035324325.1 Paracoccaceae bacterium | reverse complement strand
CTCGGCATCCAGCACAAGCAGCACCTTGTCCATCAGCCCGGCCATCGTCAGCGTCCCCGCCCGAGCGCCGCGCGCGTGATGTCGGACACCGCGCGATAGACGGACAGGGCCATGTCGTGGGACTGCCGCGCCTCGGCCGCGCGCACCATCTCGACCTCGACCGAGACGGTGTTGCCGTTGGGCGCACCGAAGCGCAGGTCTTCGCGCCGTTCCGGTGCGGCGGGGACCTGAGGGCCCCCCAGATGCCCCGGCCGCGTGGCGCGCAGGGAAGCGTCGCTGCGCCAGACCTCGGCGAAGGGGGTGATGTCGGCCGCACGGTAGCCGGGCGTATCGGCATGGGCGAGGTTGCCCGCGACGACCTCCAGCCGTGTGGCGCTGTGGGCGGCAAGCGCCTGCGCCATGCGTGTGACTTCGAGCTTCGGCAGCATGAGGGATTCTCCCCGGCACGACTTCACCCGGGCTTAAGGGTGATTCGTTTAGGAAGGGTAAGCAGTGAACAAACAGGGGGTACGATGGGCGATGTCTTTGCGGGGTTGCGCGCGCGGATCGCGGAACTGTCACCCGTTTCGGTGATCGGGCGCGTGGCTGGCCTGGGCCAGGGCACGCTGGCGGTGACGGGAATGACCGAAACTGCCCGGCTCGGCGACAGGGTGTCGATGGGCAGGGGCAGGGTCGAGGGCGAAGTCATAGCCATCGACCCCGCGGGCGCAACCATCTTGCCGGAAGCCCCGCCTGAGGGGCTGGCCATCGGCGATGCCGTCCGCCTGATCGGCCCCGCGCGGCTGGCCCCACACGACGGCTGGATCGGGCGCATCATCGACCCGCTTGGCCGACCGCTGGACGGCCGGCCGCTGCTGCCCGGGGCGCACCCGCGCGCCCTGCATGCCCCGCCGCCGCCACCGGCCCGGCGTCGCCGGCTCGGGCCGCGGCTGGCAACCGGCGTTGCCGTGTTCGACACGCTCCTGCCGCTGGTGCGCGGGCAGCGGCTTGGACTGTTCTCGGGTTCGGGCGTCGGAAAGTCGTCGCTGCTGGCGCAGTTCGCGCGCGGGGTGGACGCAGATGTCGTGGTGCTTGGCCTCGTGGGCGAGAGGGGGCGCGAACTGCGTGCCTTCACGGAGGAGGGGCTGGGGACCCAAGGCATGGCGCGCGCGGTCGGCATGGCCGCCACTTCCGACCAGTCGCCCCTGCTGCGGCGGCGCTGCGCGCTGGCTGCGATGGCGGTAGCAGAACACTTCCGCGACGGCGGCCGCCACGTCCTTCTTCTGGTCGACAGCGTCACCCGTTTCGCCGAGGCACATCGCGAGGTGGCGCTTGCCGCGGGCGAGGGCGCGGCGATGCGCGGCTGGCCGGCCTCGACCGCGCAGGCGATCATGGGGCTCTCCGAACGCGCCGGCCCCGGCGCCGAGGATGCCGGCGACATCACCGCCGTCCTGACGGTGCTGGTCGCGGGGTCCGACATGGAGGAACCCGTGGCCGATATTCTGCGCGGCGTGCTCGACGGGCATGTGGTGCTCGACCGTGCCATTGCGGAACGCGGGCGCTATCCCGCCGTGGACCTGTTGCGGTCGGTCTCGCGCAGCCTGCCGGCAGCGGCGAACGTGGCCGAAAATGCGCTGATCACGCGCGCGAGGCAGCTGCTGGGCGCCTGGGACCGGGCCGAGACGATGATCCAGGCGGGCCTCTACACCAGGGGATCCGACCCGCTGGTCGACGAGGCAATGGCGGTCTGGCCGGCGCTCGACGCCTTCCTGGCCGAAGCGGCACCGGGCGGCACGGAGGCGAGTTTCGCGCGGCTGGCCGACTGCCTGCGCCAGCCCTGGCCGCCCGGGGACGTGCCAACCCCGCAGCCCGAAGCCTGATCGCGTTGTCCTATCGGCGCAATGTCGAGAGGGGCGGTTGCGACTGCAACAGCGCAAGTGCCGCGGAACCGGGTGCGGTCGCGGCCCCTGCCACGGGAGTTTCGGCCACAACGAGGAACCGGCGGACGAGGTCGGCCGACCCTTCCGGCGTGGCGAACTGATCGAACCGCGAGGATCCGAACGCCGCCTCGGCCCTTGCGCGGAAGGTCGCCAGCTGGCGGTCGAGGTCGAGCGCGCCGAAGGATTTCGGCAGCCGCAACGCCGTCTCGAAGACCTCGCGCAGGGGGGCGTTGCCCATCATGGTGAACCACATCGTCTCGTCCGAGACGCGGCGCCCGGCGAGTTGCGCCACCTCGCGCTCCGCGTTCAGCGCCAGGCGCAGCGTGTTCGACTGCTCGCCCACCGCCGCCTCGAACCGCCGGGTGCGCCATGACGACAGGATGCCGTCGGCGAAGTCGGAAAGCTGCGTGCGCGGGATGGCGAAGTCGCCGAAGCCGAAGGCGGCCGAGAAGGCGCGATACTGCTTGTCGGCCAGCCGGTTCGACAGCGCACCCTCGCGCAGCGTGCCGTCGGTCAGCACCTTGCGGATGAAGGCGCGCGAATTGATGTCGCCCTCGAGCCCGAAGGCTCCGAGCGCCACCCGCAACAGCCGCCGGTCGGCCATCAGGTCGTCGGCCGTCCTCACGCTTCCGATGCGCGCACGGAAGTAATCCTCGTCCCGCTGCTGGGCGGGAGCCGCGGCGAAGGCGGCGCGCTGGCGCGGTTCGGTGCGCTTGAGGAAGGCCCAGCCGACCAGCCCGTCGACGGGAATGGCCGGCCGGAAGCTCATGCCGAGCCGGCAGCGAACAGCCGCTCCTCGCGCGGAAGCAGGGCGCGCAGGGCGCGCAGGGCCGCATAGTGCTGGTTCTCCACCACGGAGGTCGAGGCGGCGGCCAGAAGGCTGCGGCTGTCGGCGTCGGTCAGAACCTGGCTCAGTTGTTCGATCCCGCGCAGAAGCTGCATCCGCGCCTCGGACGGCGCCACGTCGCCTGACAAGACCAGCTGCGCGATATAGCAGACGCGGCGCACGGGCGTGTTGACCTCGTCGGGGTGGATGGCATCGCGCAGGCGCAGGATGTTGGCATTGGGCGTCATCACCGCAAAGCGCGTGCGCTTCTCGCCGTTCTCGATCACCGCGCCGTTGATCAGCACCCGCTCGTGCGGCCCGAGTTTCAGGACCAGCCCGGTCATGCTGCCACTCCCTCGCCCCGCAGACCGCGCATGACGGCCGTGTTGATGTCGATCAGCACGGCCGGGTCGGCGCCTTCCGCCAGCACCTTGCGGCCATGGGCGACCGAGAACTCGTGCAGCCACCAGAGCCGCGCGCGCAGGTCGGCCGGCAGGGCATTGCCGGGCTCGGCCAGATCGGCCGCCAGCGTGCGCCAGAGCCGCCCGTTGTCGTGGATCGCACCGGCGATCGCGGCGGGATCCGTAGCCCGGCGCGGCCATGCCTCGGACAGGCGGCGGGTGATGCGGGCGAACAGGTCGTATTCCACGGCACGCGCATCGCGCGCGGGGGCGTCGGGACGCGCGTAGGCGCGCCGGGCAAGATCGTTCGGGGGCATGGGGTGCGTCTTTCCGCTTTGGGGCATGGGGTGCGGGATGCGCCGGCGCGACAGCGCCGGGGCACAGCGACAGGCGCCCGGGCGGCACAGGGCCACCCGGGCGGGCCCGCGTCAGCGGAACAGGGCCAGCACGTTCTGCGGCTGCTGGTTGGCGATCGACAGCGCCTGGATGCCCAGCTGCTGCTGCACCTGCAGCGCCTGCAGCCGGGCCGAGGCGGCCTCCATGTCGGCATCGACCAGCGTACCGATGCCGGCGCGCAGCGCGTCCGTCAGTTTGCCCACAAAGTCGTTCTGGATGTCGATGCGCTTCTGCACCGAACCGAAGTTGGCGGTGGCCG